>CAYVHP010000058.1:0-13348 GCA_964451265.1 uncultured Caulobacteraceae bacterium | reverse complement strand
AGACCTTCTTCACCGTGACCCTGAAGTTCGGCGGCCAGCCCAAGCGTCTGTCGGTGCCCTACGCGGCGGTCACCCGTTTTTACGATCCCAGCGTTCAGTTCCTGCTGCAGTTCGACCTGATCCCGGGAGCGGACCAGACAGCCGCACCGCCGCCGCCCGAGCCCGCCCCGACGCACCCCGCGCCGACAGCCGGCGCGACGGAGGGGGAGGAGCCCAAGGTGGTGTCCCTCGACCAGTTCCGGAAAAAGTAGTTGGGTCGAGCGTCTGCGAGCCCGTTCAGGATAATCGCGGCGACCGTCCTGGCGATCATTGCTTGCCTAGCCGGCGCCGACGGCGCGTTGGCTGAGGAAAGCCCCTTCGCCCATTGGGCCGCCGTGGTCATTTCCGGCGACTACCATGCCCATTCCGGCGCGATCTCGCCCGCCTTTGACAACGCCCGCCGCGATGTATCCGAGGCGCTGCTCAAGCTGGGTTTCAGGCGGGATCACATCGCCCAGTTCTCCAGCCTGCCGGACGGCCTGCCAGACGGCGTCAAACCCGCCCGTATCGATATCATCTCCACCGAGTTGCAACGCGTGGCCGCCCTGGCTCCCGAAGGCTGTCTGGTCTATTTCACCTCCCATGGACAGCCCGGCCTGGTGATGATGAGCGATCAGCCCTTGATGGCCAGCGGTTTGGCCAGCATCGTCGACAGCGGGTGCCCGGCCTCGCGTCCTGCGGTATTGATCATTTCCGCCTGCTTCTCCGGCAGCCTCATCCCCACCCTGTCGGGACCCAACCGCATGATCCTCACCGCCGCCCGGCCTGATCGGTCATCGTTTGGCTGTAGCGAAAGCGACAAGTACCCCTACTTCGACGCCTGCATTCTGCAGACCCTGCCCACAGTGGACAATTTCGTCGCCTTGGCCGCCGCCGCGCGCGCCTGTGTCGCTGAAAAGGAAAAGGCCGCCGATATGTCGCCGCCCTCCGAGCCCCAGGTGGCGGTGGGCGCGGGCCTGGCGCCCACCCTGCCCTTCTACGGCTTCAGGCAGCATTAGCCTCATGGGCAAACCCTGGCGCGCGATGGCCGTTGCGGCTGCGACAATGGCCCTGTCGGTCGGGCTGTTGAGCGTCCGTGCGCAGGAGACGGCCCAGACCGGTCCCGCCGCCACGGCCGCCTCTGCTCAAGCGCCCGCTCCGGCGCCGACCCCGGGTCGGCGATATTACCGTGTGCACGCCAATGCGCAGGCAGCCCGTGCGCCCGCCGCTGTTCCGCCAAGCTTGCCGCCCCCTGCGCCCGGCGCGCGCCTGGCGCCCGGGGCGCCCGTTCCCGCAGCCGAACTGGAGGCCTTTGTCGACGGCGTGGTTCGTCAGAGCATGCAGCAAGACCACATTCCCGGCGTCACTGTGTCTGTGGTGCAGAACGGCCAGGTCCTGCTCAAAAAGGGCTATGGTTTCGCCGCCTATCGTCCCCGAAGACCGGTTGATCCGGACACGACCCTGTTTCGCCTGGGCGAGCTTTCCTCAAGCTTCACCTGGATCGCGGTGATGAAGGAGGTCGAGCGCAGCCACATGCGGCTGGACGCTCCGATCAACCTTTACCTGCCGGAGAAACTGCAGGTGCGCGACCAGGGGTTTACTGAGCCAGTCCGTCTGCGCGATTTGATGGACCACGCCTCGGGCTTCGAAGAACGGGCCCTGGGCCGCCTGTTCGAACGCGACCCCCGGCAAATTCGGCCGCTCGAGGTCTATCTGCGCCAGGAACGCCCGCGCCGGGTGCGCCCGCCAGCCTTGAGGTCGGAATATACCGACTATGACGCGGCCCTAGCGGGCGAAGCGGTCAGCCAGGTGACGGGGCAACCGTTTGAGAGCCTGATCGAGGCCGAGATTCTGCATCCCCTGGGTATGGAGCACACCTCGTTCCGCGAACCGCACGCCGCCATGCCCGGCCTGCCTGCGCCCATGCCCGCCTCCATGGCCCAAGGGATGGCGGAAGGTTTTCGCTGGACCGGCCTGACCCTGAAGGCTCGGCCCATGGGTTATTCCGGCCAAATCGCCCCGGCGGCGTCAGCGTCATCCACGGCGGCGGACATGGCCCGCTTTATGATGGTTCTGCTGGCCGGGGGGACCTTAGACGGCCAGTCGATCTATGGACCGCCCACGGCGCAGGCTCAGCGCACCGCCCTGCACACAGCGGCGCCCGGGTTGCCGGGGTGGACCAGCGGTCTGCTGCAACAGTCCCTGCCCGGCGGCATTGAGGGCGTGGGCCTGGACGGTTCGGATCTGTCATTCCGCGCAGACATGACCACGGCGCCCGCCCTGGGCCTGGGCATCTTCGTCGCCGGCAACAGCGAGACAGCGGACCCACTGGTTCGACGTCTTGCCGCCTTGGTGGTGGAGCACTTCTACGTAGGGCCGCCGGCCGGTCCGGCGCCCTCGACCGTCGATCCACAAACCTTGAAGCGCATCTACGCCGGTCACTATCTCAGCGAACAGCGCCGGTACGGCGGGCTGGAGAAGTTTGTCGACCTCGTGACCCGCAGCGCCGAGGTCACGGCGGACTCCAACGGTCTGCTGGTGATCCGCGCGCCGGATGGAGTCGGCGTCTGGACCCCATCCGGAGTCCCGGGCCACTTCATATCCCTCGCGTTTCAGCAGCCGTCCGCGTTCGAGATGCAGGAGGGTCGCGCGGTGCGCTGGTTCTCGCCTTCCGGCCGCAAGTCTTTCGCCCGGGTCGGGTGGTTCGAGCAGCCTGACGCCATGGCCTTGGCGGCGGGCGCCTCGATTATAGCCAGCCTGGCCACACTGATCGGCCTGTTCACACGCGACCGGCGCGATTTTCGTCAGACCATGGTTCAGCAGCGGGCGAGCGCCTTGCAGACCACCGCCTCGGTGCTGTGGCTGGTGGCCGCACTGTCAGCGGCGGCCTGGGGCTCGGGCGCGATGAGCGATCACGCTCAGACCTTTTTCGAGTGGCCGGGCGGCTTCATTCTGATCGCATCGGCCTGCGCCCTGGTGGCGGCCCTGGCCAGCGTGACCCAGACCCTGCTGCTGCCTGCGGTCTGGCGCGGCGGTCGGCGGCTGGACAGCTGGACCACCGGGCGAAAGCTCGCCTTCACCGTCACGGTGGCGGTGTACATGACCTTCTCGGCGATCCTCGCGACCTGTGGCGCGCTGGAGCCCTGGAATGGCTAGAGCGCGTTCCGAAAAGTGGGAACCGGCTTTCGGACTAAACGCGCGTCAATACAAAAACCTAGAGCGGCGATCTGATTCTACCAGATCGCCGCTCTAGACTTTGCGGGTCACCCGCACCGTGATCCGTTCGCGTTCCCCGGCCCGTCGGTCCACCACCAGCCGCCCGACCTGGGCGTCGTCGTGGAAGGCATGGCCCTTGATCGCGTCAAGGATGGCCTTGGCCAGGTTATCCAGGTCCAGCCACGGGGGATCGCCGGTGTATTCCATGTCGATTTCCACGGTGAATTCGCCCCAGGTCGGGCGGGCGCCGCGCCATTCCTTGCGGAAGAACTCGTGGATCAGGGGCTTGTAGTACTTGGCCTGGCTGGTCAGGCCGTCCACGGCGATCACAAGTTCGCCCGCCGCCTGCCGCGCGCGCACCTTGCCCCGTCCAATCCAGATGTCATCGTCCAAGGCTTTAAGCGGGCTGGACGCGGACAGCGGTGCCGTAGGCCAGCACTTCGGTAATGCCTTCCATGATCTCATTGGCGTCGTAGCGCATGCCGATGATGGCGTTGGCGCCCACTTCGCGCGCGTGGGAGACCAGCAGTTGATAGGCCTCCTCCCGGGCGTCCTCGGCCAGCTTGGTGTAGATCGACAGATTGCCGCCGAAGATCGACTGGATCGATCCGCCCAGATTGCCGATCACGCTGCGGGAACGCACGGTCACGCCCCGCACCAGGCCGAAGGTCTGCACGACCTGATAGCCCGCCAGATCGTTGGTTGTGGTGACCATCATGCGCTTCGCCTCCGATGTCGTCAGTCTAGACTCAAGGCCCCGGGCTCTGCCACCCCGCAAGCGGGGTTGCACTCTTGGCCGTCCCGGCTAAACCAGCGCCAGCCAATAGCGGGGATCAAGCCATGGCCAATACGCGCACCGAAACCGACACCTTCGGCCCCATCGAAGTGGCCGCCGACAAATACTGGGGCGCCCAGGCCCAGCGCTCGCTCGACAACTTCAAGATCGGTTGGGAAAAGCAGCCCCTGCCCATCGTGCGGGCCCTGGGCGTCGTCAAGCGCGCGGCGGCCGAAACCAACATGGCCCTGGGTCACCTGGACCCCAAGATCGCCGCGGCCATCATCCAGGCGGCCAATGAAGTGATCGAGGGCAAACTCGACGAGCATTTCCCCCTGGTGGTGTGGCAGACCGGCTCAGGCACCCAGTCGAACATGAACGCCAATGAAGTGATCTCCAATCGCGCGATCCAGATCATGGGCGGGGAAATGGGCTCAAAAAAACCGGTCCATCCCAACGACCACGTCAATATGAGCCAGTCGTCCAACGACACCTATCCCACGGCCATGCACGTGGCCTGCGCCGAGGAGATCGTCCAACGGCTGCTGCCGGCGCTGGAAAAGCTGGGCAACGCCCTGAACGACAAGTCTCAGGCGTGGAAGGACATCATCAAGATCGGCCGCACCCACACCCAGGACGCCACGCCCCTGACCCTCGGCCAGGAGTTCTCCGGCTATACCCAACAGGTGCGCAATGGCATCGAGCGGCTGAAGCTGACCCTGCCGGGCCTGATGCAGCTGGCGCAGGGCGGCACCGCGGTGGGCACCGGCCTGAACGCGCCGGTGGGCTTTGCCGAAATGGTCGCCGACAAGATCGCCCAGATCACCGGCCTGTCGTTCACCTCGGCGCCCAACAAGTTCGAGGCCCTCGCCGCGCACGACGCCATGGTGTTCAGCCACGGGGCGATCAACACCGTGGCCGCCAGCCTGTTCAAGATCGCCAACGACATCCGCCTGCTGGGCTCGGGCCCGCGCTCGGGCCTTGGGGAGCTGTCCCTGCCGGAAAACGAGCCGGGCTCCTCGATCATGCCGGGCAAGGTCAACCCGACCCAGTGCGAGGCCATGACCCAGGTGTGCGTGCAGATCTTCGGCAACAACGCCGCCCTCACCTTCGCCGGCAGCCAGGGCCATTTCGAGCTGAACGTCTACAACCCGGTGATGGCCTATAACTTCCTGCAATCGGTGCGGCTGATGGCCGACGCGGCGGTCAGCTTTACCGACAACTGCGTGGTGGGCATCCAGCCGCGCGAGGACAATATCAAGGCGGCGCTGGAGCGCTCGCTGATGCTGGTCACCGCCCTGGCCCCCAAGATCGGCTATGACAACGCCGCCAAGATCGCCAAGACCGCGCACAAGAACGGCACCACCCTGCGCCAGGAGGCGGTGGGCGGCGGCTATGTCACCGACGCGGAATTTGACGCGGTGGTGCGGCCCGAAAAAATGATCTCGCCAGGATAGGGGGTGTACGGACAATGATCACCAAGGACGCCTACCGCCACGCCATGGCGCGCCTGACCGGCGCGGTGAATATCATCTCCAGCGACGGTGACGCCGGCCGGGCAGGCTTTACCGCGTCTGCGGTGTGCAGCGTGACCGACGATCCGCCCACCCTGCTTTTGTGCGTGAACCTGTCCAGCCGCCAGAACGATTTTCTACGCGCAAACGGCGTGCTGTGCGTCAACACCCTGACGGTGGGCCAGGAAGACATCGCCCGCGCCTTCTCCAACCACGACCTGACCATGGAGCAGCGGTTCGAATTGGCGCAATGGTCGGTGCTGGATTCCGGCGCGCCGGTCATGCAGGGCGCCCTGGCCGCCTTCGATTGCAAGATTGTCGAGCGGATCGAGCACGGCACCCACGCGGTGCTGTTCTGCCAGGTGCTGGCGACGGCCACAGGCGAAGGCGATCCGATGATCTATTTCAACCGGGCGTTTCGCACTCTGGCCTAAGGCTAAGTCTTAACCGCTGGTAAACCCAAGCGGCCTAGGATTTTGCCCCATGGTCGTCGCCCTTGCGCCTTCTGCCCATCGGTCGCTGCAAAAACGCGGCTTTGAACGCCGTCGTTCGGCGCGCCGGGCCTGCACCCTGGGCGGCCGACTATTCTTCGGCCTGGCCGGCCTGAGCATAGACTGCGTGATCCGCGACATCAGCGACCACGGCGCCCGCGTGGCGGTGCCCCGCGCCAGTTGGCGCGCGCCCAAGGAAGTTCGCCTGCTGTCCGTGCGCGAAGGCCGCATCTATTGCGGCGAGGTGATGTGGAATCGCGGCCGCTATCTGGGCCTGAACTTCACCCACGTGCTGGACGCCGCCGAGGCGGTTGATCCTGAATTAGCCCCCATCCGCGCGGCGTGGCTGGCGACACGGTAGGGCCTAGGTCCCGTCGCTCCCGCGCCGGTCTTAGGCGGCCCGGGTGGCCTTGATCGGCAGCGCTACGGTTTCCAGGGTGGTGAGGTCGAGCCGTTGGGAAGCGCCGTCGATATCGATGCCCACGGCGTGCCCGGCGGCGTCGAAATCCACGTTCAGCCCGTCTTCGATCTGGCGCGTCTCCACGCCCGGCCCGGCTTGCAGTTCGATGTAGAGACTGTCGGTCTCGGGATAGTAGTGCAGCTTCATGTCGGCCTCAGCTGAAATCGCGGTCGAAAAAGGCGTTATGCACCGTCTCGCCGTCCTCCAGGATAATCACCCTGAGCATACGCGATTTGCCGTCCGGCGTATCGAGGACTTCAATCCACAGGCGATGACGCCCGTCGGCCTGCTGCTCGCGCCGAACCGGATCGGCCAGGGCCGCCTCGCACCATTCGCGCCGGATATAGGGCCGCTTGCGCAGCACCTGTTCCTCGAAATAGAGCGTGGTTTTCATGAGCGACGGTGATCTCCCGCGATAGCGGGTGTGGGCGACAGAGGCACGATGCCCAACCCAAAGTGCTGTTTCTGAGTGGGGTTTCGCGTCTCTTTTGTCCGCAGACCCTATCCGTCCGCGCCCGCATACCCGTCCTGCCAGGTCTCCAGCCGCTTGATCAGGGCTTCGTGCTCGTCCCACAGGGCCTTGGGCAGGCGCTCGCCGAAACCTTCATATGATGAGGGAATGAGCGAGGCTTCTTCCTTCCACACGCCCCGATCGACGGTGAGCAGCAGGTTGAGCTGAAGCTCGCTCAGGCCAAGGCCGTCCACGTCCAGCGAGGTCTTATTGGGCAGGCGGCCGATGGGCGTGTCGTGAGCGCCGGCCTTGCCGTCGAGCCGCTCAAAAATCCACTTCAGCACACGGCTGTTCTCGCCGTAGCCCGGCCAGATGAACTTGCCGTGCATGTCCTTGCGGAACCAGTTGACGAAATAGATGCGCGGCAGTTTGGCCGGATCGGCGCCCTCGCCCACCTTCAGCCAGTGGCCGAAATAGTCGCCCATGTTGTAGCCGCAGAAGGGCAGCATGGCGAAGGGATCGCGCCGTAGCTCACCCACCTTGTTTTCCGCCGCCGCGGTGCCTTCAGACGCCACATTAGAGGCGAGGAACACCCCGTGGCCCCAGTTAAAGGCCTCGGTCACCAGGGGCACGGCCGTGGCGCGCCGTCCGCCGAACAGGATGGCCGAGATCGGCACGCCCGCAGGGTCTTCCCATTCGGGTGCGATGATCGGGCATTGTCCAGCCGGCACGGTGAAGCGGGCATTGGGATGGGCGGCGGGGTCAGGCGAATCCGGCGTCCAGTCTCGGCCTTTCCAGTCGATCAGGTGGGCGGGCGGCTCATCGGTCAGGCCCTCCCACCACACATCGCCGTCGTCGGTGATGGCGACATTGGTGAAGACGCTGTTGGCGTAGAGACTGTCGATGGCGTTCTTGTTGGTCTTGACGCCGGTGCCGGGCGCCACGCCGAAGAACCCCGCCTCCGGATTGATGGCGTAGAGCCGCCCGTCGGCGCCGAAGCGCATCCAGCAGATGTCGTCGCCGATGGTCTCGGCCTTCCAGCCGGGAATGGTCGGCTGCAGCATGGCCATGTTGGTCTTGCCGCAGGCGCTGGGGAAGGCGGCGGCGATATAGCGGACCTGCCCCTCGGGCGAGGTCAGCTTGAGGATCAGCATGTGCTCGGCCAGCCAGCCTTCGTCGCGCGCCATGATCGAGGCGATGCGCAGGGCGAAGCACTTCTTGCCAAGCAAGGCGTTGCCGCCGTAACCCGAGCCGTAAGACCAAATCTCGCGCGTTTCAGGGAAGTGAGCGATGTACTTGGTCTCGTTGCACGGCCAGGACACGTCCTTGTCGCCGGGCTTGAGGGGCGCGCCCAAGCTGTGCACGGCGGGCACGAAGAAGCCGTCATCGCCCAGGGCGTCGAGCGCCGCTTGGCCCATGCGGGTCATCACCCGCATGGATATGGCCACATAGGCGCTGTCGGTGATCTCAACGCCCAGGGCGCTGATCGGCGAGCCGATGGGGCCCATGCTGAAGGGCACGACGTACATGGTGCGCCCGCGCATGCATCCGGTGAACAGGGGATTGAGCGTGGCGCGCATCTCGTCCGGCGCGACCCAGTTGTTGGTCGGACCTGCGTCGTCCTTGTGCTGCGAGCAGATGAAGGTGCGGCTTTCCACCCGGGCCACGTCGCGCGGATCGGAATTGGCGTAAAAGGAGTTGGGCCGCTTGGCGGGGTTCAGGGGCGTGAGCGTGCCGGCCTTGACCAGCTCGCCCGTCAGCTGCGCCCACTCTGCATCTGAGCCGTCGCACCAATGCACGTGATCGGGCTGAGTCATCAGCGCGATCTCGTGCACCCATTTCACCAGGCGGGGATGGCGAGTGGGGGCTTCGTCCATGCCGGAAATTGCCGTCGCAGCATCGATCACGGGCGCACTCCAGAAGCGGCCATGGACCGTCCGGAATGGACTCAGAACCTGGCGGCCTGATGTTGGTTAGATATCCCGGGTGCGCGGGGCAAGCACAAAACTGTCACACGGCCCTGATGTGCGCCTCGAGACGCAGGGTGCAGCAAGTGGGCGCGATAGGCGAGGCGTAAAGGCCCCGCCTATCTTGCAGTGCAACATTGCTAAGGTCTTAGTGGTGACCCGACATAATCATACTGGCGATCACGCCCGTGGCGACGGCGGCCAGGACATAGTTGCCGTCGACTTGACGCCATTCGTAACCGCGCGCCGGGCGGCGCAGGTGATGGGAGCGATAGTCGACCCGTTGGCCGCGGTCCCAGTCGTTGCGCGCCACGCGCCCACCTTTGCGCCAGTCGGAATGGTCGCTCCAGCCGCGGTTGGCGGATTGGCCGTGATTGCCGCCTTGATCGCGATGATCGTAGGGCTGGGCCAACGCCGGACCGGCGGCGACGACAGCGGCTGCCAACGCAATGGCGATGGCGGAAAATGTTTTCATTATGGGCTCCCTGTCAATTTGACCTAACGGCAACGCTGGACTGACAGACTTCGTTCCGTCGTTACGGGCACGAAAAAGGGCGGAGCCTCGCGGCCCCGCCCTCCATTTCGTCCAAACGGTTGACTGGACTTAGAAGTCCATCCCGCCCATGCCGTGATCGCCGCCGCCCATTTGCGGGGGCGCGTTCTTCTTCGGCGCATCGGCGATAGCCGCTTCGGTGGTGATCAGCAGACCGGCGACCGAAGCCGCGTCCTGCAGAGCTGTGCGAACCACCTTGGCCGGGTCGATCACGCCGTCGGCGACCAGATCGACATACTGTTCGGTCTGGGCGTTGAAGCCGAAGGTCGCCGACTTGTTGTCCAGCACCTTGCCCACCACGATGGAGCCTTCAACGCCGGCGTTTTCGGCGATCTGACGAATCGGGGCTTGCAGGGCGCGGCGAACGATAGCGATGCCCGCGGTTTCATCTGCGTTGAGGCCGACCATGCCGTCCAGGGCCTTGGAGGCCTTGAGCAGGGCCACGCCGCCGCCGGGGACGATGCCTTCTTCCACCGCGGCGCGGGTGGCGTTCAGGGCGTCGTCAACGCGGTCCTTCTTTTCCTTCACTTCCACTTCGGTCGAGCCGCCGACGCGGATGACCGCCACGCCGCCGGCCAGTTTGGCCAGGCGTTCCTGCAGCTTTTCCTTGTCGTAGTCGGAGGTGGTGTCTTCGATCTGGCGCTTGATCTGGCCGATACGGGCCTCGATGGCCGCCTTGTCGCCCGAACCGTCGACGATGGTGGTGTCGTCCTTGGTGATGGTCACCTTCTTGGCGCGGCCCAGCATGTCGAGGCTGACCGTTTCAAGCTTGATGCCCAGCTCTTCGCTGATCAGCTGGCCGCCGGTCAGGATGGCGAGGTCTTCCAGCATCGCCTTGCGGCGATCGCCGAAGCCCGGCGCCTTGACCGCCGCAACCCGCAGGCCGCCGCGCAGTTTGTTGACCACCAGGGTGGCGAGGGCTTCGCCTTCCACGTCTTCGGCGATGATCAGCAGCGGACGGCCCGATTGGACCACAGCTTCGAGCACCGGCAGCAGGGGCTGCAGGGAAGAGAGCTTCTTTTCGAACAGCAGGATATTCGGCTCTTCGAGAACAGCCTCCATCTTGTCGGCGTTGGTGATGAAGTAGGGCGACAGGTAGCCGCGGTCGAACTGCATGCCTTCCACGACGTCCAGTTCGGTTTCCAGCGACTTGGCTTCTTCAACCGTGATGACGCCTTCGTTGCCGACCTTGTCCATGGCCTTGGCGATCATGGCGCCGACTTCGGCGTCGCCATTGGCCGAGATGGTGCCGACCTGGGCGATCTCGTCGTTGGTGGTGACCTTCTTGGAGGAAGCCTTGATCTCGGCCACGACCTTGATCACGGCCTTGTCGACGCCGCGCTTCAGGTCCATCGGGTTCATGCCGGCCGCGACCGACTTCAGACCCTCGACCACAATGGCCTGGGCCAGGACCGTGGCGGTGGTGGTGCCGTCGCCGGCCTTGTCATTGGTCTTGGAGGCGACTTCGCGGATCAGCTGGGCGCCCAGGTTTTCGAACTTATCTTCCAGTTCGATTTCCTTGGCGACGGTCACGCCGTCCTTGGTGGAGCGCGGAGCGCCGAAGGACTTCTCGATGACGACATTGCGGCCCTTGGGGCCCAAGGTCACCTTCACCGCATTGGCGAGGATATTGACCCCGCGTAGCATGCGGTCGCGGGAGTCCGATGAAAAATATACGGTTTTCGCAGCCATGGTGTTGCTCTTTCAGATAGAAAAACCCTCGTCCAGACGGACGGGGGCTTAAATTTCGGATGGGAAGGATCAGGCGGCCTTGGCTTGGGCGATCTTGTCGACCACGCCGAGAATGTCGGATTCCTTCATGATGATCAGGTCATCGCCGTCGATCTTGACCTCGGTGCCGGACCATTTGCCGAACAGGATGCGGTCGCCGACCTTGACGTCGGGCTCGATGCGCTTGCCGGATTCGTCGCGGGCGCCGGGGCCGACGGCGAGAACTTCGCCTTCCTGCGGCTTTTCCTTGGCGGTGTCGGGAATGATGATCCCGCCCTTGGTCTTGGATTCTTCTTCGACGCGCTTCACGAGGACGCGGTCCCCAAGAGGACGAAAGGACATTTTGGCTCTCCGTAGGAAACGGGGTGGTTATGATGGGCGTAGCGCCCCGGGGCTTGACTGTTAGCAGTCACACCCTCCGAGTGCTAACGGGGTGGGAATTAGGCTTCTGACGGGCGCAAGTCAAGACTCGGGCTCGAAAATCAGACGGATTCAGGCGCCTTCTTCCGGCACGCCGCGCTTGACCACGTAGAACAGGCACGCCAGCGAGCAGCCGGCGACGATCCCCGTGGTCAGGTCGCGCGCCAGGGTCAGGCCGAAGGTGGCCAGGAGGACCAAGGCCGTGCGCCAGTCGCCCAGCAGGCGGACAAATTCGCCTTTCTCCGCCATGTTCCAGCACACCACCATCAGCACCCCGGCCAGGGCCGACAGGGGCGCATAGACCGCCAGGGGCGCGGCGATGAACATGAACAGCAGCAGGAACACCGCGTGCAGCATCCCGGCCACCGGGCTGCGCGCCCCGGCCCGTACATTGGTCGCGGTGCGGGCGATGGTTCCGGTGACGGCGATCCCGCCGAACAGGGCCGAGGCGATATTGGCCAGGCCTTGCGCCACCAGCTCCATATTCGAGCGATGAATGCGCCCGGTCATGCCATCTGCGACCTTGGCCGAAAGCAGGCTTTCCACTGCGCCCAGCAGGGTGAAGGACAGGGCCGAGGGCAGGAGTTGGAGCGCTAAGGCCAGGCTGAAAGGCGGCAGGCGTGGCCAGGGCAGGCTATGGGGAATGGCGCCGAACCGGCTGCCGATGGTGGCGACCGGCAGGTGCAGCAGCACCGCCAGGACAGATGCTCCGATCACGGCGATCAGCATCCCCGGCCAGGTCGGGCGCCAACGGCGAAAGGCGAAGATCACCGCTGCGGATCCCAAGCCGAGGCCGAGCGCCGCCAAATTCAGCGTGGGAAGGGCTGCGCCGAGCACGCCAAGCTTGGGAAACAAAAGGCCCGGCTCGGGCGCGGAGAGCTTCAGCCCGCCCAGGTCCTTGAGCTGGCTGGCCAGGATGGTGACGGCGATGCCACAGGTGAAGCCCACCGTCACCGCGTGAGGAATGTGGCGAATCAACAAACCCAGGCGAAAGGCGCCGATCAGGGCCAGCATGGCGCCGGACATCATCACCGTGAGCAGCAGGCCCTCCAGCCCGAACTTGGCCGTCGTGGCCGCCACCAGCACGATGAACGCCCCCGCCGGCCCGCCGATCTGAAACCGGCTGCCGCCCAGGGTCGACACCAGGAACCCGCCGACGATGGAGGTATAGAGCCCCCGCTCGGGCGACACGCCCGAAGCCACAGCCAAGGCCATGGACAGGGGCAGGGCCACAATCGCCACCGTCAACGCCGCCATGGCGTCGCGGCGCAGGGCGTCGAGGCTATAGCCCTCGCTCAGCACCGTGAGGAGCTTGGGACGATAGAGGTGAGCTGAGGCGGCGCCGTTGGGCATGGGATGGGACGCGGGGAATGGAGCGGTGGACTATGGACCGCACCGTGGGCGGGCGATAGGGCGCCGATGGACGCATTGAGTGACGCGAACCCAATAGCGAGCGTTTCAGGATAAAGCGTCCTTCCCCCTCCAGGGGGGAAGGGCAGGGATGGGGGTGCTCGCGCCGAGGTTTCGGCACAGGCGCAGGAGGCGGCGCCTCAAGCACGAACCCACAAGCGTCGCGCCCTACACCCCCACTCCCGACCTCTCCCCCCTCGAGGGAGCTTTGCGATAGTCGCGGCCAGACGCCCTGGTCTTGATGAATGTGGGCTTGGTGTGAGGCTTAAGGCGGGCGCCTCGGTGTGTTGTTCTGGTGGTTCAGGCGGTGAGGACCAGGGCCCTTCGCAAGTTGATGGCGAT
>CAYVHP010000057.1:0-28111 GCA_964451265.1 uncultured Caulobacteraceae bacterium | reverse complement strand
CTCAAACACCTGATGCGAAAGGCCCAGCCGCGAGACATCGAAGCCACTTGGCGTAAGGCCGGTCAACTCCTGGACCTCTTCAGCCCAAAGGAGTGCGCCAACTACCTCGTCAACTCCGGCTACGGTTCCGTCTAAACGGGTTCCGCTCTAGCTCCGAGACAGCCTTCTGAGGTCGTCTGACGCCCCGCAGGTCGCACCCTGCGGGGCGTCGCCTACTGTACCAGAAGCACCCAAAAGATTCACGTGCGGCCCCGGTTGGTGTATCCTCTTTGTTCTCAGGCCACGGAGGGGCTGATGCGTCAAGAACGTGCCAGTGAAGTTAAGTCAGTCGGCATCTGGATACGGGTTTCGACCGAGGACCAGGTGCGCGGCGAGAGCCCGGAACACCACGAACAGCGGGCGCGAGCGTATGCCGAGCTGAAAGGCTGGCATGTGGCGGAGGTCTATCGGCTCGATGCCGTCTCCGGCAAAGCCGTGATGGCGCACCCGACCGCGAAGAAGATGCTCGCCGACATCCGGGCCGGCGTCATCACCGGCCTCGTCTTCTCGAAGCTCGCTCGGCTCGCCCGCAACACCAAGGAGCTGCTCGACTTCGCCGAGGTGTTCCGCGCCTGCGACGCCGACATGGTCTCGCTTGCGGAGAGCATCGACACCTCGACCCCAGCCGGCCGGCTTTTCTTCACGATGATTGCCGCCATGGCGCAGTGGGAGCGCGAGGAAATTGCTGACCGAGTGAAGGCCTCAATCCCGGTGCGGGCCAAGCTGGGGAAGCCGCTCGGCGGCCTCGCGCCCTTCGGATACCGCTGGGTCGACAAGAAGCTTGAAGTCGACCCCAAGGACGCTCCCGTGCGCGTCTTAGCCTATGAGCTCTATGCCGAGCACCGCAGGCGCAAGGCGGTCGCGAACATTCTCAACGCGCGCGGCTATCGCACGCGTGCGGGCGCGCCATTCACCGGCAACAGCATCCTGCGCCTCATCGAGGACCCGAGCGCCAAGGGGCTTCACCGCGCCAACACGACGCGCGTTGCCGACAACGAGGCAGGCTGGGAGTTTAAGCCCGAGGAGGAGTGGATATACACGCCGGTTGAACCCATCGTGTCCGAGGAACTTTGGGAGCGCTGCAACAGCATCCTTGAAAGCCAGAGGTCGGACCGGAAGCCCGCTAAGCGCACCCGCTACCTCTTCGCCGGGTTCGCCTTCTGCCACTGCGGCCCGAAAATGTATGTTCCCTCCAACAGCGACAAATACACTTGCCAAGCCTGCCGCACCAAAATTCCGGTCGCCGAATTGGAGACCGTCTACCGCGAGCAGCTGGCCGCATTCCTGATGTCGACCGATGAAGTTCGCGGCCATTTGGCCGCCGCCGCCGAACTCGTCCGGGAAAAAGAACAGCTCATCGAAGCGGTGGAAGCCGAGCGGGCAAAACTCCAGGCGCAGGAGGATGACCTCTTCGCGCTCTATCACGCGGGCCAAGTGCCAAAGGCCGATTTCGGCCGCCGCTGGAAGCCCATTTCAGAACGCCGGGCGCAGGTCGAAGAGGAACTGCCCCGGCTTCAGGCCGAGCGGGACGTCCTCAAAATCAACCTGCACTCGGGCGAGACCATCCTTGATGAAACGCGAAATGTCGCTACACGCTGGCCGGACCTTCCCTGGGAAGAGAAGCGCCAGATTGTCGAAGCCATCACTGACCAAGTCGTCATCGGACCCGATGGCGTTGAGGTTTCCCTCTTGCAACTCCCTTCCGGAGAAGGCGGCAATTTGGGCCCGTATCCCAGTTCATACGGCGAAAGCGTAGGCCGGGGTGAGCGGTAATTAATTCGCCGCCAGGTGGCGCGAGGGCGTGTCCACCGACCAGATCTTTTCGATGTTGTAGAAGGCGCGCACTTCGGGGCGGAACAGGTGGACGATCACGTCGCCTGCGTCGATCAGCACCCAATCGCACTGGGGCAGGCCTTCGATCGGCGCGCGGCCGTGGCCGGCGTCCTTGATGGCGCGCGCCAGGTGATCGGCCAGGGCGCTGACGTGGCGCTGCGAGCGGCCGGAGGCGATCACCATGGCGTCGGCCATGGAGCTTTTGCCTTTCAGGTCGATGAGAACGATGTCCTCAGCCTTATCCTCGTCCAGGCGCGTGAGGATCAATTCTTCGAGCGAGATGACCGGCCGGGGCTTGGCGGCGGTTTTCTTGGCTCGGGCCGGGGCGCGAACGGGCGCTCCTTCGGCGACGGGCGCGCTAGGCGCAGCTTTACGATTCAGCGTGTGGCTCCTTTGACCAGTGGCGCCTCATAGCACGGAAAAGCCCAGGGTTCACCGGCCCCAATGCTTGTCCTTGGCCCTAATCGCGCTGGAGGCGCTGAAATTGAGCGGGACGCGCATATAGAGCCAGGCAGGCGCGGGGGCGAGCGGCAGCAGGCGGGCCTCGCGCGAATGGCGCCGATAGGGGGCGAAGCGCACCGCCGCGGGGGCCAAACGGCTGCGGATCGCCGAGCCCGGCCGGGCGATCACCGCCACCGGCGCCTCGTGCATGATCTGGGTCCAGCCGCGCCAGCGGTGCAGGCTCGACAGATTGTCCGCCCCCATGATCCACACGAAATGCACGCCGGCAAAGCGCGCCTTGAGCGCGCGCAGGGTGTCGATGGTGTAGGCCGATCCGAGGCGGCTTTCGATGTCCGACACGATCATAGAGCGGCCGTGCGCGAACCACCGGGCGCTGTCCATTCGACGTTTCAGGTCCGCCGAGCGCGGCTTGAGCGGGTTCTGCGGCGAGACCAGCCAGATGACCCTGTCCAGCCCCAGCCGCCGCAAGGCGGTTTGAGCAACATGAGCGTGGCCGTCATGGTCGGGGTCGAAGGAGCCGCCGAACAGGCCGATCCTCTGGCCGCGCACGAGGAAAAAGCCCGGCCGCAGCACTTGAGGGCGACCTCCGGCCGGCAGACGCCGCGCGGGTCCCGCCGACCACATCAGCGGCGCAGCTTTGGGTCGGACTGACGCACCCGGCTGCGCACGGTGAACACCCCGTCTCCCGCCAGCACGCCGCCACGCGCGAACAGGCGTCCGTTCTGCCAGTTGGATAGGCCCAACTCGGGCCGGTTCAGGGCGTATTGGCCGTCGACCCAACGGGTGAAGCCGTCGCCGACAAAGGGCGCATTGATGGCCCGGATGAACTGGTTATGGGCTTCATCGTCCTGAGAGACCAGGCTCGCGATGAACTGGGGGCTGAAGGCGTTGAACAGGGCGATGGCTTCATCCAGCGTATCGACGATCTTCAGGCTGACCTCGGGCGTGTCCTCCCACTCCCACTCGCGGCTGAGGTCGTGGACGGGCAGGCTTTCGGCCTTGGGCTCCTCAACATCGCCCTCGGCCCGGCGGACCTTCACGCGCCTATCCAGCCAACCCTTTGGCAGACAGGCTTCGTCGCCCTGCACCACATGCAGCTTGCAGCCGTGGCCCCGCCGCTCGCCCGCGCGGGTCAGGGCGTTCAGGAACAGGGGGACAAGCTCATCGGCCCGCTCACGCACGATGCAACAGACGTTCAAGGTGTTGCACACCTTGCGGTCCAGGGAGCTCTCCACCACGGCGGCGAAGCGTTGTGCGTCCGCCGCCCGGTCGGCGATCAGCCAGGCGCCGCCTGTTCCATGAAGGCTGACGGGGATGCCGGCCTGACGCGCCACGGCGCCCAGCTGGGCCACCGCCGCGCCTGAACCGCGCGCCACGGCCAGGGACAGACGGGGGTCAGAGAACATGGCCCAGCCGGCGGAACGCTCGGCGCTGTTCACGAGCGACGCGGCGCCCATGGGCAAACCGGCGGCTTCCAGCGCGGGCTCCAGGGCGTGTTCGACGATGGCCTTGGCGGTGCCCAGCGCATCGCTGCCGATGCGGAACACCACCGTATTGCCGCCGCGCAGGACCCCCGCCGCGTCGGCGAACACATTGGGCCGGCCCTCGAACACGAAGCCGACGACGCCCAGCGGCGCGGTCAGTTGCTCCACGCTCCAGCCGGGGTGCTCGATCCGTTCGAGCACGGCGCTTGGGCCGACGGAGCTGTCGCGCCAGCCGCGCAAGCCCTCGATCATGCCCTGGCGCATCTTGTCGTCGGCGATAAGGCGAGTGGTCGAACGCCCGCGCGCCCGCGCCAGGTCCGCGTCCTGGGCGTTGGCCGCCGCGACGGCCGCCCAAGCCTTGGGGTCCTCCAGATTGGCGGAGAAGGCCTCAAAGAAGGCGGTGATGGCCTGATCGGACACCTCGCCCATCTTGCGAAAGGCGTCATAGGCCCGCGCCACCGCGCCCGAGGCAACCTCGTGCACATCGGCGGGGATATGCAGCAGGGCGCCGGTTTCCTGCACCACCACCAGCCTGTCGCCGGCCTTGAAGGCGGCGGCCAGATCGGCGGAGACCAGGGCCACGCGGTCGCCGCCGTAGGGGATCGGCATGCCGGCGGTGAGGGAGGTCAGTTGGGCGCTCATAGCTTGGTCATAGGCAATTGGCGGGTGATAGGGAACAGAATGGGTTGAGCAACAAAACCCTCGCCCCCGCCGAAGGTGGGGGAGAGGGTTTGCATTTATGCCTGCACCGGCCTGACCGGCAGGGCCAGATCGTCGGCGTGGATCAGGGTGGGGCCCTCGGTGAAGCCGAGAGCCGCCTCGATGGCGTCCGAGCGCAGGCCCATGATTTTTTCCGCCTCCGCCGAGTCATAGCGCGACAGGCCCCGCGCGATCTCGCGCCCGGAGGGGTCGAGCACCACCACCGTATCTCCCTTGCCGAACCGGCCCTCCACCTTGCGCACGCCCGCGGGCAGCAGGCTCTTGCCCGCGCGCAGAGCGGTCACAGCCCCGGCGTCCACGGTGACGGAGCCCTGAGGCGCAAGGGAGCCGGCGATCCATTGCTTATAGGCGGCCGAAGGGCTGAGCGAAGGCTCGATCAAGGTCGATGCAGCGCCGTCCTCTACCGCCCGTAGGGGGGCGGGGCGGCGGCCGTGGGTGATGAGGGTGGCGCAGCCTGCGCCCTGGGCGATGCGCGCGGCGACCAGCTTGGCGCCCATGCCGCCCACGCCCACGCCGGCCGAGGCGTTGGAGCCGCCGGCCATGGCGTCGATCTCGGCGGTCAGTTCAGAAATTACGTCCAGACGCCGAGCCTTGGGGTCCACGCGGGGGTCGGCGGTATAGAGGCCGTCCACGTCCGACAGCAGGATGAGCAGGTCCGCGCCGATCATCTGGGCCACCCGCGCGGCTAGGCGGTCATTGTCGCCGTAGCGGATTTCATCGGTGGCGACGGTGTCGTTCTCATTGATGATGGGAATGACTTTCAGGCCGATCAGGGTCTCCAGCGTCGCCTTGCCGTTCAGCCAGCGGCGGCGCACCTCGGTGTCGTCGCGGGTCAGCAGCACC
Organism: uncultured Caulobacteraceae bacterium; assembly: GCA_964451265.1. GTDB lineage: Bacteria > Pseudomonadota > Alphaproteobacteria > Caulobacterales > Caulobacteraceae > BOG-938. The sequence continues at coordinate 22,730 of CAYVHP010000057.1, read as the reverse complement.
TGGGCGGCGGCCAGGCCGAAGGGCTCGAAAGCCTCTTCCCAGGCGCGCATGAGCAGGCTCTGACCGGCGGCGGCGGCGGCCTGTTTTTCCGGCAGGTCCAGCGCCCGCCGGCCCAGGCCCAGACGGCGGCGGCCCAGGGCCACGGCGCCGGAGGATACGATCAATAGTTGCTGGCCGCGCTCGGCCATGCGCGCCGCGTCGGCGCTCAGCGCCTTCAGCCAGGCGCGGTCGGGCTCGCCGGTCTCCCCGTCGGCCACCAGGGCGGAGCCGACCTTGACCACCACCCGGCGGCAGGTTTTCAGCAATTGCGCCGCGTGGCTCATGGACGCCACTCGCGGATATCCGCGCCGGAGGTCGCGTGGGCGTCGGCCGCCTTGCGGGCGGTGACCTCGGCATAGGCGGCGCGCAGCAGAGCCTTGACGCCCTCGCCCGACACGCCCGACACCTCATAGACCTTCTGCTTGCAGGCGGCCTTGAGCGTCTTGAGTCGCGCCTTGCGCGTATCGAGGTCCAGGGCGTCGATCTTGTTCAGCGCCACCAGCTCGCTCTTGCCGGCCAGCTCTTCGCCGTAGGCGTTCAACTCGCCGCGCACCGTGCGCCAGGCGCCGGCCACGTCCTCTTCGGTCCCGTCGATCAGGTGCACCAGCACGGCTGTGCGCTCCACATGACCGAGAAAGCGCACGCCCAGGCCTGCCCCTTCGGAGGCGCCTTCGATCAGGCCGGGGATGTCGGCGATGATGAAGCGCTCCTGAGTCGACAGATCGACCATGCCCAGGTTGGGGGTCAAGGTGGTGAAGGGATAGTCGGCGATCTTGGGCCGGGCGGCCGAAGCAGCGGCCAGGAAGGTCGACTTTCCGGCGTTGGGCAGGCCGACCAGGCCCACGTCGGCGATCAGCTTCAGCCGCAACCACAGCCAACGCTCCTGTCCCGGCAGGCCGGGATTGGCATGGCGCGGCGCTTGGTTGATCGGCCCTTTGAAGTGGGTGTTGCCGAACCCGCCGTTACCGCCGCGCGCCAGGCACAGTCTCGCGCCCGCCTTGTCCAGGTCGGCGACCAGGGTTTCCTGATCCTCCTCGTAGATCTGAGTGCCCACCGGCACCTTCAGCACCACATCGGCCCCGTTATGGCCCGCGCGGTTGCGGCCCATGCCGTGCACGCCGGTCTCGGCCTTAAAGTGCTGCTGATAGCGATAGTCGATCAGGGTGTTCAGCCCCTCCACCGCCTCAATCCACACGTCCCCGCCACAGCCGCCGTCCCCGCCGTCCGGTCCGCCGTACTCAATGAACTTTTCCCGGCGAAATGAGACCGCGCCCCCGCCGCCGTCGCCGGAGCGGACAAAGATTTTGCACTGATCGAGGAACTTCATGGCTCTCTATAGTCTGTTCACGGTTAGGCGATCCACACCATCATGCGCGTGGCCGCCTCCGCCCCCCGCGCGCGGGAAAAGCGGCGCTGCACCTCGCCGGTATATAGAAAGCCGGTTTTGATCAGCACCCGGCCCGACGCCTCGTTGTCGGCGAAGTGGCCGGAGTAGATCAATCTGCGCTCCCACACGGTCTTGGCCCACCTCAGGGACCCGTCCACCGCCTCCGTGGCCAAGCCCTTGCCCCAATAGGGCCGGCCCAGCCAATAGCCGAGCTCCAGCGACGCCGACCTGTTGCGATGAAAGCCCAGGGCGCCGATCACCCCGGCGTCCTTGTGCTCGACGACGAAGGTGTTCTGCTCGCGTGGATTCAGCGCCCGCGCCTGACTGATGTAGGCGCGCGCGTCGTCCTGCCCGTAGGGATAGGGCATGCGCGTGGTGTTGCCGGCGACGGCGTAGTCGCTCGCCAGCTTGGCGATGGCGGGCGCGTCGGCCAGTTCAGGGCGGCGAAGACGCAGCCGCGCGGTGCGGATGTCGGGCGCCAGGTCGATGGTCGTCATGATCGTTCCTCTGGTTGGGAACGCTCGTTCGCCTCAGGCGGATTGGCCCAAAACGAAAGCGGGGAGCCCGGCGCTCCGGACTCCCCGCTGATTCTCGGTCCGGTGCGCTGCGATGATCGCGGCGCGGTCCGGAAAATTCCGTATCGCGCCTATTCGGCGGCCTTGGCCTGTACGGTCGGCATGATGGCCACATAGGTGCGGTCCCCACGCTTGGCGAGGAACTTCACATGGCCGGTGGCCTTGGCGAACAGGGTGTGATCGCGGCCGATCCCGACGTTGTCGCCGGGATAGAACTTGGTGCCGCGTTGACGCACCAGGATGTTGCCGGCCAGCACCGGCTCGCCGCCGAACTTCTTGACGCCGAGACGCTTGCCTGCGGAGTCGCGCCCGTTGCGCGAGGAGCCGCCTGATTTCTTGTGAGCCATGTGATGCTCTCCTAAACGCTCGTCTTACGCTTCGCTGTCGGAAGCGGGCTTGGCCTTGGCCTTCGGCGCGGCCTTTTTAGCGGGCGCGGCGTCTGCCTTGGCTTCGGTCTTCGGTGCAGCCGCCTTCTTAGGGGCGGCGGCCTTAACAGGGGCTTCCACTGCGGGCGCGGCCTTGGCCTTCGGGGCTGCGGCCTTAGCCACGGCCGCTTTCGGCGCCGCAGTCTTCTTGGCCGGAGCCGCTTCGACCGGCGCGGCGATCGTCAGATTGCGGGCGCGGGCGTTGAGCACCGACTTGGGCGTCAGGTCGACCGTTCCGTCCCACTTAGATTCGCTCTTGCCGGCGGCCACCGAGGTGACGCGCAGCACGGATTCAATTTGGCGATGGCCCTTGGTGCGGCGATAGCCCTGACGGCGGATCTTCTTGAAGATCTTCACCTTCTCGCCCTGGCGAGTTTCGATCAGGGTGGCGTTGACCACCGCGCCGGCCACCAGGGGGGCGCCCACGGTCACGTCTGCGCCCTCGCCGACCATGAGCACGTCATTGAACGCGACCTGGGCGCCGACGTCGCCATCGAGCTTCTCGACGACCAACAGATCGCCGGCCTGCACCCGGTATTGCTTCCCGCCGGTCTTGATCACCGCGTACATGGGTCTAAGCCTCAAAAGTCAGGCGCGCCTTGGCTTTTTGAGCCAGCTAGAGCGCGCGCCACAAAAAAAGAATGCGCCCGCGAGATAGCCCGCGGGCGAGAAGCGGGGACTTATACTCAGGCGCGCTTCCAAGTCAACGCGAAGTCGGTGGGCCTACGCCTTCCCCGCTAACGCAGGGAAGGAGAAATCACATCCGCGCTGGTCAGTTACATTATAACACTGTACATTCACGCCATGACGCTGTGCAAGCCGACCCTGTTGCAGATGAGCGCCGTCGCCCGGCTGGCGATGGCCCTAGCCGCCTGCGTCATTGTGTGGGCGGTGATCGGCTTGGCGCTGGCCTGACCCATGAACGCTGTAGTCCTTCATGATCTGTCTTTAGGCTACGAGCGCCAACCGGCGGTCGATAGCCTGTCGGGTTGCTTTGCCCCCGCCAGCCTGACGGCGGTGGTCGGACCCAACGGATCGGGCAAATCCACCCTGCTCAAGGCCTTGGCGGGACACCTGAAGCCTCTGGCCGGTTCAATTGACCGAGGCGGGGTCAAGCCGGGACAAATCGCCTACCTGCCGCAGGTTCACGGGCTGGACCTGAACTTTCCCATTCGCCTGATCGACCTGATCAGCCTTGGCTTCATCGGCCGTCGCGGGTTGATGGGTGGGCTGGATGGCCGCGACCGGGCGCGCCTGAGCGCCGCCATCGCCGCTGTGGGCCTGGAGGGGCTGGAGCATCGGCCCATCGGCGCTGTGTCCGGCGGCCAGCTTCAGCGCGCCCTGTTCGCCCGGGTGCTGGTGCAGGACGCCGAACTGGTGTTGCTGGACGAGCCGTTCAACGGCATCGACGCGCGCACCTGTGAGGACCTGGCCGAGTTGATGGCCGGTTGGCCCGCCCAGGGCCGCACCGTGATCGTCGTGCTGCACGATCTGGACCTCGCCAACCGTCTTTGTCCCAACACCCTGGTGCTTGCCCGCGAAAAGGTGGCCTGGGGTCCCAGTGAACAGGCCCTGGTGGAGGACTCCCTGGCTCGCGCCCGGGCCATAGCGGAATCCTGGCGCGAAGAGGACTATGCCGCGATGCCGAGGCACACGGCGTGAGCCATTGGGTCGGCGTGATCGGCCTGAAGAGCGCGGCCGCCGGGGCCGTGGCCCTGGCCTTTGGCGGCGCGCCCTTGGGCGTGCTGATGGTGGCGCGCCGGCTCAGTCTGCTGGGCGACGCCATGTCCCACGGCATTTTGCCGGGGGTGGCCATCGCCTATCTGCTGGCCGGCGCCAATCCCTTGGCCCTGCTCGCCGGCGCCCTCACGGCTGGGATGACCGTGGCGGGCTTGTCCAGCCTGCTGACGCGCACCGGCAAGCTGCCCGATGATGCGGCCTTCGCCATCTTTTATCTGTCGGCCCTGGCGATCGGCATGCTGTTGCTCGGGCGCGCGCACGATCCCGAAGCGATCCAATCCATGCTGTTCGGCTCAACGGCGGCCCTCGACCGGGCGGGGCTGATCACGGCGGGACTGGCCGCCAGCGCCACCCTGATAAGCTTGGCCCTGTTCCTGCGCGGCCTGCTGGGCGAGGGGGCCGATCCGGTGTTCATGCGCACCACGGGCGCGCGCTTCGGGGCGGCGCACCTTTTGCTGATGCTTTTGCTTGCGCTGAATCTAGTGGCCGGCTTTCGCGCCTTCGGGGCCTTGATGACCGTGGCTCTGATGACCGTTCCGGCCGCGGCGGCCCGTTTCTGGGCCAAGGGCTATGGCGGCCAAGCCTGCGCCGCCATTGCCATGTCGGCGCTGTCTGGCCTTCTGGGTCTGGGGCTGTCGTCCCTGTGGGGCGTGCAGCCCGGCGCGGTGATGACCCTGTGCGCGGCGGGGCTGTTTGCCCTGTCCGCCGTGTTCGGCGTCAATGGCGGGCTTCTTTCATCGAGACGCACCCGCGCCCATTTAAGAGCCGACAGCCTGGCGTGAGGCCTTGACCGCCGCCTCCGGCTGAGATTGAGCAGTCCCGGCCCTGAGGAAAGACCACGACATGAGTCAAACCCCCGTCACCGTGCTCACCGGCTATCTCGGCGCCGGCAAGACCACCTTGCTCAACCGCATCCTGTCGGAGGACCACGGCAAGCGTTACGCGGTGATCGTCAATGAGTTCGGCGAGATCGGCATCGACAACGACCTGATCGTCGGGGCCGATGAAGAAGTGTTCGAAATGAACAACGGCTGCATCTGCTGCACGGTGCGCGGCGACCTGATCCGGGTGCTGGCCGGGCTAATGAAGCGCAAGGGCCGGTTTGACGCCATTATCGTGGAGACCACCGGATTGGCCGATCCGGGTCCGGTAGCTCAGACCTTCTTCGCCGACGAGGAGGTCAAGGCCAAGGCCAAGCTGGACTCGGTCACCACGGTGGTGGACGCCAAGCACATCCTGCTCCGCCTGTCCGATTCCAAGGAAGCCTCCGAGCAGATCGCCTTTGCCGACCAGATCGTGCTGAACAAGGTCGATCTGGTCTCGCCGGACGACCTGCGCATGATTGAGGCGCGCATCCGCCGCTTGAACCCCCTGGCCCCCATCCACCGCGCCACCCGCTCCAATGTGCCTTTGGACGCGATCCTCGGCCGAGGCGGATTTGACCTGGACCGAATCCTCACTTTAGAGCCGGAGTTCCTCAATCCCGCGCACGGCGAGGACGGCCATGTGCACGACGAGCACTGCGGTCACGACCACGATCATGATCATCACGGCCATGACCATCACCACGACCACGGCAACACCGCCGCGCACTTTGACGAGGACATCAAGGGCGTGTCCCTGCGGCTGGACAGGCCGGTGGACGGACAGAAGGTCACCGCCTGGCTGAACCAGGTGCTGGTCGACCAAGGCCCCGACATCCTGCGCGCCAAGGGCATTGTCGATGTGCAAGGCGAGTCCAAGCGCCTGGTGTTCCAGGCGGTGCACATGATGCTGGAGGGGGATCTTCAGCGCGACTGGAAGCCGGACGAGGACCGTTACAGCCGCATGGTTTTCATCGGCCGCAATCTGGACGAGGCCCAGCTCAAGGCGGGGTTCGAGGCCTGCGCGGCCTAGCTATATAAACCCGTCATCCCCGGCCAATGAAGCGGCCGCAGGCCGCGTAAGCCGAGCCGGGGACCCAGCAGCTCCAGGCTATAAGCGCGTTTAGCGCTGCGCTTGCTGGGTCCTCGGACAATCGCTACGCGATTTCCGAGGATGACGAACCTTTTGGAGCGACGATGCAATTCTCCTTCGACGCCTATGTCACCGCCGCCCTTTTCGACCGGTCGGGCCAGGCCATGTTCGCCCTGGGCGACGGGACCGTGCGCTTTGGGGACGGGACTGTGGTTGAGGCGCATCCGGATGCGGGCGCGCTGTGCGCGGTGGTCCATCCCTCGGGCGAGGGCATAGTCACCGGCGGGGATGATGGGCGGCTGGTGTGGACCCGGGCCTCGGGCGCCGAGTTGCTGGCCGAGGTCAAGGGGCGCTGGATTGAGGCGGTGGCGGCCAGTTCCGCCTCCGGCCTGATCGCCTTTACGGCCGGCAAAGAGGCGCGGGTCATTTCCGCTTCGGACAAGGCCTTCGCACGAACCTTCGCCCACGACAAATCGGTCGCCGACCTCGCCTTCGATCCCAAGGGCCTGAAGTTGGCGGCGGCGACCTACGGCGGGGCCGTGGTGTGGTACGCGCGCATCGCCGACCAAAAGCCCCTGATGCTGAAATGGGCCGGCATCCATACCCAGGTTCTGTGGTCGCCCGACGGCAAGTTTCTGCTGTCGGCCTTGCAGGACGCTCAGCTTCACGGCTGGCGCCTCGCCGATAATAAGGACATGCGCATGGGCGGCTATCCGGCCAAGGTGAAGGCCATGGGCTTCATGGCGGGCGGCGCGATCCTGGCCACCAGCGGCGCCAACGGCGTGGTGCTGTGGCCCTTTACCGGACCGGCCGGCCCCATGGGCAAGCAGGCGGCCGAGGTGGCCTTTGACGAAACCAGTCTGGTCGCCCGCATCGCCTGCACGGGCAAGGTGCTGGTCGGAGGACGCGAGGACGGACGGGTGTTCGCCTTAAGCCCGGCCGGTGGGCGGGTCGAGCCCGTGCGGCAAGACAAGGGCGCGCCGATCAGCGCCTTGGGGTTGTCGCCGGACGCCCTGAGCGTGGCCTGGGGCGATGAGGACGGGGCGGCGGGCGTGAGCGCGCTTCCGTCCTTGGCCTGATATGGTCTAGCTTGGCGGAAATCCTGGACGCGTCATGACCGACATCCCGCCGCAATCCGATGAGCCCGAAACCCCGGACATCCCGCAGCAGACGCCTGTCGCCGAGCCAGAACCGCCGACGGTCCCGCCGGAACCCCCTGAGCCGGAGCCGCTCGAAACGCCGCCTTCCGAGCCCGAACCCGTTGAGCCCCCGTCACCGCCTGGCGCAGCAATCACTGCTGCACTGGACGCCGAGCCCGCGCCCACACCGCAGCCGCGCCAGCGCCGTCGTGGCGGATTTTGGCGGTCCCTACTGCTGATCGTCCTGTTCGCGGGCCTGATCGGCCCGGTGATGATGACGGCGGCTTACCGCCTTGTTCCTCCGCCCGTGACCATCTTGATGTTGCTGCGCGCGGTGCAGGGGCACGGGCTGGACTATCGGTGGCGCGGCCTGGACGACATTTCGCCCGACATGGTGCATGCGGCGATCGCCGCCGAGGACTCGGGCTTTTGCGCTCATCACGGCTTTGACTTCACCGCCATGCAGAAAGCCTTGGCCCATAACGAGCGACGTCCCGGCAAGATCCGGGGCGGATCGACCATCAGCCAGCAGACCGCCAAGAACGTGTTCCTGTGGCCCGACCGGACCTATATACGTAAGGGATTGGAGGCCTATTTCACAGTGCTGACCGAAGCGATCTGGGGCAAGCGCCGGATCATGGAGATGTACCTCAATGTGGTGGAGATGGGCCCGGGCATCTATGGCGCGGAGGCCGCCTCCCAGGCCTATTTCGGCCATTCGGCCAAGGACCTAGACCGCTCTGAGGCGGACCATTTGATTGCCATCCTGCCCAGCCCGCTGAAGTGGAAAGCGGTGCATTCGGGCGCCTATGTCCAACGCCGCTCCGCCCGCATCGCGGCGCGGGCGAGTCTAGTCAAGGCCGACGGCCTTGCCGGCTGCGTGGCGCGGTAGGCGCGTTCCTGCAAAGCGGGCCATCGTCTCGAGAGACAGCGCGCCGGTTTGGCGTCTCCTCCCCTGTGCAGCGCAGCGAAACGGGGGTGAGGCGCATGCGCCGAACGACCGCCTGAAAGGCGGTGGTGGGGGCCCTTTCTCGCGCGGCGAGGCGCCCCTTCCACCACACTGCGTGTGGTCCCCCTTCCCCGCTTCGTAGGGAAGGAGATACACCTGACAGGCTCGCTCGAACTCATAAGCGATTTTCCCGCACTCAAAGAGTCTGTGACACGGCCTGCCATCGCGCTACAAAGCGATCAAACCCCGGCCCTGAGCCGAACAAAAATGCCTTGGGAGGTTCACGTCCATGAACAAGACGGCGCTGTGTTTGCTGGCCTTCGCCACCCTGGCTCTGGCCCCGCTGCAATCCTCGGCCCAAGCCCCCGCGCCCGCCGCCGGACCGCCGCCGCCTCACCTTCAATGGTTCGTCCCGCCCGGTCCCGATCCAGACTCCCAATTCCGCTTAGGGCCGGACTCCATGCCGCAGGAGGGCGTGCCCAAGGGCGAGATTCGCGGGCCTTTTGTGATCCCCAGCAACGTCTTCCCCGGCACGCAACACACCTACTGGGTCTATGTCCCGGCGCAGTACAACCCCTCCAAGCCCGCCAATCTGATGGTGTTTCAGGACGGCTGGGGCTGGAAGCGGGAGGACGGCGACGCCCGCGCCCAGAACGTGATGGACAATCTGATCTATCGCCGGGAAATCCCGGTGATGATCGCGGTGTTCATTAACCCCGGCCGCCGTCCCGATCAGGTCGAGCCCGGCCCCGAGACCGGCGCCGGCGACGGCACCACTAATCGCGTCGAGGAATACAACCACCCGGACGACAAGTATGCGCGGGTGATCACCGAGGAGCTGCTGCCGGTCCTGTACAAGGACTACAACATCTCCAAGAATCCCGAGGATCACGGCATCGCCGGCACCAGCTCGGGCGGCATCGCCGCCTTCGGCGTGGCGTGGGAGCGTCCCAACGCCTTTCGCAAGGTCTATACGGTGGTCGGCAGCTTCGTCAGCATGAAGGGCGGCTATGTCTATCCTGAGCGCGTGCTGGCCAGCGAGAAGAAGCCTCTGCGCGTGTTCATGGCCGATGGGCGCAATGATCACCGGGGCAAGCTAGGCGACCGGCCCTACGACCCGCTGCTGGACTGGTTTTACCAGAACGTCCGCCTGGAAAAGGCTCTGAGCCAAAAGGGCTATGACGTGAACTATTCTTGGAGTGTCGGCCTGCACGGCCAGAAATTCGGCGGCATGATCCTGCCCGACGTTTTGCGCTGGCTGTGGCGCGACGGCCCGGTGTCCACCGATCCGAACGATATGGACCATCGCGGATTCCGCCAGCCCGGCGTCGGCGAATAATGAGCGCGGCCAATCAAGTCCGTGGGAGGACCGTTTCCATGAAAACCACCATCCTATCGCTGATGGCGCTCGCGACGCTGGCCTTGGCCGCGCCCGCCGTGGCCCAGACCCAAAACATGACTCCCGAGGCCTTCGCCGCCGCCCGCGCGGCGCGGCCGCCCGAGCCCCTGCCGCCCGGTCCGCCGCCCAATTCACAATACCGTCTGGGCCCTGATTCCATGCCCCAGCCCGGCGTGCCCAAGGGCGAGGTGCGCGGCCCCTACATCATTCCCAGTCAGGCCTACCCCGGCACCCAGCACACCTATTGGGTCTATGTTCCCGCTCAATATGATCCGTCCAAGGCCGCCAGCTTGATGATCTTTCAGGACGGCCAGGGCTTTTTGGATCCCAATGGCGATCTGCGTACGACCAATGTGCTGGATAATTTGATCTACCGCCGGGAAATCCCGGTGATGATTGCGGTGTTCATCAATCCCGGCCGCACCCCGCAGCAGCCGGAACCGAGCCCGGAACGCGGCTGGGGCGACGGCTTCACCAATCGGCCCGAGGAATACAACAGTCTCAACGACAAATATGCCCGGGTGATCACCGACGAGCTGATGCCCATCCTGTACAAGGATTACAACATCTCCAAGGACCCGGACGATCACGGCATCGGCGGGTCCAGCTCCGGCGCCATCGCCGCTTTCACCGTGGCCTGGGAGCGGCCCAATGTGTTCCACAAGGTCCTGAGCAACGTGGGCAGCTTCGTCAATCTGCGCGGCGGCCATGTCTGGCCCGACAAGGTGCTGGCCGAAGACAAGCGGCCCCTGCGGGTGTTCCTGGCCGACGGGCGCAACGACCAGCGGGGCATGCGCGGCGGCGTCTACAAACAGGACCACGACTGGTTCTACCAGAACGTCCGCCTGATGAAGGCCCTCACCCAGAGGGGCTACGATGTGAACTACACCTGGAGCATCAACCTGCATGGCCAGAAATACGGCGGCATGATCCTGCCGGCCATGATGCGCTGGCTGTGGCGCGACAGCCCGGTCAATCCCGGCCCCGACGACATCGCTGAACGGGGGTTGCGCGAGCCGGCGGTTAAGCACTGAGGCCTGGCTTTTTGGGCGCCGCGAATGAAATTGAGCCAGAAGGCCCATCAAAAGCTCGTCATCCTCGGAAAATGCAGAGCATTTGTCCGAGGACCCAGCCGCCCCAGGCTATCGGCTGCGTCCCGGCAAACCGCAGCAGCGTTGAGGTCTTCGCTGCTGGGTCCCCGGGTTCGCCGTTCCGGCGCCCCGAGGATGACGGCGCGCTGTGGGTAGCTCACTCATTTTTGCATTCGCCTGCGCAGACGACGTGGACTGGCGGTTAAAGCAGCCGGATTTCCCTCAACCTCTGCTTGAGAAAGGCGTCGGCTGTGATGGGCTCGGGGTAGCGGTCCGGATGCTCGGCGTCGATGCAGCCGGGCAGGGTGCGGATCACATAGTCCGGCTCGAAGTGCAGGAAGAAGGGCGTGGAATAGCGCGATACCCCGCGCCGCTCCGGCGGCGGATTGACCACCCGGTGGGTGGTCGAGGGCAGGGCGTGATTGGTCAGGCGCTGCAGCATGTCGCCGATGTTGCACACCACCGCGCCCGGTGGAGCGTTGATCGGCAGCCAGCGGCCGTCGCGGTCAAGCACTTCCAGCCCCGCTTCTTCAGCGCCCAACAACAGGGTGATCACGTTTATGTCCTCGTGGGCGCCCGCGCGCACGCCCGGCGCGTCCCCCGCCACGGGCGGATAGTGCAGCAGGCGCAGGATGCTGTTGCCGTGGCGCACCGGCGCCTCAAAGAAGGCCTCGTCCAGCGCCAGATAGCGGGCGATAGCGCGCAAGATCTTGCCGCCCAGGCCGTCCAGGCCGTCATAGAGGGCTGAGATCGCCGGCCGGAATTCTGCGAGCTCGGCGGGCCAGATATTGTCGGGCATCAGGTGGCGGAAGGGATGGCCCGGCGGAAGCTCCCGGCCCATGTGCCAGAACTCCTTCAGGTCTGCAGCCTGGGCGCCCTTGGCCGCCTCCACGCCGAAGGGCGTATAGCCGCGCTGACCCCCGCCGCCCGCGATGTGGTAGCGCCGCTTGATCTTGTCGGGCAGGGCGAAGAACGCCTTGGTCCAGGTAACGGCAGTTTCGGTCAGCTCTGCGGGCAGATCGTGATCGGCCACGACGGCAAAGCCGTAGCGAGCGAAGGAGTCGCCCAGCGCCCGGGCGAAGGCGCCAAAGTCTCGGCCGTACAGGCTCATCGAGACAGGTTCGATGCGAGGTTCCGGGGCGGATTGGACGGCGGCGGTCACAGGCGAATCCCCAATTGCGCTGTCGCCTATGATAGGCGCCGACCGCGCCCAGGTCTCTGGCCAAAACAGCTGCTTCGCGCCAATACTGCCCCAAACCGCTCCGATCCCACGGGGCCAGACCGGGAGGCGATCCGATGAATGCCCTTAAAGTTTCCGTTTTCGCCGCCATAGCGGCCCTGACCGTCCTGCCGGTCGCCGGCCTGGCCCAGGATCCCGGCCTTAAGCTCAGCACCGATCCGGCGACGGTTCAGGCGGGAACCTACACCCTGGATTCCAACCATGGCCGCATCGTGTGGAACGTCTCCCATCGGGGCCTGTCCATCTGGTACGGCGATTTCGCCAAGCCGACCGGCACGGCTGTCTTGGACCCCAAGAACCCGGCCGCCGATTCTGTGGACATCACTATTCCAACCGCCTCGGTCAGCACCACCAACGCCAAGCTCGACGGGGAATTGAAGTCTCCTGACTGGTTCGACGCAGAGAAGTTTCCCATCATTCACTTCAAATCCACCAAGGTGGTCCTGACCGGTCCGGGGAAGGCGGATGTGACCGGCGATCTGACCTTCCACGGGGTGACCAAGCCGGTGAAGCTGGAGGTCAAGTTCCGCGCCGCCGGGGCGGACGGCATGAGTAAGCGTTACAACGTCGGCTTCGACGCCAAGACGCGCATCAAGCGCAGCGATTTCGGCGTGATGACGGGTCTCCCAGCGCTTGGCGACGACGTGCACATCGTCATTAGCGCGCCGTTTTATAAGGCCGGCTGACGCTCGAGCAGGGCCTGGACAATGGCGTCCAGATCGCCGCCCCGGAACAGATGGCCCGCCACGCCGGCGCGGCGGGCCGCTTCCATGTCGCTGTCCTTGTCGCCGATCATGAAGGAGCGCGCCGGATCGATAGGGAACTCTCGCATGGCTTGCAGCAGCAGGCCGGGATTGGGTTTTCGGTCGGGGTGGTCGGGGTGGCGGAAGCGCTCGACGATGGCGTCGGGATGGAACGGGCAGAAATAGACGGCGTCGATCACGGCCCCCGCTTGGGCTAGGTGAACGCGCAGCGCCTCGTGCACCGCGTCCATCGAGGCCTCGTCATAGTAGCCTCGGCCGATGCCCGACTGGTTGGTGACCACGATCACCAGGTAGCCCGCGTCATTCAAGCGTTTGACGGCTTGTCCGGCGCCCGGGATCCATTCCAGATCGTCGATCCGGTGCACATAGCCCAGGTCCACGTTCAGAACGCCGTCACGGTCTAGAAAGGCGGCGGGCCTCAAGGCGTTACCCGTCATGGCCGGCTGCTTCTACCGGTTTGCCGGTCAGCTCGCTGTTCAGGCTGCTCACGTCCCAGGCCTCATCCACATAGTCGGGCTTGAGCGTGTCCAGGTCGGCCTTGAGCAGGCGCTCCATGGTGCTTTGACTGTCTCGCACGGCCAGCATATAGCGCTCCTCCTCGCCCGCCACCGGGGCCAGTTCATTGAAGGCTCTCAAATCGTGCTGACGGAAAAGACTAGCGGCCCGATGGGCGCGGTGAGCGCGAAAGCCCATGGCGGTCAGGGCGCGCTCGCCCAGACGCAGGGCTGACTCGAAGGTTTCGCGCTCAACCGCGTCCGCTCCGTTGCGCAGCAGGTCATAGGCGTGTCGGCGGTCCCAGGCGCGGGCCAGAATCTGGATATGGGGAAAGGCGGCGCGCGCCGATTCCACCAGGCGCGAAGCGTCGTCCCGGTCGTCGATGGCCACCACCAGAATCTTGGCCCCGGCCGCGCCGGCCTGACGCAACAGATCAAGCCGCGTCGCGTCGCCGTAGGCTACCCGCCGCCCGAACCGCCGCAAGGTTTCCACCTGCTCGATGCTGGAATCCAGCACCACCGTGGAAAAGCCGTTGGCGGTCAGCAGTCGTCCGGCGATCTGACCGAACCGGCCAAAGCCGGCGATAATGGCGTCCGGCGCGCCGGTGTCGAAGGGCTTGTTCTCCGGCGCGGCCCTGGGGCTCAGCCCTTCAATCTGTTCGGCGACACGGTCGCACAGCATCACGGCCAGGGGCGTGAGGGCCATGGACAGGGCTACCGCCGCCGTCAGAAAGGCGGCCAGGCGTGGATCGATCACCCGGCCCAAGGCGACAAAGCCGATCAGGACAAAGGCGAACTCGCCCACCTGGCTGAGCAGCACGGCCGTGGTCGCCGCGTCTCGCCGCTCCAGACGGATCGCGCGGCCCAGGCCGTACATGACCAGGGACTTGATCGTCATGATCGCCAGAACGGCGCCGATCAGCAGCAGGGGTTGGGACGCCACCAACTGTAGGTTCAGCCCGGCGCCCACAGTGATGAAGAACAGACCCAGGAGCAGCCCCCGGAACGGTTCGATGTCGGTTTCCAACTCCCGGCGAAACTCGCTTTCGGCCAGCACCACGCCGGCCAGAAAAGCCCCCAGGGCCGGCGACAGGCCCACCATCTCCATCAAGGCGGCGACGGCGATCACCAGCAGCAGGGCGGAGGCGGTGAAGATTTCGCGCAGCCTCGCCGCCGCGATGAAACGGAAGATCGGCCGGACCAGATAACGCCCGCCGCCCGCCACCACCGCCACGGCGCCGAGGATAGCCAAGCCCTGCAGCCACGCCGGAGCATCGGCGAACAGCCCTGCGCCCGTTGCAGGGCCGGCCGCGGGCGGACCCATGGCCAGAAGGGGCAAGATGGCGAACAGCGGGATCACCGCCAGGTCCTGCAGCAACAGCACGCCAAAGGCCGCCCGCCCGACCGGGCCTCGTCGCAGGCCCTTTTCCTCAAGGGTCTGCAAAACGATGGCCGTGGAGGACATGGACAGGATCAGCCCGACCGCCACCGCGCTGCGCCAGTCCAGGCCCAGGGCCAAGGCGCCCAAGGCCAGGGCCGCGCCGGTCCCCGCCACCTGAGCCCCGCCCAGGCCGAAGATCACGCCGCGCAAACTCCACAGCAGGGCCGGGCGCACTTCCAGCCCGATCAGGAACAGCAGGATGACCACGCCGAACTCGGCAAAGCGCATGACGTCGGCCTGTTGGCCCACCAGGCTGAGGGCAAAGGGGCCGATCACCGCCCCGGCGATCAGATAGCCCAGCACCGATCCCAAGCCCAATCGCTTGGCGATGGGCACCGAGGCGACGCCGGCGGCCAGATAGACCAGAGCCTGGATCAGCAAGGAATGCCCGTTCATTGCAGCAAGGTCCCGCCCGCCAAGGTCATCAGCCGCTTGCGATAGGCCTGGGCGTGCTTGGCCAGGACAGCGTCGCTCTTGGCGGCCGAAGCGTTGATGATGAAGGGGCTTTCCCAGCTCATGCCGCACAGGGCGGCGGTCTGTTCCAGCGGACGCAGGAACTCCTCGATGGTGAAGCGGTTGGCGCCCTTGCGGTGATAGGAGTCCGCATCGCCGCCGGTGGAGCAGGCGACCGCCATGCGCTTGCCCTTCAGCGCCGTGCCGCCCCGGCCGTAGGCGAAGCCATGCAGCCAAACCAGGTCAAACCATTCCTTGAGGAGGGCGGGCGTCGAGTACCAGTACATGGGAAACTGAACCACCACGGTGTGGTGGCTGACCAGGCGCTTTTGTTCGGCGCGCACGTTGATCGCGAAGTCGGGATAGATCTCGTAGAGATCCACCAGCGTGACGCCTGGCGCGTCCTGCGCCGCCTCGGCCATGGCCTTGTTGGCGCGCGAACGCTCCATAGCCGGATGGGCCAAGACCAGCAGGACGCCCGCCGCTGGGGGCGAGTCGCCGGACTGAAGGCTCGAGGTTGGCGGGTTCATCCGCGGAGTTTTGCCACGGATTGTTCGAAAGAGGCGATAGGGGCGATTGAATTTGCTTTCGGTCTGCGCGATGTCCTTTGGCAATCGCGAGGAGGGCCTATGAGCCAAAAAGTCTTCACTGACGCCGCATCGGCCCTGGAAGGTCTGTTGTTCGACGGCATGACGCTCATGGCGGGCGGCTTTGGACTGTCGGGTAATCCTGAAAATCTGATCGAGGCGGTCCGGGCCAACGGGGTCAAGGGCCTGACGATCATCTCCAACAATTGCGGCGCCGACGGTCTGGGCCTGTGGACCTTGCTCAACAACGGCCAGGTCAAGAAGATGGTCTCGTCCTATGTGGGCGAGAACAAGCTGTTCGAGCAGCTCTATCTGTCGGGCGAACTGGAGTTGGAGCTCAATCCGCAGGGCACCCTGGCCGAACGCATCCGTGCAGGCGGCGCCGGCATTCCGGCCTTTTTCACCCGCACAGGGGTGGGCACGGTGGTGGCCGAGGGCAAGGAAGTGCGCGATTTCGACGGCGAGCTCTATGTCATGGAGCGCTGGCTGAAGGGCGATCTGGCCATCGTCAAAGGCTGGAAGGCCGACACCGAGGGCAACGTGGTCTATCGAAAAACAGCGCGCAATTTCAATCCGGTGATCGCCACCGCCGGCAAGGTGACGGTGGTCGAAGTGGAAGAGATTGTGCCCGTCGGCTCGTTGGACCCGGACCAGATCCATACCCCCGGCATCTATGTGGATCGCATCCTGCAAGGGACTAACTACGAGAAGCGCATTGAATTTCGCACGGTGCGCGAGCGCGCGCCCGGCGCGGCGAAGGAGACCGCCTAATGGCTTGGAACCGGCAGGAAATGGCGGCTCGCGCGGCCAAGGAGTTGCGCGACGGCTTTTATGTCAACCTCGGCATCGGCATCCCCACCCTGGTGGCCAACGCCATCCCGTCAGGCATGCATGTGACGCTGCAAAGCGAGAACGGCATGCTCGGCATCGGGCCGTTTCCCTATGACGATGAGGTCGATCCGGACCTGATCAACGCCGGCAAGCAGACGGTTACGGCCCTGCCGCAGTCGAGCTTTTTCTCCAGCGCCGACAGCTTCGCCATGATCCGCGGCGGCCATATCGATATGGCGGTCCTGGGCGCCATGCAGGTGGCGGAAAACGGCGATCTGGCCAACTGGACCATTCCGGGCAAGGTGGTGAAGGGCATGGGCGGGGCTATGGATCTGGTCGCCGGGGTCAAGAAAATCGTCGTGGTGATGGAGCACAACGACAAGTCGGGCGGCGCCAAGTTCGTCAAACGCTGTTCTCTGCCTCTGACCGGGGCAGGCGTGGTGGACATGCTGATCACCGATCTGGCCGTGTTCCTGCTCGACCGCAAGGGCGGGGCCGCCCGCCTGATCGAACTGGCGCCGGGCGTCACCCCCGAAGAGATTCGGGCCAAGACCGAAGCGGCCTATATTGAAGCTCTCTCGCCCGTAACTGCCTAGAAAAACATCAGCAATCGCTTCAACTTTAAGCTATCGACCCCGCCTTCCCGCGTTGCTGGCGAACATCGCAGTATTAACGGCTGATCCACATGTCCAAGCCACTTTATGCGGATGTCCGCAGAAGTCGTTTCCGACAGAGAATCGGTTGTGAGCATGGGTGTACTGGCTGGACCTAGGGCCGCCCTGGCGCGAAAACTCAGCGCCCTGGCCCGATGGGTGCATCCGCCGCCGGCGGCCGTGACGCGCGAAGCCCTGGACAAGGCGGTCCAGGCAGCCGCCTTGGCCGAATCCCGCTTGCGCGCCGCCATCGACGCCCTGCCTGAAGGCGTGGTGTTTCTGGACCACGAAGGCCGCTACATCCTGTGGAACCAGCGCTATGCGGAAATTTACCACCGCAGCGCGGACCTGTTTGAGCCGGGTCGACGCTTAGCCGAGACGCTGGCGATCGGCGTGGCGCGCGGCGACTATCCGGACGCCCTGGGCCGCGAGGAGGAATGGATCGCCGAGCGACTGGCCAAACTGGCCAATCCTGGCGAGCGCCACGAGCAGAGACTGTCGGATGGCCGCTGGATCTTGATCGAGGAGCGGCGCACGGCGGACGGCGGGTTGATCGGCCTGCGCGTCGACATCACCGAAATGAAGCAGACCGCCGAAGAGCTCGAACACGCCGTTCAGCTGGCCAAGGCGGCCAACCAGGCCAAGACCGAATTTCTCAGCAATATGAGCCACGAAATTCGCACGCCCCTGAACGGCGTCGTGGGTCTTGCCCATGTTCTGGCCCGCACCGCTTTGGACCCGCAACAAACCAAGCTGGTCAACACCATCGTCGATTCCGCCAGCCTGCTGGAAGAGCTCTTGTCCGACATTCTGGATCTGTCGCGAATCGAATCGGGCCGGCTGGCCCTGCGCAGCGAGCCGTTTTCCGTCGACAGGCTGGCCAAGGAATCTGCGGCCAATTTTGCGGCCAAGGCCGAGGAAAAGGGGCTGACGCTTACCGTCAACCTCGCCGAGGACCTGCCGGAGCATGTCATGGGCGATGTGGTGCGGGTGCGCCAAGTGCTGGGCAATCTGCTGTCCAACGCGGTCAAGTTCACCGCCGAAGGCGAAGTGAGCCTGTCGGTGCGCCGCGACGAACGCTGGCTGCTGTTCGACGTCAAGGACAGCGGCATCGGGTTCGAGGCGGACCAGGGCGAGCGCCTGTTTGAGCGGTTTGTTCAGGCCGATGGCTCGATCACCCGGCGTTTCGGCGGC
Source organism: uncultured Caulobacteraceae bacterium (assembly GCA_964451265.1). GTDB lineage: Bacteria > Pseudomonadota > Alphaproteobacteria > Caulobacterales > Caulobacteraceae > BOG-938. The sequence continues at coordinate 4,373 of CAYVHP010000057.1, read as the reverse complement.
TCCGGCCTGGGTCTGGCGATCTGCCGAGAGTTGGTGGAGATGATGAACGGCGAGATTTCCGCCACAGGCCGGCCGGGCAAGGGCGCGACCTTCCACGTCGCCATCCCGCTGATCGAGGTCGCCGCCGGCGACATGTCGCTGGACTCGGCCACAATCTAGGTCCTGCTATGCCTCGCGGGTCCGGCCCTTATGGTTAGGGCCGTCTTAACTGGTCCTGCGCGCTGATCTTCCTGAGTTAGACCTCGTCAACCCGGCTTGACGGGGCGTTAACGTCGGCGTCGGATTGGCCGGGTCATCAACAGTTTCTTAACGAAAAAGTCCGGATCGAGACATTTCTCCCCGTTGACGCGACTCCTGCGCTATGTCCCCATATCTCGGGCGCCGGAGTGCTTCGCCCACTATATGTAGTGGGGCGAGCGCTCAGGTTTACGGGTCTCTCAGGTCGGGTGTAGGGTTCAATATGATCAGCGGCGAAGCGAAGAAAACGGTCGGCGTAGCTCAAGATCGAGCTGTGGCCCGACCGGTTGAACGCCCTCAGTTGCACCTGGTCAAAAAGGTCGAGGTCGATCGTTCACGCGACGAACTCCTGACTGACTTCGGCAAGACCACTTTGGAAGATCGGTATTTGCTGCCCGGCGAATCCTATCAGGACATGTTTGCTCGCGTGGCCACGGCCTATGCTGACGACGCCGATCACGCCCAACGCATCTACGACTACATGTCCCGTCTGTGGTTCATGCCGGCCACCCCGGTCCTGTCCAACGGCGGCGCCGACCGCGGCCTGCCCATCTCCTGCTTCCTCAACGCCGTGTCCGACAGCCTGGACGGCATCGTCGGGGTTTGGAACGAGAACGTCTGGCTGGCGGCCAACGGCGGCGGCATCGGCACCTATTGGGGCGGGGTCCGCTCCATCGGCGAGAAGGTCAAGGGCCAGGGCCAGACCTCTGGCATCATCCCCTTCATCCGCGTGATGGACAGCCTGACCCTGGCCATCAGCCAGGGCTCTCTGCGCCGGGGTTCGGCCGCCGTCTATCTGGACGTGCACCATCCGGAAATCGAAGAGTTCCTGGAAATCCGCAAGCCGTCGGGCGACTTCAACCGCAAGGCCCTGAACCTGCACCACGGCCTGTCGATCACCGACGAGTTCATGGAGGCGGTGCGCGATGGAACGCCCTTCGGCCTGCGGTCGCCCAAGACCCACGAGGTGGTCAAGACCGTCGACGCGCGCACCCTGTGGCAGAAGATCCTGGAAATCCGCCTGCAGACCGGCGAGCCCTATCTGATCTTTTCCGACACTGTGAACCGGGCCATGCCTCAGCATCAGCGCGAACTGGGCATGAGCGTGCGTCAGTCCAACCTGTGCTCGGAAATCATGCTGCACACCGGCGTCGATCACCTGGGCAAGGAGCGCACCGCCGTGTGCTGCCTGTCATCGGTCAATGCCGAGAAGTTCACCGAATGGCGCGACCATCCGATGTTCGTCGAAGACGTCATGCGCTTCTTGGACAATGTCCTGGGTGATTTCATTCGCCGCGCGCCCGCCGCCATGGAGTCGGCCATCTATTCGGCCACGCGCGAACGCTCGGTGGGCCTGGGGCTGATGGGCTTCCACTCCTTCCTGCAAAGCCAGAATGTGCCCTTCGAGTCGGCCTTGGCCAAGTCGTGGAACATGCGGATTTTCAAGCATCTGCGCCGCGAGGCGGACAAGGCGTCGCGCGTGCTGGCCGAGGAAAAGGGCGCCTGCCCCGACGCGGCCGAACGCGGCCTGATGGAGCGGTTCTCCCATAAGCTGGCTATCGCCCCGACCGCGTCGATCTCGATCATCTGCGGCGGAACCAGCGCCGGCATCGAACCGATCCCGGCCAATATCTACACCCACAAGACCCTGTCGGGCTCGTTCGCGGTGAAGAACCCCTATCTGGAGCGCCTGCTCGACGAGAAGGGGGCCAATACGCCCGAGACCTGGGGGTCTATCCTGCAAAACGAAGGCTCGGTGCAGCACCTGGACTGCCTGAGCCAAGAGGAAAAGGACGTCTACAAGACCGCCTTCGAACTGGATCAACGCTGGATCATCGAACTGGCGGCGGACCGCACGCCTGACATTTGCCAGTCCCAATCGCTGAACGTCTTCCTGGCCGGCGACATCGACAAATGGGACCTGCACATGCTGCACTTCAGCGCGTGGGAGCGGGGCCTGAAGTCCCTCTACTATCTGCGCTCCAAATCCGTGCAGCGCGCCGCCTTCGCCGGCAGCCAGGCGAGCGAACAGGCCCTGGTGGTCCACGGCGCGCGCACCGACTACGACGAGTGCCTGGCCTGCCAGTAGAGCGAGGAGCGCCCGGAGGGCCCCTTTGCCGCAGCGATTATCAACAACATCTAGCGTGTTGAGGCTGGACGAACCGCTAGATGTGGACCATCTTTGAAGGGTCGACTTCAGCATCTGGCGCAAGACATGACCGGCTTAATCAAACCTGGCCTCCTGACCGCTTCGCACGCCTATAAGCCCTTCCGCTACCCCTGGGCCTACGACTTCTGGAAGCGCCAGCAGCAGGTCCACTGGATGCCCGAGGAAGTGCCCCTGGGCGAGGACTGCAAGGACTGGGCGACCAAGCTCGACGACTCCGAGCGCAACCTTCTGACCCAGATCTTCCGCTTCTTCACCCAGTCCGACGTGGAGGTGAACGACAACTATATGGAGCGATACGCGCGGGTGTTCAAACCGACCGAGGTCAAGATGATGCTCTCGGCCTTTTCGAACATGGAGACGATCCACATCGCCGCCTACGCCCTGCTGCTTGAGACCATCGGCATGCCGGAAAGCGAGTTCGGCGCTTTCCTCGAGTATCAGGCCATGCGCGACAAGCACGACTACATGCAGGCCTTCGGCGTGGAAACCAACGCCGACATCGCCCGCACCCTGGCCATGTTCGGCGCCTTCACCGAGGGACTGCAGCTGTTCGCCAGCTTCGCCATGCTGATGAACTTCCCGCGCTTCAACAAGATGAAAGGCATGGGCCAGATCGTCAGTTGGTCAGTGCGCGACGAAAGCCTGCACTGCGAGGGCATGACCAAGCTGTATCACGCCTTCAAGAAGGAGACCGGCTGCGTCACCAAGGCCGTGGCCGACGACATCATAGACTGCTGCAAGACCGTGGTGGGGATGGAAGACCGCTTCATCGACCTGGCGTTTGAGATGGGTCCGGTGCAGGGCATGACCCCGACCGACATAAAGTCCTACATCCGCTACATCGCCGACTGGCGCCTCAGCCAACTGGACCTGCCCGCCATCTATGGCGTGCAGGAAAACCCCCTGCCCTGGTTGCAGGTCCTGCTGTCCGGCGTCGAACACGCCAACTTCTTCGAAGCCCGCGCCACGGAATACTCCAAGGCGGCGACGCGCGGCCAATGGCACGGCGAGGGCGGCGTCTGGGCCGAGTTCGACCAGATGCAGGCCAAGCGTGCGGGGAACGTGCTGCCGGCGGAGTAGGGGGGGCTGATGATCGGCCGACCCATACTCAGGGCGTTGCTTGGATATTGGGCGTCTGTGTCGGAAGGTTCACAAACTCGAAGCCACGCGTACGCCGTCCTTTCACTTTGAGAAACTGAGGAACATTGTAGAGCGTGAGCATATCGTTGGATACGACCCGTTCCAGTTTCTCCCGTGCTGTAGCGATCATCTGGTAACGGTCTTTGGCGAAAGCTTTTGTTTTCTCTGCGTCTTCCGGAAGTGAGAACATCAACAGGTTCAGCTCTCGCGAAGCCTCAAAGGCTTCGTCTGATATCCAAAGGGCCACTGATTGAATTTCAATAATGCTCCGGTGGATCAAAAGCTTGTCTCCACCATCAACGAAGACCAGATGATAGAGGCGGTTGTCATAGTCAGCGACTGAGGTCTTAAATAGCCCAATCAGGCGCTCGAGCCGGGCATAGGCCTCTATTATTCGATTTTCCAATACGCGTTTGTAGTACTCGTTCCTGTATTGTGTCTGGAGCGCGTGAAGGCTGAATAGCCCGGCCACAACGCCGCTGACGATTGCTGATATGAGCGCACTTGAGACAAGAAGAGTGAGAATCTGCATACCTCTACTGGGCCCTGCGGATTAAGTCGCCAGCGTAGCGATAGCGTCCACTATAAACGATGGAGGGATGCGAAACCTATCCCCACGACGCTGGTGGCGTCCAGGTGAACCGGGGGCAGCTCTTGCGAGCCACCCCCGGCAACGTCTCCCCCTAGCGGGAGCTTTGCGATAGTCGCGGCCAGACGCCCTGGTCTTGATGAATGTGGGCTTGGTGTGAGGCTTAAGGCGGGCGCCTCGGTGTGTTGTTCTGGTGGTTCAGGCGGTGAGGACCAGGGCCCTTCGCAAGTTGATGGC
>CAYVHP010000056.1:0-2623 GCA_964451265.1 uncultured Caulobacteraceae bacterium | reverse complement strand
ATGGGCGTCACACACGTCATCCGCGGCGACGACCATTTGAACAACGCTGCCCGCCAATCGCTCATCTACGAGGCGCTCGACCTGCCAAAGCCAAGCTTTGCCCATATCCCGCTGATCCACGGCCCCGACGGCGCCAAACTGTCCAAGCGTCATGGGGCCCAGGCCGTGGGGGAATTCGCCGATATGGGGTATCTGCCTGAGGGCATGCGCAATTACCTGGCGCGATTGGGTTGGGGCCACGGCGACGATGAGATTTTTTCCGACGATCAGGCCGTGGCCTGGTTCGACGTGGCCGATGTCGTTCGTGCGCCAGCCCGGCTGGATTGGGCCAAGCTTAATCACGTCAACGCCCACTACCTGCGCCGAGCCGACGACGACCGCCTCGCGGTGTTGACGTTAGAGGCGCATATAGGTCGCGGCTTGCCCGCTCACGATGATTTGCTGCCCCGGCTAAGGGCCGCCATTCCCCTGGTCAAGGAGGGCGCAAAGACCGTGCTGGAACTGGCCGACCTGACGCTGTTCGCCATCAAAACCCGCCCCTTGATCTTGGACGCTAAGACCCAGGGTTTGCTGGTCGAAGAGACCGTTCGCCGCCTCGAACGGTTGACACAAGTGCTTGAAAAGCAACAGGACTGGACGGCGCCTGGGCTGGAGGCTGCGCTCAAGGACTTCGCAGCCGCCGAAGGCGTAGGCCTAGGCAAATTCGGCCCGGCTTTGCGCGGGGTGTTGAGCGGGGGGGCCGCAGCGCCGGACTTGGCGAGCTGCCTTGCGGCCTTGGGCCGACAGGAGAGCGTGGGCCGACTAAAGGATGCTCTTTTCGCCGTTCATTAAGACGTTATAACGCAATGCAGCATTGTCGTTCTGATCGCGACATTGGGCTCATGAGGCAAGGGGAATGGATAAAATGACAGACACAGGCTCCGCCTCGCTGACGGTTGGCGATAAGACCATCACTTTACCGATCCTCAAGGGCACCATTGGTCCGGATGCGATCGATGTGCGCAAGCTTTATGCTGAGACGGACGCCTTTACCTTCGACCCGGGTTTCAACTCCACAGCGTCCTGCGAGAGCGCCATCACCTTCATCGACGGCGACAAGGGCATCCTGCTTCATCGAGGCTATCCGATCGATCAGCTGGCCAAAGAATCGACGTTCCTTGAGGTCTGCTATCTGCTGATCAATGGTGAACTGCCCAATGCGGCGCAGTACGCCGAGTTCGAGCGTAGCATCACCATGCACACGATGCTGCACGATCAGTTTGATCGGTTTTTTTCCGGCTTTCGCCGCGATGCCCACCCGATGGCGATCACGACCGCCTCGGTCGGCGCCCTGTCGGCCTTTTATCACGACAGCCTAGACGTGAACGATCCGGAGCATCGCCGAATTTCGGTGATCCGCATGATCGCCAAGATCCCGACCATCGCGGCGCGGGCTTACAAATATTCCATCGGACAGCCCTTCGTGAGCCCGCGCAATGAACTGGGCTACGCCGAGAACTTCCTGCGGATGTGTTTTGCCGTCACGGCGGAAGACTATGTGGGCAATCCGGTTCTCGCCCGGGCGATGGACCGCATCTTCATCCTGCACGCCGATCATGAGCAGAACGCCTCGACCTCAACGGTCCGCCTAGCGGGCTCGACCGGCGCCAATCCCTTCGCCTGTATTGCGGCGGGCATTGCCGCCCTGTGGGGGCCGGCGCACGGCGGGGCCAACGAGGAAGCCCTCAACATGCTGCGCGAAATCGGTACGCCTGAGCGGGTGCCAGAATATGTGCAGGGCGTAAAGGATCGCAAATATCGCCTGATGGGCTTCGGCCACCGGGTCTATAAGAACTATGACCCGCGCGCCAAGGTGATGCAGGAAACCTGTCACGAGGTGCTGGAAGCCGTTGGCGACGCGAATGACCCCTTGTTGCAGGTGGCCATGGAGTTGGAGCGGATCGCGCTGAGCGACGACTACTTCATCAGCCGCAAACTTTATCCGAATATCGACTTCTATTCGGGCATCACCCTCAGCGCGATGGGCTTCCCGAGCGACATGTTCACGGTATTGTTTGCACTGGCGCGCACAGTCGGCTGGATTTCCCAGTGGCAGGAAATGATCGCCGATCCGCAACAGAAAATTGGTCGGCCCCGCCAGCTCTATACCGGTCCGGCTTATCGCGACTTCGTGCCGGTGGATAAGCGCGCCTGATTAGGCGCGTGAGGTATCGAAACCCCTGGCTTTGAGCAGGCCGACCACAGCCTCCGCCGCACGCTGACCCGGCCCCGGACCCTCGCGTGGCCCCAGAAGGGCCAGCGCTGCGGTCTGGGCGGCAATCTGTTCGGCCCGCAGAGGCGCGCTATCCAAGCGCGCCGCGAGCGCCTCGGCCAGGGCAGGCCCGGTGCAATGCTCCTGGAGAAACTCCGGAGCGATCAAGCGGTCGGCGGCGATATTGAGCAAGGTGATATAGCGGGTCTTGATCATCCGCCTGATCAGGAAGGCGCTCAGCGCGCTGACCTTGTAGCCGACAACCATCGGACAGCCGGCGACGGCCAGCTCCGTCGTTACCGTGCCGCTGCAGGCCAGAGCCACGGTAGCGGCGCGCACGGCGTCGTGCCTCAGGCTTTCGCCTTCCAATAT
>CAYVHP010000055.1:0-25189 GCA_964451265.1 uncultured Caulobacteraceae bacterium | reverse complement strand
GATTGGAAGCCGACCCGCGATACCCCTGCAGGCCAGCGGTCACAATGACCGCATCAACAGGCCGGATACATGACCGCACCAAACCGAGCCACATGCCCACTTTTGCCTCTTGCCCAAAGGGGGCCGTCCATACATGACGGCTATTATTGGCCCCAATGAAAGGATGCACGCCTAGGAGACCGCCATGTTGCGCATGAACAATCCCCCTCATCCGGGCGCCTTCGTCCGCTCCGAGATCATCGCGGCACACGAGCTGAATGTCACTGAGGGCGCCAAGGCGCTGGGCGTTTCCCGTCAGACGTTGTCGGAGCTGCTCAACTGCCGCACGGCCCTGACGTCGGACATGGCGCTGCGCCTGGAAAAGGCGTTCGGCGTCAGCATGGACACCCTGCTGCGCATGCAGACCAGCTACGAGATCGCGCAGACCCGCAGGCGGGCAGGTGAGATTGACGTGAAGCCTTATCGGCCGGCGGTTTAGGCGGGCCTCGGGTCGTTTCAGATGTTGTTCTGAGCCGGACTAGATGCCTGCGTTGAAAAATGCTCGCGAAACCGACCGGAGAGCCGGTTCATCCAGGCCTCGTGAGCGGCAGGGTCCTTGCCCTCCGCGCGGAGAATCGCTTCAGCGAATTCCTCCGGCGTGAACGCATGCGTCGTGGCGATGGATTGGTAGCTTTCCGGCGTCAGGCAGAAGCCCCATTCGACGCATAGATCGTATAGCAAGTTCTCCATCGAGCTTGCAGGCTCCATGTCGTGCCCCCCTACAGCCCCAACTCCACCACCACCGGCACATGGTCCGACGGTTTCTCCGCCGCACGTTCCTCGCGGTGGATTTCCACGCTCTTCAGCCGGTCCGCCGCCTGGGGCGACAGCAGGACGTGGTCGATGCGGATGCCGTGGTTTCTCGGCCAGGCGCCGGCTTGGTAGTCCCAGAAGGTGTAGCCGCCGGGGCGGCCGTCGACCTGCATGTAGGCGTCGGTCAGGCCCAGCCATTTGAGGCCGCGAAAGGCCGCGCGGCTTTCGGGTTGAAAAAGAGCGTCGCCGGTCCAAGAGGCCGGGTCGTCCACGTCGGCAGGTTCGGGGATGACGTTGTAGTCCCCCGCGATGGCCAGGGGCTCTTCATAGGCCAGCAGTTCGACTGCGTGGCGCCTCAGCCGCTCTAACCAGCGGAGCTTGTAGGCGAACTTATCCGTGCCGATGGGATTGCCGTTGGGCAGGTAGATGCCGGCCACGCGCAGGGGCGTGGGGCCTGACACGACCGCCTCGATATAGCGAGCGTGATCGTCGCCGTCGTCGCCGGGCAGGCCGCGCCGCACGTCCTCCAGGGGCGTCTTGGACAGCATGGCCACGCCGTTATAGGTCTTCTGGCCGTGCACCTCGATATTGTAGCCCAGGGCCTCGAAGGGCTCGCGCGGGAACTTTTCGTCCACGCACTTCAATTCCTGCAAACAGGCCACGTCCGGCTGCACGCGGGTAAACCAGTCCACAACCGTGGGCAGGCGCGCATTGATAGAATTTACGTTCCAAGTGGCGAGTTTCATTGACGGGGCCTTGGGTTCGGCGGAATCCTATAAGCCGGGGACGGGACGCTAGTCTGGCTAGGCGCGTCCCTCAAGCGGGGCGACGCGAGATGTCACGAAACTGGCAAGCGATCATTCTGGGCGTGGCGACGTTCGGCTGCTTTTTGATGCTGCCCCTGGGCGCCATCGGGGCTATCGCCTCGCCGATCGTGTTCGATGATCCGCATAACCTGGAAAGGCCGATCGCCTGGATTGCCTTCCTGTTCATGCTGGGCCTTTGGATTCTATGCATCGCGGCGCCCTACGGCGCCTGGGTCGCCTTCATCAAACGGCGCGAGCAGTTGCAGTGGATCGCCATCGGCGCGCCCTTCGCTTGGTGCGCCATGATGGCGGTCAGCATGGCGATCGCGAAGGTTTAGATCCCAGCGCGCTCGGGCTGGCTCGTCCCGGCGTAGCCCGGGACAAAGATTTTAACCACCAAGCTCACCAAGGACACCAAGGAAGCACCAAGCTCTTGGTGATCTTCGTGTTCTTGGTGGTTCAATGTTTTATTTGAAGGGCCGCTATCGCGGCTAGATGGAGAAGCTCACGCCGCAGCCGCAGCTGGATTTGGCGTTGGGATTGTGGATTCGGAATTGAGAGCCGGCCAGTTCCTCGACGAAATCGATTTCCGAGCCTTTGAGCAGTTCCAGTGACACCTCATCGACCAGGGCCGAGGCGCCGTCGCGTTCGATCTTCAGGTCATCGGGCTCAGCGTGTTCCACCAAGTCGAACTGATACTGGAACCCCGAACAGCCGCCGCCTTCCACCGCGACGCGCAGCATCACCGTGCGGCCTTCCAGGGCGGATAGGTCGAGTAGTCGCTTGGCCGCAGACGGCGACAGGGTTACCGGCGCCGGCTTGGTCTTGCTGTGGATGACGAGGGTTTCGTTCATGACCGGCGATGTTGATGTGTGACCGTTAAGACTAGTCTCTATATGAGGCGTTTGACCCCCTGGCGGAAGGCCCGCCGGTCAACAAGGACTGCGATGCCCGCTCAGCGCTACCAGCCGCCCCCCCGCGCGCCCTATGCCCAGGACCCGGCCGCCTCGCGCGGACGGCGCTGGCCGGAGGCCGACAGCCGCTCGCGCACGCCCTTCGCCAGGGATCGGGATCGCATCATCCATTGCTCGGCCTTTCGCCGTCTGAAGGAAAAGACCCAGGTGTTCGTGGCCCATGAGGGCGACCATTTCCGCACGCGCCTGACCCATTCGCTAGAAGTGGCTCAGATCGCCCGGTCCCTGGCCAAGGCTCTGGGCCTGGACGACGACCTGGCCGAGACCATCGCCCTAGCCCATGATTTGGGCCATCCGCCCTTCGGCCATGCGGGCGAAGATCAGCTGGATGAGTGCATGAGGGCCTTCGGCGGCTTCGATCACAACGTCCAGACCTTCCGCGTGGTCACCGAGCTGGAGCACCGCTACCCCCACTTCAAGGGGCTGAACCTGACCTGGGAGACCCTGGAAGGGGTGGTCAAGCACAATGGGCCGGTGACCGACCGGCTGGAGCGGCCGTCCTGGCGGGCGGTGGCGGACTACGACCGGGCCTATCCGCTGGAGACCTCCGGCTGGGCCTCGGCGGAGGCCCAGGTCGCCGCCCTGGCCGATGACATCGCCTATAACAACCACGACGTGGACGACGGGGTTCAGGCGGGGCTGTTTGACCTGGATGAGCTAATCGAGACTCCCCTGATCGGCCCCATCATCGAGGCGGCGCGCGCTGACCTGCCGGGGTTGGACCCGCGCCTGCTGCGTCTGGAGGCGGTCCGTCGGATGATCGGGGCCATGATCGATGATGTGATGGCGCAGACCCGCGCGCGCGCCCAAGTCGGCGGCGTGGACTCGCCCGAGGCTGTGCGAGGGCTGGGCAAGGCCCTGGTCGCCTTCTCGCCGGACATGGCCGAGGACCTGTCGGCCCTGCGCGAATTTCTGCAGACACGGATGTATCGCCACTTTCGGGTCAATCGCACCCGCAGCCAGGCCCGCCGCATCCTGCGCGAGATGTTCGAACTGTTCCTCGACGAGCCCAATGTCTTGCCGACCTTGTGGGCCGAACGGGTCAAGGGCGCTGACGGGGCAGCCGGCAAGGCCCATGCGGTCTGCGATTATATTGCCGGAATGACGGACCGCTTCGCCATTGAGGAGCACCGCAAGCTATTTAATCTGGACCTCTGGAACAGCTGACGCGGCCGGGAAATTCGGCTCGCGACCAACTGTCATGGGCCGCAATGCGGACTTTTGCCGCGACGGGGCCGCAATGGACTAAAATAGCCGCGAATCACGCGCCCTCATCGAGTCGGACCGGCGGAGCCCAAGCATGAGCGACCAAGAGCGCGGCGCCTATTCGCCGCAAAACGACGCCCCTCTGGCGTTCGACGCCCGACAGTCGCGCAGCGGCGGCGGTGGATTTCCCACGACCCTGGCCATCAGCTTGGTGATCTTGGTGGTGCTGATCGTGGCCATCGTGCTGTTCTATCGATCTGGCGTCCGCAGTTCCGGCCCCGGTCCGGCGCCGGTGGGCACGCCGGTGGCTCAGATCAAGGCGCCCGCTCCGGCGTCAGGCCCGCCCAGTGACGAAGCGGCCGGTCTGCAAATCTACAAAACCGAGGGCGCCCCGGCGCCGACGCCCGCCGCGCCGACCTTTGCGCCCCCGCCCGAACAGCCCCAGCCTCGCCCGACGGTCGCGGCCCAGTCGGCGCCTGCGGCGCCCGCGCCCGCTAAACCGGTTCAGGCGGCGTCCAAAGACGAGATCGGCGACCTGATCGAAGACAGCGAAAAGCCCGCCAAGCCTAAGCCCGCCAAACCTGTCGTCGTAGCCGCCGCCGCCGCGCCCGTCGCCAAGCCTACTTTAGCGTCAGCGGCGGTCGTCGGCGCCTCGGCGCAGATCGGCGCCTATTCCTCCGAGGCCCTGGCGGCCAAGGGGTGGAGCGACACGGCCGCCGCCTTTGGCGGCGACATGTCGGGCAAGGGCAAGCATTTCGAGCCGGTGACCAAGGACGGCAAGACGCTGTATCGGGCGGCGGTGACCGGCTTCGGCTCCAAGGCCGAGGCCCAGGCCTTCTGCGCGAAGCTGAAAGCGGCCGGTCACGCCTGTCTGGTGAAGTGAGGTCGGCCTTTCGCGGGAGGGCCGGGACTTGAGCCATCTGGCCGGCATATTCGGCTGTTCGGGGCCGCGCCTGACCGCTGACGAGCGGGCGTTTTTCGCCGAGGTCCGACCGTGGGCCTTTATTCTGTTCGCGCGCAATATTCAGACGGCGGATCAGACCCGCGCCCTGATCGACGCCCTGCGCGCCAGCGTGGACGATCCGGCCGCCCTGGTGTTCGTCGATCAGGAGGGCGGCCGGGTGCAGAGGCTGAAGCCGCCCCTGGCCCGCCTGCGTCGGCCGGCTCAGGCCTTCGGCGCCCTGTACGCCCGCGATCCTGAAGGGGCGGCGGAGGCGGTGACGCTGAACCATCAGCTGATCGCCCATGAGCTGATGAGCCTGGGGTTCGATGCGGACTGCGCGCCCTGCCTGGACCTGCGTCTGCCGGAAACCCACGATGTGATCGGCGACCGGTCGTTCGGCTCCAACACCGCCGAGGTTTCCATGCTGGGCCGCGCGGCGCTGGACGGACTGATGGCGGGGGGGGTGGCGCCGGTGATCAAGCACATTCCCGGCCACGGCCGCGCGCGGGTGGACAGCCACCTGGACCTGCCGGTTGTGGCCACGCCGCTGGCGGTGCTGGAGGCGACGGATTTCGCGCCTTTCCGCGCCCTGTCCGATGCGCCCATGGCCATGACCGCCCATGTCACGTTCACGGACGTTGACCCGGACAACTGCGTGACCCTGTCGCATCGCGCCATCGGCGTGGTTATCCGGGGCTCCATCGGCTTTGACGGCCTGTTGATGAGCGACGACCTGTCGATGAAGGCCCTGGGCGGCGGGTTTGAGGAACGGGCGCGCCGGGCGTTGGACGCGGGATGCGATGTGATCCTGCATTTAACGGGCGACATGGCCGAGATGACCGCTGTCGCCGAGGGAACCGGGCTGCTGACGGGCCGCGCCGCCGAGCGGGCGGCCGATGCCCGCGCCACCGCCCGGCGCGTTCAGCCGTTCGACGTCGAAGCGGCCGAAGCGCATTTGGCGAACCTGGGCCTTGGGGCGGCGCCATGAGCCGCGAGCCCTTCCAGCAGCGTTTCGATTTTGCTGCGGCCGGCGCGGCGGCCGAGGACGGCGAGGGCCTGATCATCGATCTGGACGGCTACGAAGGCCCGCTGCACGTGCTGTTGGCCCTGGCGCGCAGCCAGAAGGTCGATCTGCTCAAGCTGTCGATTTTGCGGCTGGCCGATCAATATCTGGCCTTCGTCCAGACGGCGCGGCGGCAGCGGTTCTCCTTGGCCGCCGATTATCTGGTGATGGCCGCTTGGCTGACCTATCTGAAATCGCGTCTGCTGCTGCCAAAGCCGGAACGGCCGGCCGCCGAGGAGCCTCCCGCGGAGGAAGCGGCTCTGGGCCTGGCTTTTCGGTTGGCTAAGCTGGACGTCATGCGCCGCGCATCGGAGGTGTTGGCCCGTCAACCCCAGCTTGGCCGGGATGTCTTCACGCGGGGCGATCCCCAGGCGATCCAGATCGTGTCTAGCCGCGACCTGGAGGGAGACCTCTACGGCCTGATGCGCGCCTATGCCGATCAACGCAAAAGCCACGCCGACCGGAACTATCGGCCTGCGCCGCCTCAGGCTTATCCTTTGGAGGAGGCCAGGGCGCGCGTACGCGCCATGATGCCCCAACTCAAGTCCTGGCGGCCATTGACCGGCATTGCGCCGACCCCGGAACGGGCTGGGGGAGGACCCAGCCGGGCGTCCTTTATGGCTTCGACCCTTTCGGCCAGCCTTGAACTGGTCAAGGAAGGCGTGCTTGAGGCGCGTCAGGCCGAGGCCTTCGCGGAGCTTTATCTGCGCTCGCGCCTGAGGCTGGAGGCCGAGCAATGAGCGAAGACGCGCTGGAGCGCCGGGTCGAGGCCTTGCTGTTCGCCGCCGCCGAGCCCTTGAGTCTTGCCGATCTAGCCCGCCGTCTGCCCGAAGGGGCGGACGTGGCCGGCGCCGTCGGCGCTTTAGCACAGCGCTATGAGGGCAGGGGGGTGAACCTGGCCTGCGTGGGTGGTCGCTGGCGTTTCCAGACGGCGGAAGACCTCGCCTATCTGATGACCGAGGAGCGAGAGGAGCCGCGTCGCCTGTCGCGTGCGGCCCAGGAAATCCTGGCCATCATCGCCTATCACCAGCCGGTCACCCGGGCGGAGATGGAGATGATCCGCGGGGTTCAGACCAGCCGGGGCTCATTAGATGTGCTGCTGGAACTGGGTCTCGTGCGCATGCGCGGGCGCCGCCGCACCCCGGGCCGACCGGTGACGTACGGCACAACCGATGGGTTCCTGGAGCACTACGGCCTGCCGAGCTTGGCCGACTTGCCCGGCGCGGCGGAGATGAAGGCGGCGGGACTGCTGGACCTGAACATGCCGTCCAGCTTCGCCGTGCCCGACCCCGCCAGACCGAGCGAGGATGAGGATCCGCTGGAGCCCGGCGATGAAACCGAATTTCACCAGGATTTCCTTGGAGAGGACAGTTAGGCTATAGCCGCGCCCTGCCGTCGGCGGTCGCTGTTTCTTGGCGGCTCGCCACACGATGCCCTATATTGGGTGACATGATAATTTCGCCGGCGGCGTCAGCCCCGGAAAAGGGAGTTTGATCCGATGGGCAGTCTTTCGCCTTGGCACCTACTGATTATTGGCTTGATCGTGCTGGTCGTGTTCGGCGGCAAGGGCAAGCTATCCAGCATCATGGGCGATGCGGCCAAAGGGATTCGCGCGTTCAAGGATGGTCTGAAGAACGAGGACGAAGCGCCGAAGCCGGCCGCCTCCCAGCCTTTGCCGCGCACCGAAGCGGAAAAGGAAGACGTGCACCATTGAGGCCTTGGCCTCCACGTTCGCTCCTTTAAGACGTGCACCGGTTGATGCCTGTCTTCCCGGCTTGAGGTTCCATGCTGCCTGATCTGAGTCCAACGCACATCCTCATCTTTGTGGTGTTGGCCCTCGTGGTGGTCGGTCCCAAGGACCTGCCCGGCCTGCTGCGCAAGACCGGCCAGTTCATGGGCCGTCTGCGCGGCATGGCCAATGAGTTTCGCGCCAGCTTTGACGAGATGGCCCGTCAGTCGGAGCTGGACGAGCTGCGCAAAGAGGTCGAGGCCATGCGCGCCGCGGCGGCCAAGCCGGTGGACGAACTGAAGGATCACGTCAGCGGCCTGATTGAACAATCGACGGTCAGTCTGGACGATCATCCCGTCGCCGCAGCGCCCGTGGCCGACGAGCCTGAGGCGGTTATTCTGCCGCCTAAGACGAAGCGGGCGGGCTCGGCCAAGGCGGCGAAATCTTCGGCGCCGAAGTCCGTCGCCAAGGCCAAAGCGCCGGCAAAGGGCGTTGCGGCTAAACCGGCGCCTGGAAAGACCAAGCCGAAGTCCAAGCCCAAGTCCGCGCCGCCCACGGAGCCGGGCCAATGAGCGAGGACTTCGACGAGTCCGAAATCGAGGCGTCGCGCGCCCCCTTAATGTCGCACCTGATCGAGCTGCGTCAGCGGCTGATCATCAGCGTGCTGGCCCTTGTGATCGCGTTTTTCGGCTGCTTCTTCCTGTCTCAGGACATCTATCTGTTCCTGCTTCACCCGTTCGAAGTGGCCGGGGGCCTAGTGGCCGAGCAGAAGGCCCACGGCGGGCGTCACGGCCCGTTTGACATGATCCTGACCTTGGTCGGCGTCCTGCCCATGCCGCCGTCCGGCCCGTTGAAGATGGTGTTTACAGCGCCGCTGGAATTCTTCTTCACCAAGGTCAAGCTGGCGGGCATTGCGGCCTTGGTGGTGGCCTTCCCGGTCATGGCCTGGCAGCTGTATCAGTTCGTGGCGCCGGGGCTCTATAAACGCGAACGCTTCGCCTTCCTGCCGTTCCTGATGGCCTCGCCCTTCCTGTTCATGCTGGGCGCCGCTCTGGTCTACTACGTCATGCTGCCGTTTGTTCTGTGGTTCTCGCTGAACCAGCAGATCGTCGGCGCGGGCAATGTGTCGGTGGAGCTGCTGCCCAAGGTTTCTGATTATCTGAACCTGGTGACGACCCTGCTGCTGGCGTTCGGTCTGTGCTTCCAGCTTCCCGTGGTGCTGTCGCTCCTGGGATTGGCGGGCCTGATCTCGGCCGACACCCTGGCTTCTGGCCGTCGCTACGCCATCGTCGGCGTGGGCGGCCTGGCCGCCGTCGTCACGCCGCCCGATCCGTTCAGCATGATCTCGCTGATCATTCCCCTGTGCCTGCTCTATGAGGTGTCAATCTGGTGCGTGCGCCTGATCGAGCTTCGACGCGGCAAGGATGAGGCGGCCTCCAGCTGACCGGTTAGGGCATCCTTCCCCCTCGAGGGGGGAAGGGCAGGGATGGGGGTGTTCGCGCGACGACTGACGGACATGACTTGGAGGCGGTGCGCCTCCAGCACCCATTCTTAACCGTTCCGCCCGACACCCCCACTCCGACCTCTCCCCCTCGAGGGGCAGGGGAATTGCATATGAGTGAAGTTGCCGGCTCAGCTGCATCTCCTTCCCTGCGCAGCGGGGAAGGGGGACCACACGCAGTGTGGTGGAAGGGGCGTCTTGCCGCATGAAGAGCCCCCACCACCGCCCTTCGGGCGGTCGTTCGGCGCATGCGCCTCACCCCCCGTTTCGCTACGCTGCACAGGGGAGGAGAGGCCAATCCCGCAGGCACTTTCCCATATGCAATTCCCCTGCCTCGAGGGGGAGAGGGGTTTCGTGTTGGCGTTGCGCACGACGCGCCTTAAAGGAAGCCGCTCTTTCTTCCGCTCAGGCCGACCGCCATGCATGACATTCGCGCCCTTCGCGCCGACCCCGCCGCCTATGACGCGGCCTGGGCCCTGCGCGGCCTGCCGCCCCAGACCCCGGCTATCCTTCAGATCGACCGCTCGCTGCGCGCCGCGCAAACCGCGCTGCAAGAGGCGCAGAGCCGCCGCAATGACGCGTCCAAGCTGATTGGCCAGGCCAAGGCCAAAAAAGATGAGCTTGAGGCGCAGCGCCTGATGGCTGAGGTCGAGGCGCTGAAGGTCCAGATGGCCGAGCAGGCCGAGGCCGAAAAGTGGCTAGGCGAGCAGCTCAACACCATCCTGGCGGCCCTGCCCAACCTGCCGGCTGGTGACGTGCCGCAGGGCGCGGACGAACACGGCAATGTCGAGCAGCGCCGCTCGGGCCACGCGCCGCTGATCGTCGATCCCAAGGACCATGTGGCTCTGGGCGAAGGCCTGGGTCTGATGGACTTCGAGGCGGCGGGCCGCACTTCGGGCGCGCGCTTTGTGTTCCTCAAGGGCGAGCTGGCGCGGCTGGAGCGGGCGCTGGGCGCCTACATGCTCGACATGCAGACGCGCGAGCACGGCTATCTGGAAGTCTCGCCGCCGCTTTTGGTGCGCGATGAGGCCGTGTTCGGCACCGGCCAACTGCCCAAGTTCGCCGAAGACCTGTTCCGCACCACCGACGGCCGATGGCTGATCCCCACCGCTGAGGTTTCCCTGACCAATATGGTGCTGGGCCAGATCGTCGATGAAGCCGAACTGCCGATGCGGCTGACGGCGCTCACGCCCTGTTTCCGTTCGGAGGCCGGAGCCTCGGGCCGAGACACGCGCGGGATGATCCGCCAGCACCAGTTCTACAAGGTCGAGCTGGTGTCGATCACCACGCCTGAACAGTCCGAGGCTGAGCACGAGCGTATGGTCGGTTGCGCGGAGGCCGTGCTGAAACGCCTTGAGCTGCCCTTCCGCACCATGCTGCTGTGCACGGGCGACATGGGCTTCGGCGCGCGTAAAACCTATGATCTTGAGGTTTGGATGCCGAGCCAGGGCGTCTATCGCGAGATTTCCTCCTGCTCCAACTGCGGCGACTTCCAGGCCCGGCGGATGGACGCCCGCTGCAAGACCTCGGGCGAGAAGGGCACGCGCTTCATGCACACCCTCAATGGCTCGGGCCTGGCGGTGGGCCGCACTTTGGTGGCGGTGCTGGAGACCTATCAGGACGAGGGCGGCCGGATCGCCATTCCCCAGGCGTTGCAGCCCTATATGGATGGGCTAACGTCGATCGGGGGCGCAGCGTGATCAAGCTTCGCACACCTTCCCCCTCGAGGGGGGAAGGGCAGGGATGGGGGTGTTCGCGCAACGGGTGCGGTATGAGCAGAAGAGGCGCCTCGCCTCGCGCGCGAAGCTTTCGGCGGGTTAGATCACACCCCCACTCCCGGCCTCTCCCCCCTCGAGGGGGAGAGGAGATTTAATGCGCATCCTCCTGACAAACGACGACGGGATTCATGCCGAAGGCCTGCGGGCGCTGGAGCGGATCGCGGCTAAGCTGAGCGACGATGTGTGGGTGGTGGCGCCGGAAATGGAGCAGTCGGGCGCGAGCCGGGCGCTGACCCTGTCCGCGCCCCTGCGCGTGCGCAAACTGACCGAGCGGCGGCTGGCGGTGGTCGGCACGCCGTCAGACTGCGTCATGCTGGCGTTTCAGGACCTGGTGGAGGGCGCCAAGCCTGATCTAGTGCTGTCCGGCGTCAATCGCGGCCAGAACCTGGGCGAGGACGTGACCGTGTCCGGCACGGTGGCCGGCGCGCTGCAGGGGATGGCGCTGGGCTGCCCCTCCATTGCGCTCAGCCAATCGCTAAAAGTTTTCCATGACAGCGAACAGGCGCTTTATCACACCGCCGAGACCTTCGGTCCGGGCATTATCCGCAAGCTGCTGCAAGAGGGCTGGCCCAAGGAGGTGATCATCAACATCAACTTCCCCGACCTGGAGCCCGATCAGGTCAAGGCCGTCGAGGTGACCGCCCAGGGCTTTCGCGACGTGCTGGACGCCCACGCCGAACGGCGCGTAGATCTGCGCGGGCGCGACTACTACTGGATGGGCTTTCGCGGGCGCCAGGACGAATCTCCGGAGGGCACCGACCTTTACGCCGTGCGTCACGGGCGCATTTCGGTTACGCCCCTGCATATCGATCTCACCCACCGTCCGACCCTTCACGCCCTAAAGGGCGTCCTGGGCGGCGCGCCTCCCAAGGCTTGAGTTGCAGCCTATGGCTCAGGACGAAGACGAAACGGCGGAAACGCGGCTGGCGCGGTTGGTTCTCGGCCTGAGATCCCAGGGCGTGACCGATCCCAAGGTTTTGTCCGCCATAGAAAAAACGCCGCGCGACCTGTTTGTGCCCGAACTGTTTCGCGAGCGGTCCTTTGAAGACTCCGCCCTGCCCATCGCCTGCGGCCAGACCATCAGTCAGCCGTTCATCGTCGGCTTGATGACCCAGGCCCTGAAGGTCGACGCGCGCTCACGCGTGCTGGAGATCGGCTCGGGGTCCGGTTACCAGACTGCCGTGCTCGCCCGCCTGGCGCGGTTCGTCTACAGCGTCGAGCGCTACCGCACCTTGCTGGCGGAGGCCGAGGAGCGGCTGAGGACCTTGGGTCTGACCAATGTATTTACCCGTTTTGGCGACGGCGGGGACGGTTGGCTCGAACAGGCGCCGTTTGACCGCATTCTGGTCACAGCAGCGGCGCCGGGTGAACCTAAAGCGCTGTTAGGACAACTGAAACCGAACGGGGTGCTTGTCGCGCCCATCGGCCGGGGTCCGGTGCAGACCCTGAAACGCTACACGGGCGACGGCAAGGGCGGCTTTAAGGTTGAGGCGCTGTGCGATGTGCGTTTCGTGCCCCTGCTCGAAGGGGTCGCGCGCGAACTTTGAGAACGGTCTTTGATGTTTTTTAAGCGGGAAATACGCGAAAAGCCGCCGCTGACTTTTTCGCATCCTGCTCTTGGCGCCGCGCCCTGCGCCGCCGACACTACCGGAGGGGCTATGCGCGATTCCGGTCGACCTGCCGCTGGAGCGACGATGACGAATTTCAAGACCACGGCGATGGCTGCGACGGCCCTTTGCGCCCTGCTCAGCGCCTGCGAGACCCCGGCGCCGCTGTACCCGGTGACCCAGGCGCCCGTCGCGGCGCCTCCCCCTGCGCCTCCACCGCCGCCGCCGCCACCACCGCCACAGGACAATTCGCCGGTCGCCTCGCCGAGCAAGCCGGTGGCCGCGACGCCCTTGCCGCCGCCGGTGGGCGCCCAACAGGCGGTCGCGCCGCCGACGAGAGCTGAGCCTGTCTATTCACCGCCCCCTCCACCGCCGCCTCCCCGCATGGTGGCCCAGAAGGCGCCGGGCTCCGGCAAGGTTCATACGGAGACGCCCGAGCCGATCACGGTCAAAAAGGGCGACACCCTGGTGGGCATCTCGCACCGGACCAAGATCTATGTGGCGGACCTGGCCGATCTGAACGACCTGGAAAAGCCTTACCGGCTCAAGCTGGGTTCGAAGATCAAGCTGCCGACCAAGCGCTATTATGAGGTGGAGAGCGGGGACACGCTCTACTCCATCGCCCGCCGCTTCGGGCAGGAGCCCAAGGACCTGGCGGCGTTCAACAAGTTTGAGCCGACCAAGGGCGTCCATCCGGGCCAGAAGATCTATCTGCCCGCAGACGCCAAGGACAAGGGCGCGCCCAAACCGATCATGGTTGCGGTTCCGGTCGCAAAGCCGCCTGCGGCGCCCGCTGCGCCGTCCGGTCCGTTGGGGCAGGGGTTTGTTCGCCCGCCGCCGCCGGATAATACGTCAGCGCTCCCCGCCGCGCCGCAGCCCTACTCAGCGCCGCCCTATGCCCCGCCGCCCGGGCGACCGGCTCCGGCTGCGCCAGCGGCTCCCGCTCAGGTCGCTCCGCCTGCGCCCAAGCCTGTAACGTCGCCGCCCGCGCCGGTGGCAAAGCCCGCACCCGCGCCCGCTGCGACGCCGGAGGCCGCCCCGACCGGCCCCTTGGGCGATTCGGAGGTGGCCGCCGCTGGACGGGGTCTGTTCCAATGGCCGGTGCGCGGCGAGCTGATCAACACCTTCGGCCAGAGGGGCGCAGTGCGCTCGGACGGCATCGATATCGGCGCGACCCAGGGCGATAGCGTACGCTCGGCGGCTGCGGGCGAGGTGGTTTATGCCGGCAACGCGGTGCAGGGTTTCGGTAATCTGGTGCTGATCAAGCATGCCGGCGGCTGGGTCACGGCCTATGCCCACTTAGCGTCTATCGAGGTCAAGATGCGCCAGGCTGTGACCCAGGGCCAGGAGATCGGCCTTGTGGGCCAGACCGGCGGCGTGGACCGCCCGCAACTGCACTTCGAAATCCGCTACGCGCCGACCACCAAGGACAAGGCCCGCCCGGTCGACCCGATGCTGGTCCTGCCGGTGAAGTGATAGATGTCATCCTCGGGTTCGCGCAGCGAATCCCGAGGACCCAGCCGTTCCAGGCTGTCCGTTGCAGTCAACAGGCGGCGTTAAGGTCTTGGCTGCTGGGTTCCCGGGTCCGCCTTTCAGGCGGCCCGAGAATGACGAAATTATAGCGGCAACCCCTTGCCCAACTCCCCGGCCAGGTCGCGGATGAACTGCCAGGCGACGCGGCCGGAGCGGGAGCCGCGCAGCTGGGACCACTGCAGGGCGCGGCGGTCCAGGTCGGCGATCTTGAGGCCGAAGCGGTCGGCATAGGTGTGGATGGCTTCCAGATAGGCCGCCTGATCCATCGGCGGGAAACCCAGCCACAGGCCGAAGCGGTCGGACACCGAGACCTCTTCCTCCGCGTCCTCGGCGGTGGCGATCAGGCCTTTGCTCTCATCGTGGCCGCGCGGCATCAGGTGGCGGCGGTTGGAGGTGGCCACAAACAGCACATTGGAGGGCGGGCCTTCCACGCCGCCTTCCAGGGCGGATTTGAGTGTCTTGGCCGCGGCCGCGCCTTCCTCGAAGGACAGGTCGTCGCACAGCACCACGAACCGCTCCGGCTGACCGCGCAGGCGGGCGAACAGGCCGGGCAGGGCGCCGATGTGGTCGCGGTCCAGCTCCACCAACCGCAGCGAGGGATGGTCGGCGGCCAGGGTCATGAAGACGGCCTTGGCCATGGAGCTCTTGCCCGTGCCGCGCACGCCCCACAGCAGGGCGTGATTGCTGGGCAGGCCGACGGCGAAGCGGGAGAGGTTCTCGCTGAAGCGCTGTTTCTGCCGCTCGACCCCCACCAGCATGTCGGCCGGCAGGGCGTAGTCGGCCGCCGCGTGGAAAACGTCGCGGTCGGCGTCGTAGCGATAAAGGCGCGCTGAGGCGAATTGCGGTTCGGTCGGCGGCGCCGGCGCCAAGCGTTCGAGGGCCTCGGCGATGCGGCGGATCAGGGGCGTGAGGTCTTCACTCATGCCTTAGCTCCTACCCAGAGCTGCGGCGCATTGCAAAACGTGAGTGCAGCGCCTAGCTTCCGCCGACTTTTAACCAGCCCCCAACGGAGAGCGCATGTTCGCGACCCCGGCCTATGCCCAAACCGCCGCCGCCAACGCCTCGGGAGGCGGTCTGACCGACCTGCTCGCCGGGCCTCTGCCCATGTTGGCGATGATGGGCGTGTTGTTCTATTTCCTGCTCCTGCGCCCGCAACAGCAGCGCGTGAAGGCTCACCAGGCCATGGTCGCGGCGCTCAAGCGCGGCGATACGGTGGTGCTCAACAGCGGCGTTATCGGCAAGGTGACCAAGGTTGAGGACGCCGAGCTGGGCGTTGAGATCGCCACGGGCGTGACCATCAAGGTGGTGCGCTCGATGGTTTCGGAGGTGCGCACGCGCGGCGAGCCCGTCGTCGCCAACGACGCAAAGACTTCCTAAGACCATGCTCGCCCTGCCTCGTTGGAAGATCTTCCTCTGCATCTTCGCGGTGCTGTTCGGCCTGGTTTTCACCGCGCCGAACGTCATTCCGCAAAAGACCCTGGATTCACTGCCGGGCTGGCTGCCCCATGCCAAGCTCAACCTGGGCCTGGATCTGCAGGGCGGCTCATACCTTCTGCTTGAGGTCGATACCGAGGCGCTCAAGGCGGAAAAGCTCAACAACCTGCTCGAGGACGCGCGAACGACGCTGGCGAGCAAACAGATCGCCACCACCGGCCTTGGCCTGTCCAACGGCTCGGTGACCGTAACTTTGGCCAACGCGGACCAGACCAGCGCGGCGTTCCAGGCCCTGGCCACGCTGGGTCAGGTGCAGCCCAACGGCGCGCGCGACGTGGTTGTGCGCAGCCAGCCCGGCGGCTCGGTCACCCTGAGCCTATCGGACGAGGCCATGGCGCTGGAGTCCGCCAAGGCGGTCGACCAGTCGATTGAAATCATCCGCCGCCGGGTCGACGCCCTGGGCACGCGGGAGCCGAGCATCACGCGCCAGGGCCTCAACCGGGTCGTGGTCGAGGCGCCCGGCGAAAGTGATCCTGAGAAACTGAAGGCCGTGATCGGCCAGACAGCCAAGCTGACCTTCCAGATGGTCGATGATCAGGTCAGTGCGGACGATCTTGCGGCCGGGCGCATTCCGGCCGACGACGTGGCCCTGGCAAGCCAGGAAAGCGCCGCGCCCTTGGTGGTCAAGCGCCGCTCGGTGGTCACCGGCGAAATGCTGACGGACGCCAGCCAGGGCTTTGATCAGCAAACCGGCCAGGCCGTGGTCAATTTCCGTTTCAACGGCATCGGCACGCGCCGCTTCGCCGAGGTCACGGCCAACAACATCGGCAAGCGCTTCGCCATTGTATTGGATAACAAGATCGTATCCGCGCCGGTGATCCAGGGCGCTATTCCCGGCGGCTCGGGTCAGATCTCCGGCAATTTCACGCCGGAAAGCGCCAACCAATTGGCCATCGTGCTGCGGGCAGGGGCCTTGCCCGCGCCGCTGAAGGTGCAGGAACAACGCAGCGTGGGCGCCGAGTTGGGGGCCGATGCGGTGCGCGCCGGGCAAATCTCCGCCGTGCTGGGCTTCCTGGTAATTCTGACCTTTATCGTGCTGGCCTACGGCCTGCTGTTCGGCGGCGTCGCGGTGGTCGCTTTGGCCGTCAACGGCTTGCTGCTGATCGCGGCCATGTCCCTGACCCAGGCGACCCTGACCCTGCCGGGCGTGGCGGGCATGATCCTGTCCTTGGCCCTGGCGGTGGACGCCAGCGTCTTGATCTACGAACGGATCCGCGATGAATCCCGCGCCGGCTCCCCGCCCTTGATGGCGGCCGACCACGGCTTTCAGCGCGCCATGGTGTCGATCATGGACGCCAACGTCACGACCTTGATCGCCGGCGGCATCATGTTCCAGTTCGGCGCCGGTCCGGTGCGCGGCTTCGCCTGGTCCTTGTCGATCGGCGTGTTCACCTCGGTGTTCAGCGCCATCATCGTCAGCCAGGTCCTGCTTGGGATGTGGTTCAAGAGGGCCAAGCCCAAGACCCTGCCGATCATCGATCCTGAGGGTCGCCGTCAGGGATGGCCCCTGATCAAGTTCGTGCCCGCCCAGACCCATTTCAAGTTCACCCGCCTAGCGCCCATTGCGGCGATTATATCCGGCGCGCTGGTGCTGGCCTCGTTGGGTAGCGTCGCGACCACCGGCTTGAATTTCGGCACCGATTTCGCAGGCGGCACGGTGATCGAGACGTCTACTAACGGCCCGGCGCCCTTGGCGCAGCTGCGTGCGGAGCTTGGGCGCAGCGGGGTGAAGGACGCCCAGGTGCAAGGCTTTGGCGCACCGAACGCCGCCTTGCTGCGGTTCAAGACGCCGGATGGGGCCGACGCCATGCAGGCGGCCAATATGGTCAAGACCGAACTGGTCAAGACCTTCCCAGGTATTCAGTTCACGCGGGTGGAAGTAGTCGGCCCCAAGGTCTCTGGCGAGTTGATGGTCTCGGGCATTACCGCCCTGGCTTTGGCCATCGGCCTGATGCTGGTCTACATCTGGTTCCGCTTCCAGCTGCAGTTCGGCCTGGGCGCAGTGATCGCCATCTTCCACGATCTGATCCTGACCGTGGGCATGCTGTCGGTCCTGCACATCGAATTCTCCATGACCTCGATCGCCGCCCTTCTGACCATCATCGGCTATTCGATGAACGAAAAGGTCATCACCTTCGACCGGCTCAGGGAAAACCTGCGCAAGTACAAGCGCACGCCTCTGCGCGAGATCATCGACCTGTCGGAGAACGAGCGGTTGTCGCGGACCCTAATTACCGGTTCGACCGCCTTGCTGGCCCTGGCCGGTATGCTGTTCATGGGCGGACCGACCCTGTTCCCCCTGGTTTTCGCCATGGTGTTCGGCATCGTGGTCGGCACCTATTCCTCGATCTATGTCGCCTTGCCGATCATTCTGGTGTGGGGCGTCAAGCGCGGAGACGAGGCCGAAACCGAGCCGGGCAGGGCGGCGATTCCTCGGCCCTGACATGTCCGCCCAGCCGCGCCGACCCCCGTCGATTGACGCCTACGGCGCAGGTGGGTTTCGCGTGTCGGGTGTTCGCTGCGAAGGCTCGTTGCTGATCCTGCAGGATCAGGTGCTGCCCTGGGCGCCCAAGGCGCTGTCGGACCTTGGTCCGGGAGATATCCAAGCGGTGATCGACCTGGGCGCGCGCGAGGTGGAGTTCGTGCTTCTGGGCGTCGGGGCAAAGCCCGCACCTTCGCCGCCCGCTGTGCGTCAAGCGCTTCAGGCGGCGGGAATCGGGCTGGAGGTGATGGACACAGCCGCGGCTGCGCGCACCTACAATGTCCTGGCCGCGGAAGGTCGCCGTTTGGCCTGCGCCCTAATCGCCATTTAAGACTTGCCCGCCGTCGGCGCAGGTTGCACCTTGCCGCCGGTCCCGAGCTGGACGGGGCCGCCAATCAAGTCAACGCAGCCTCGAAGGAGCCAGGAATGTCGGCGTTACTTCTGAATTTCCGCAATACCATGATCGTGAGCGCGATCTTGGCCCTCATCATGATTGCCGGCTTCGGCATGCATGCCCCGGGTGGATTTGACGCGATCTTCTGCCAGGCTTTGTTGCGGTGGATTCACGT
Source organism: uncultured Caulobacteraceae bacterium (assembly GCA_964451265.1). Classification (GTDB taxonomy): domain Bacteria; phylum Pseudomonadota; class Alphaproteobacteria; order Caulobacterales; family Caulobacteraceae; genus BOG-938. The sequence continues at coordinate 6,712 of CAYVHP010000055.1, read as the reverse complement.
GGTCGCGGGCATCCTTTGGATCGGCCTGCTGTACTATTTCAACTTCGTCCAAATCCGCAAAATGCCGGATATTCCCGCCGAGCTGAAACCGGCGGTGTCCAAATACATCGCGCCTGAGGCCCTATTCTGGTTCCGCTGGGCGGCGCTGGTCACCGTGCTGGCCGGCTTGGCCATCGCCGGGGTGCGCCACTACACCTTGCAGGCCCTGAGCCTCGGCTTCCTGGGCAATGATCAAGGCGTGGGCGTGGACGTCCACTACACCCTGCTGGGCACGGGCATGTGGTTGGCCATCATCATGTTCCTCAATGTGTGGGGCATCATCTGGCCGAACCAGAAAATCGCCCTGGGCATCAAGGAAGCGGACGCCGACGCCAAGGCCAAAGCGGCCAAGATCGCCACCTTGGCTAGCCGAACCAACACCTTGCTGTCCCTGCCCATGCTGGTCTCCATGACCATGAGCCAGACGATCTTCGGCTAATCCGAAGCCCAAGATAGAGGGCCCGCCGGATCGCCCGGCGGGCCTTTTGTCTTGCGTCCTTTGCGGCGCGCCCTATGCCGGGGTCCATGTCTCTAGCGCTTGCCCTGGATCTGGACCAGACCGTCCGCCAAGCCGATCCCGACCGTTGGCTGGCGAGCTGTTTCATTGGCGATGCGGCCGCCCGAGCCGACGTCATCGCGCTTTACGCCTTTGACCACGAGCTGGCGCGCGCCCCGCACGTGGCGTCCGACCCGCTGATGGCGGAAATTCGCCTGACCTGGTGGTCCGAAGCCCTGGACGAAATGTTTGGCGGCAGGCTCGTGCGCGCCCATCCGGTCGCTCAAGCCTTGGCCGAGGCGGTCGGGCGCGGGGCCTTACAGCGGGCCACGCTGGACCGTCTGGTCCGTGCGCGGATCGAGGACGCGTACAAAGCGCCGTTCGCCGACGAAGGGGCGGTGCTGGCCTACCTGGATGACACAGCCGGCGCCGTGATGCAGGCGGCCGTCGTCCTGCTGGGCGGGCCGGCTGATCCCTCTAGCGTCCAGGCCATCGGCCGAGCCTGGGGACTGGCGACGTCCCGAAGGCTGATGGCTCCCGGCAGACTGCCCTTGAGCCTGACGGCGGAGCGGATGCGAGCTTTGTCGGTGCGGTCTCTGGCCGCGGGCCGCGAGGCGGCAAGGTCCCTGCCGGTCGCGGCTTTCCCAGCCGTGGCCTATGCCTGCCTAGCGCCCGTCTATGCCGCAGGTCGCCATCCTAGTCTGCTGGAAAAGCAGGCGCGCTTGGTGTGGGCCAGCCTAGTTGGGTCGCTCTAAGGTCCAGCCTAGATAGACGTCGCCGGTGGAGCTCCTTCTGAATTTTGCGTCACTATGACGCGTTCAAATTCCACCGATTTGAATAAGAACCAGAAGTTATTAAACAAAAATTAGGCGAAAAGCGGCATTTATGTCGGGTGAACTGCGCAAAATGTGCGCAATTCCGAAGACGGGTATTGGGGTGGTGTTGTTTTCAGTAAAGTATAGTTTGTGAACCCGTCGGGTATTGCTGGGGATTTTTATTAATACTTCGCGCTGATCTGTCGCCATTGGGCCGGGAGAGTCAGCGCCAAACACCGCAAAGGTGCAGGCAATGGCTGTCCAGGCATGGAAAATCGGCGGGCTTTCGGTCTTGTGGATCGCGGTCTGCCCCGGCGCGCCGCTGGCGCAAACTGTCTCTAGCGCCCCGGTGGTCGACGCGCCGGCGTCGCGCTTGTCGGATATCATCGTGACTGCCCAGAGGCGCACGGAACGCCTGCAGGACGTTCCCCTTGCCGTCTCGGCCCTGTCCTCCACCGCCATGGCGAGCCAGAACGTCCATAGCCTTATGGACCTGACCGCGCGCGTTCCCAGCTTAGTGACCACCACGTCGGCTGGTTACGGCGGGGCGCCGCTCAGCATCCGCGGCATCGGCGGCGCCAATGGCGGCGGAGAGTTCCTGTCCGATGAGCCGGTGGCGATTTACATCGACGGCGTCTACGTCGCGCGGCTCAGCGCGGCCACGGCAAACCTGGTGGATATCGACGAGATCGAAGCGCTGCGCGGACCTCAGGGCTCGCTGTACGGACGCAACGCCACCGCCGGGGCCGTGGTGATCACCACCAAACGTCCGACCAACCATTTTGAAGCCAACGTTCAAGCAGACGGCGACAGCCTGAAAGACTTTCGTCTGGAAGGCGCCGTGTCCGGACCGCTTGTGGCCGACAAGGTGCTGGGCCGGCTCGCGGTCGCTTACAACAGCCAGGGCGGGTTCGGCGTCAACGTGTTGTCCGGCAAGCCGGTCAATGACGGCCATGACCTGACCGCACGCGGCTCGTTGCGCATTCTACCGACGGATCGTCTGACCGTCGACCTGATCGGCGAGACGTTCGACCAGCATTTTCAGCCCGGCCTCTTTCGCGTGGCCAATCTGACCGGAGGGACGACCGACAGCCCCTTCAAGCTGCGGCCGGACTTTCAATCGGCCCTGTCGAGCAGCCAATTCGAAGCCAGCGAGGCGGTTTTCAACCACATCACGACCAATGCGGCGACCGTGATCGCGGATTTTCGCGCAGACGCGTTCTTGATGAACTCAACGTCCGGCTATCGCACCTTCGACGTGGACGGTCGGGCGGACTCCGACAATGCCGCTCCAGCCGATCTGACCGGGTTTCCCACCCTGCGGTCGTATAGCACCGCGCGTTTGCGCAATAGCCAGCTCAGCGAGGAGCTGCGCATCAGTTCGCCTTCGCTCAAGGCGCCTCTAACCTGGATGGCGGGCCTCTATTACATCCACGAGCAGAACGCGGTCGATCCGTTCGAGATTTACAACAATGCCGCCTATTTCAAGCTCGGCACCGACGCGACCTTTCACGCCTTCCAGACGTCTCACGCAGCGGCCGCCTACGCGGACGTCGGCTACCAGCTTTTGCCGGGGCTGACGGCCCGGTTCGGCGGGCGGTACAACTATGACGAAAAGGCCTTCCACAATACGCAGCAGGTCCTGACGCTGGGGTCCGGGTTCTCCCCGGCCGCAGGCAGGGTCGTGCCGGTGGGCTTCGCCGTGGCCGCGCCGCCGACGTTCTACGACAAGGCGGTGTTCCACAATGTTTCGACCCGCGCGGTGCTGGACTACAAGGTCAGCCGCGACGTGCTGGTCTACGCCAGCTTCAGTCAGGGCTTCAAATCCGGGGGCTTTAACGCCTTTGGCCTGACCCCCGCCTTCAAACCAGAGACCATCGACGCCTATGAAGTGGGCGTAAAATCCGAGCTGTTGGATCGCCGGCTGCGGCTGGCGGCGGACATGTTTCAGTACCGCTATGACAATTTGCAAGTTCGCCTTCCGGTGCCGACGGGCGGGGTGAATATCCAGAACGCCGCGTCGGCCCGGGTGCAGGGCATGGAGTTTGAAACCACCGCGATCCCCCTCGAAGGGCTGAAATTGGGGATCAACGCCACCTATCTGGAGGCTCAGTTCACCAGCGGCCAACTGCCGGAAGTGCCGCCCAGCGCGCTGTTCAGTTTCGGCGCCAATATCCCGCTCCAAACGGTCAGCATCGTCGGCAATACCTTGAGCCGGGCGCCGAAGTGGCAGGTCGGTCTGACCGCGGACTACGGGCGCCCCGTGGCGGCCAACGCCACAGTGACGGTGGGCCTGTCCTATCGCTACCAGACCAAGGAATTCTTCCTGGAGACCAATCAAGACAGCCCGACATTCCAGGCTGCGGCCTGGTCGGAGCTGGGGGCCCATATCACCTTAGCCCAGATCAGCGATCGCTGGAGCGTGACGGTCTACGGCGAGAACCTGACCAATACCCGGGCCCTGACCCAGATCTCGCCGCTGAGCGCCTTCCCGGAAGGGGTGATGAATACGCCTCGGCGGTTCGGCGCACGCACGGCGTTGAAGTTCTGAGGCGGGGGGCGGGGGACACACACCACCCGCAATCGCCTGCAGGCTAATTTGCTGACCGAGATGGGGTGGTGTGTGTCCCCTGCCGCGTCCCCTGCCGCGAGAGCCAGCCGTCCAAATCGCGCAACGCCCGTTCGCTCATCAGACGCTTCTTGGCCCGGCCGCGTTCCTTCAAGGGGATTTTCTGGCCGTCCAGGCTCGTCTTAGGCGCGTCCATGGGCGGCAATAGCCCGTAGTTGATGTTCATCGGCTGGAAGCCGCTTTTTGCGCCCTCCAGATGCCCGCCGGTGATGTGGCCGATCAGGGCGCCCAAGGCGGTGGTGGCCGGCGGCGCGACGGGTGCGGCGCCCAGGCGCTCGGTGGCGGCGAACCGGCCGGCCAGCAGGCCCACGGCGGCGCTTTCCACATAGCCTTCCACCCCCGTCACCTGGCCGGCGAAACGCAGGCGCGGCTGGGCTTTGAGGCGTAGGGCGCCGTCCAGCAGCTTTGGCGAGTTGATGAAGGTATTGCGGTGCAGCCCGCCCAGACGGGCAAATTCAGCGCGCTGCAAGGCCGGGATGGTGCGAAACACCTCCACCTGGGCCGCGTGCTTCAGCTTGGTCTGGAAGCCGACCATGTTGAACAGGGCGCCCAGCGCATTGTCCTGGCGCAGCTGGACGATGGCGTAGGCTTTAACCGTCGGATTGTGCGGATTGGTCAGGCCGACGGGCTTCATCGGCCCATGGCGCAAGGTCTCCACGCCCCGCTCAGCCATCACCTCGATGGGCAGGCAGCCGTCGAAATAGGGCACGTTTTCCCACTCGCGAAACTCGCTCTTAGGGCCATCCAGCAGGGCCTGGACGAAGGCCAGATACTGATCCTTGTCCATCGGGCAATTGATATAGGCGGCGGCGTCGCCCCCCGGACCCTCCTTGTCGTAGCGGGACTGGCGCCAGGCGATGTCCATGTCGATGCTGTCGGTGTGGACGATAGGCGCGATGGCGTCGAAGAAGGACAGGGCGCCTTCGCCGGTCAGCTCCAGCACGGCCTCTGCCAAGGCCGGGGAGGTGAGAGGGCCGGTGGCCAGGATCACGCTGTCCCATTCGGCCGGGGGCAAGCCTTGCACCTCCTCGCGCACGACTTCGATCAAGGGGTGCGCCTCGATCCGCCGGGTGACCTCGCCGGAAAAGCCGTGACGATCCACCGCCAGGGCGCCGCCTGCCGGGACCTGGCTGACGTCGGCGGCGGCCATGATCAGCGAGCCGCAGCGGCGCATCTCGGCGTGCAGCAGGCCGACGGCGTTATAGGCCCAGTCGTCGGAGCGAAAGGAGTTGGAACAGACCAGTTCGGCCCGTGCTTCAGTCTGATGGGCGGCCGTGCCGCGCACCGGGCGCATCTCATGCAGCACGACCGGCAAACCGGCCTGGGCGATTTGCCAGGCCGCTTCGCTTCCGGCGAGGCCGCCGCCGACGACGTGGATGGGAAAATGGGTGGCTTTCATCGGGCCGCAAATATCACAGCCAATAAAAATTCACGCATGTCGTGAACGACTTGGCCTCATCCATCTTTACAAATGTGACGGAGGGCCAAACATCCGTTTGGGACCGGACATGTGTTCGGAGGGGGATTCGATTTAGATGCGTGACTTCTCGTTCACTGAGGCTGCGTTCGAGGGCTTCCGCTTCACGCGCGAACGTCCGGGCTCGGTGGCGGCGTGGGCGGCGATGACCTTCATCTTTATCCTGCTGTCAGGGGTTTTAGGCGCTTTGGTCGGCGGCGACGCCTTGAGGGCCTTTCAGGCCCTGGGCGGGCACCCGACTCTAGAGCAGATTTTTCAAGTCTTCCCGCCGGCTGCGCCCCCTATTTTAGTCACCTTCCTCGTCAATTTCGCTGGCGCCGCCCTCATTTACGCATCAGCTCTACGGTCGTTCATGGGGATAGATAAAGCTGTTTTGTTCAGAATCGGACAAGACGAGCGCCGTGTATTTTTTATACTTGTTATTTACTTCGGAATTTATATATTTATGAATATTTTGTTGGGTGTTGCTTTTGGAATAGTAGAAAGCATTGCCAGCCTATTTTCACAGGTAATACCTGAGACTCTAAACTCCATTGCGCCGTATATTTTGGTAATTTCCCCAATTTTTTTGATCGTTCGGCTTTCACTATGCCCAGTCATCGCGGTCGATCGGAAACGAATAAGCTTCAAAGAGTCCTGGGTTTCGACCAAGGGTCACTTCTGGCCTTTGGCCGGTTCTTTGTTCCTATCCTTGCTGTCTTTCACCGTCGTGGCCATTGTGGCGTTTTTGCTCGTAATAATCCTGACCGAGATCGCCTCCATTGGCACTGGCGGCTTCATTGCCAAGCCTGGCGACCTTCTTAATCCGGAGGAGAGAGACAAGTTCCTCACGCCCGCCATGGTCTTTGGCGGGATTATTTGGGCGGTCTTCGTGGGCGTCTTCCTGCCGGTTATTCTCGGGCCGCAAGTGCGCGCCTATCAGGCTTATGACGCGCCAGATCCTATCGCGAGCGCCCTTGAGGCGTGACGCACGCTAGGTTCTCAGCCGAACCTCGCCTACAAGCGGAGCTTGGCATCGAAACTTAAGGACAGACATGGCCCCATTCGCCCCTTGGGCCTCGGCTTTGGCGGGTTTCCGGCTTGTCCGCCAACGCCCGCTTGCTGTGCTGGCCTGGTCGGCGGTGATTTTTGTCGGTCGGCTGATCGGGCTGGCGCTGACCACGGCCATGAGCGGCCGCTATATGCCGGCGCTTGACGCCGCAGTGAACGCCAAGACCATCGATCCCCAAGCGGTGGCCCAGGCCTATCAGCCTGTG
>CAYVHP010000054.1:0-3536 GCA_964451265.1 uncultured Caulobacteraceae bacterium | reverse complement strand
GATTGGAAGCCGACCCGCGATACCCCTGCAGGCCAGCGGTCACAATGACCGCATCAACAGGCCGGATACATGACCGCACCAAACCGAGCCACATGCCCACTTTTGCCTCTTGCCCAAAGGGGGCCGTCCATACATGACGGGTTCTAAAGAATCGCCTCGATCTTTTCCGGCGGGCGAGCCAGCACCGCGCCCTTGGGCGTGATGACGATGGGGCGTTCCACCAGGATCGGATGTCCGATCATGGCGTCGATGATCTCGTCGTCGGTGGTCTTCCGATCAGTCAGCTTGAGTTCTTCGGCCGGCGTGCCGCGGATGCGCATGACGTCCCTGGCTGTCAGACCGAGCTTGGAAAGAAGGTCCTTCAGCTGAGGCTTGGTCCAGCCTTCCTTCAGATACTCTACGACATTGGGCTCTATGCCCGCCGCCCGGATAGCCGCAAGGACGTTGCGGGACGTGCCGCAGGCGGGGTTGTGGAAGATGGTGACGGATGCATCGCTCATGTCCTGTTGTCTGTTGAGCGGCGCAGCTTCGTCAAGGTGATTGCTGGGCCGGCGATTTTCGGCGCGACCGGCGCAGCCGCGACAACCGGATTTTGGCTTCCGCAAACGACTTGCGCAACCCATGTAAACGACAAGTAAATCGGCTCTTTATCACTTGGTAATGGGCCTGAATCGTTATTTACAGTTATTGAAAAATAGTGGTTTTTTCGGCTTAACTCTATTTTCACGCGGGGAAGTGTTTCTTCTATTTCTGATGCTGGCGTCGAACGCGCCGGACGTTCCGAAAGGGAAGACGATGCAGGCTTATACGCATACCGAGGCGACCGGCGGGTTGCCGTTGCCGACTCCGGATTGCTCGGGCGACGAGCTGTTCCGAATGGGATTGCTTTACTCGACCGGTCAGGGCGGCGCGCCGCTGGACTATGTGTCAGCACACATGCTGTTCAATCTGGCGGCTATGCGCGGGTCCGAAGAGGGCAAGATCTATCGCCGCGAACTGAGCCGCGAGATGGCCCAAGACGAAGTCGCTGAAGCCCAACGCGCCGCCCGCGAATGGCTGTCCCACGGCTAAGCGCCCAATAGGCCGCTACAACGGCTTGTAGACCGCGTAGCTGAACTGGATGGGCAGGGCGTCGCGCAGCTGCTGCATCCAGATGCCGACCTCGGCCACCGAGGTGCGCGGAACATAGACGACGTCGAAGCGGCGTAAGGGCGCCACGTCCATTTGGGAGGGATCGGTCGCGCCGCGCCGCAGATCCACCACCCGCATCATGGCTTGCCCGCCTGCGCCGCGACGGATCAGCACCACTGTGGAGCGTTGCGCGGTGGGCTTAAAGCCGCCGGCCTCGATAACCGCCTGCAAGGTGTCGATCGGGCCAGGCATGTCATAGACCCCCGGCTTGTCCACCTCTCCGCCGACAAACACCTTCAATGGCGTGGCCGCCGTCAGAGACACTTCCACCTCGGGGTGGATCAGCTGGCTGGCGTAGGCCTGGCTCAGGGCGTCCTCGACCTGCTGGGTGGATCGATCCGCCACCATGACCGGCCCGACCAGGGGCGCGCTGACGCGGCCGTCGGGCTGAACCACCAGGGTCTTGTTCAATTCCGGCGCCGAGGGGACGCGTAGTTCGATTTGGTCGCCGGGATAAAAGCGATAGTCGGGCTCGTCATCGCTCCAGGTGGCGTAGCCGATGTTGGGAAAACCCGCTGTGGGCTTCAGGCCCGGGGTGAAAGGCTCGCTGGATGGACCCTGGCACCCGGCCATGGCTCCGCTGACGGCGAGCATCACGATCAGTGGGCGAAGACCAATAGGCAAAGGCATGGGCGGCCTTGAACGGACAGACGTTCGCCAAGTGTTAACAAAATTGGGTAACGAGCCGTTAACGCGCGGGCGTTTTGGCCGTTGTCAGCTTGGTCAGCCAGTGCCGAACGGGCCGGTCGTAATACCGTTCCGCCAGCCAGGCGATTACCGCCATGCAGGCGATGAAGGTGATCCCCAACAGGGCCGATCCCTTGGGGCGACCGTAGAGGATGAAAAACTGGTTGAGCACGCCGCCCAGGGGCGAATGGATCAAATATAGAGCGTAGGAGGCGCCGCCGCCCAGGGAAAACAGCTTTTGCCCGAACGGCCCCGGTTCAACCGCCGTAGAGAGATAGGCGAACAGAGGGAAGATCAGCAAGGCGCAGGCCATGTCGTAGGCGGTGCGCTCAGGACCACGGTGCGGCCATGCGATTAACAGGACAAAGCAGCCGGCCAGGAGCAGCCATGGACTGATTTTGAGCGTGCAGGGCCGGACGAGCTGCAGGCGATAAACGCCCACGCCGGCGAAGAACGAGAAAAACACCCGGCCAAAGCCGCCGACAAACTGCTTGCTGCTGAAACCCACGTCCAGACTGCCGAAGTGCAGGGCGGTGTAGGCCAGGCCCAAAGCCGACATCGCAAGGACGACCATCAAGGCGAGGTTGTTCAGCCAGCGCCAGATCAGGGCGTAGGCAGCGTTGGCGGTCAGCTCGAAGAACAGGGTCCAGGAGGGATTATTGTAGGGATAGACGAGGCCATAGGCGCCCCGCGCGAAGGTGGGCAGCATCAACAGCCCGGGAATGATCACGGCGGGATCGAGCGCCCAGGTCTTGATGCCGGCCAGGCGAGCGGCGGGCACGGTGAGGACCGCAATAGCAAACGCCAGAAGGTAGAGCGGATAGAGGCGCAGAATTCGCACCTTGGCGAACGTCCAAAAGCCGAGCCCCTCGGCGAAGCGCTTGTCATAGGCGTGAGCGATGACAAAGCCGCTGAACAGGAAGAACAGCTCCACCGCTAGGTAGCTCGACGCCGTGGTCAATTGCCCGGCGTGCAGCGGAATGATGTGACGGGTGACTACCAGCAGCGCGGCCAGACCCCGCAGCCCATCGATGGTGTAAAACATGCGCCTTTGCGGTGATTGGCTCACGTCGTTTCCCCCTGCCGCCCGTCCTTTGTCTGGACTGTGATTTTCAAAGACGCAAGCCGAAGGCCCGCCGTCGGGCGTTTGGCCACAGTAGCTGTAACTATGGTTACCAGACGTTAACGCCCCGGCCCCAGGGTTACGGCGTAAGGAGTTCCACGATTCCATGATCGCCCCCAGCGCCTGGACATCAAGGCCCGTCGCTCCGACGTTCGCGTCCGGCGGTCAGGCTGTGCGCCCGGCCTATGACGTGGAGTCGTTTCTGGCTGCGCTTTGGCGGGAGCGCGGACTGATGCTCGCGGTGTTCCTTGCGGTGCTCGCCCTGGGCGTGGCCTTAGCCTTTACGCTGAAGACCACCTATCCGGCTCATTCCAGTCTGTTGGTCAGGCTGGGCCAGGAATATGTTTATGAGCCCCGGGTCGGCGATGCGGCTCGCGGCGCCTTACCCAGCACTGATCAGGTGATCCAGTCGGAAGTGGAGATTCTCGGCAGCGCGGGTCTGCACCAGCGCGTGATCGAACAATTGGGCGTGGGCCGAATCGAACCCGCCCTGGCCATGAAATACGCCGCCGCCGGCCCGGAAGGGCGGGCGCTG
>CAYVHP010000053.1:0-12231 GCA_964451265.1 uncultured Caulobacteraceae bacterium | reverse complement strand
CGTCCTTTGTACGGGGCGGCGGGGTCTAGGTTTCAATCGGATGTCGCTGCGCCACCTGGGTCGTTGCAGCCTTTGTTCGCGCTTGGCTCGGCTTAGCCGCCGCCAGCGTCAAAACGTCCTCCCGAACCCAGACATCCTTGTTAAATCCATGTTTCACGCTGCCGCATTGTTTGTCAAACCAGCGCGGGGTATCTCGGGATCAACAAAACAAACGGCTCGGGGAGGCGTGATGCGCGCGGTCGGGTTTTTGCGTCGCCGCTTGGTGTTCGACCGGCCTATCGGTCTTTTCGCGGCGCTGTGGTTTATCCTGTTCGCCGGCGCGGCGGCTCAGGCCCAGGTTACGCCGGAGCGGCTGGTGAACGCCGGCCAGGAACCGGCTAACTGGCTAACCTATTCGGGGACCTACGCCGGCGACCGCTACAGCACCCTGGATCAGATCACCTCGGCCAATGTCAAAAACCTCGAGCTGAAGTGGGTGTACCAGGGCGCTGTCGCCGGAGGGTGGCAGACCTCGCCCTTGGTGGTGGACGGGATCATGTACATCACCCAGCGGCCCAACGATGTGGTCGCCCTGGACGCGCGGACGGGACGGGTTTTCTGGATCTACCACTACCCCTTGGGCCCGGCGCCGAATGTCTGCTGCGGGGCCAATAATCGCGGCCTGGCGATCTTGGGCGACACCCTGTTCATGGGCACGCTGGACGCGCACCTGGTGGCCATCGACGCCAAGACGGGTCGGCCGCTGTGGAACATCACGGTCGCGGATAGCAAGGCAGGATATTCGATCACCCACGCCCCTCTGGTCATCAAGGACAAGGTTCTGGTGGGCATGGGCGGCGGCGAGTTCGGCATCCGTGGCTTCATCGCCGCCTTCGACGCCAAGACCGGCAAGGAGGACTGGCGCTTCAACACCATTCCGGCGCCGGGCGAGCCCGGTTCGGAGACCTGGGAAAAGTGCCCGCCCAATCCCAAGACCCTGTGCGATCCTGACGCATGGATGCACGGTGGCGGCTCGGTCTGGGTCACCGGTTCGTACGATCCGCAGCTGAACCTGACCTACTGGGGCGTGGGTAACGCCGGGCCGGACTACAACAACCAGCAGCGGCCGGGCGACGATCTTTACGCCGGTTCGGTGGTGGCGCTGGACGCCGACACGGGCAAGCTCAAGTGGCATTATCAGTTCACGCCGCACGACCAATACGACTTCGATTCCGTGCAGATTCCGGTGCTGGCCGACATCACATGGAAGGGTCAGCCGGTGAAGGCCATGCTGTGGGCCAACCGCAACGGCTTCTTCTATGTGCTGGACCGCGCCACCGGCCGGTTCCTGCTCGGCAAGCCCTTCGCCAAGGTCAATTGGGCGAGTGGGATCGACGACAAGGGCGTGCCGATCCAGACCCCTCAGCCGCCGGGGCAGCCCACATGGCCGGGTAATCAGGGCGCGACCAACTGGTTCTCGCCGTCCTACAGTCCGCGCACCCAGTTGTTCTATCTGTCGGTGTGGGACGACTACGCCACCATCTTCAGCGGCTATCCGTCCGAATTTTCCGAAGGTCGGGGCTTTGGCGGGGGTGCGCTGAAGGATTACGAGCCGATCCCCAATGCCCCGGGCCTCTCGCGCCTGGGCCAGAGGCCGCCGATCAATAACTGGACCGAGACGGCAGGGCACGGTTCGGTCATCGCCATCGACCCGCTTACCGGCGAACACAGGTGGCGCTTTGCCATGACCGATGTGAGCGACAGCGGCATCCTGACCACGGGGGGCGATGTGCTGTTCACCGGCGGGCGCGAGGGCTATTTCCAGGCGCTGGACGCCAAGACCGGCGCCCTGCTGTGGAAAGCCAGCCTGGGGTCCGAAGAGATCAACGGCCCGATCACCTATCAGGTGGACGGCAAGCAATATGTGGCGACGGTGTCGGGCATGGCTCTGACGGTTTTTGGCTTGCGTGAGTGACCCCCACGGGCATACGAGCGCTGCAACAGAACCATCGGCCGCTCGTTCAAATAACAACGGTTTTTCAGGTCATGGCGAGGATCTAGACGTGCGCAGACAACTCCTTCCACTCCTTGCGGTCGTCGGACTTGCCCTTGCCGGTCCTTCGCTCGGCATCGCCCAGGCCATCGCGGACCATCCGCTCGATTATGCCCCAGCCGACATCGCCTATGGCGCCAAGCTCTACGGCGAACAGTGCGTGGCCTGCCATGCCGCGACCGGCGACGGGGTTGGCGGCATCGACTTCAAGCGCGGGACCTTCCACTCTGTCGTGACCGACCGCGACATGTCGTCCGTGATCACCGGCGGGGTGGCGGGCAAGGGCATGCCGGCGTTCAAACTCGACCCTACGGAAGTCACCGGGCTGGTCGCCTATATCCGCAACTTCAATTCGGTCGATCGCTCCACCATCAAGCTGGGCGACGCGGCGCGCGGCAAGGCGATCTTCGAGGGCAAGGGCGAGTGTGGGACTTGCCATCGCGTCAATGGTGTCGGACCCCGGTCTGCGCCGGACCTGAGCGACATCGGCGCCGTGCGCAGCGCCGCCTCGATCCAGCGGACCCTGACCGATCCGTCCAGCCAGATGATGCCGATCAATCGCCCGGTCCATATCGTGACCAAGGACGGCAAGGTCATCAACGGCCGTCGCCTGAACGAGGACACCTATTCGCTGCAGCTGATGGACGACCACGAAAACCTGGTGTCGCTGAACAAGGCGGACCTGAAGGAATTTGTCATCAGCACGAAATCGCCCATGCCGGCCTACAAGGATCGCCTGAGCGCAGATGAGCTGGCCGATCTCATGTCCTATCTGCTCGCGCTGAAGGGAAAGTAGCCGCATGCGACGGATCATCGCCGCGACGCTCGCATGGCTGCTGCTGGCGGCCTCAGGCCTTCCGGCCACCGCTCAAGTCAGCGCCGAACGGCTCGTGGGCGCGGCCAAGGAGCCGGCCAACTGGCTGACCTATTCGGGCGCCTACAACGGCCAGCGCTATAGCGCCCTGGACCAGATCACCCCCGCCAACGTCAAAAACCTGAAGCTCCAGTGGGTCTATCAGGCCGCCGCCCAGGGCGGCTGGCAGACTTCGCCCCTGGTGGTCGACGGGATCATGTACATTACCCAGAGGCCCAACGACGTGGCGGCGCTGGACGCCAAGACGGGCCGGGTGTTCTGGATCTATCACCACACCTTGGACCCGACCCAGATCGTTTGCTGCGGGGCCAACAATCGCGGCCTGGCCATCCTGGACGGGACCCTGTTCATGGGCACCCTGGACGCCCACGTCGTGGCCATCGACGCCAAAACCGGCCGGCCCCTGTGGAACACCAAGGTGGCGGACAGCAAGTCCGGCTATTCGATCACGCTCGCGCCCCTGGTGGTGAAGGACAAGGTCATCATCGGCGTGGGCGGCGGCGAATACGGCATTCGCGGCTTCATCGCCGCTTATGACGCCAAGACCGGCAAGGAAGCCTGGCGCTTCAACACCATCCCGGCGCCCGGCGAGCCGGGCTCGGAAACCTGGAAGCCCTGCCCGCCTCCCACCTCCTCCAAGACCTTCTGCGACCCGGACGCCTGGAAGCACGGCGGCGCGCCGGTGTGGATCACCGGCTCCTATGATCCTGAGCTGAACCTGACCTATTGGGGCGTCGGCAACCCCGGTCCGGACTTCAACATCGACCAGCGGCCCGGCGATAATCTGTACACGGACTCCGTGGTGGCGCTCGACCCCGACACCGGCAAGCTGAAGTGGCACTATCAGTTCACCCAGCAGGACAAGCACGACTATGACGCGGTGCAGGTTCCGGTGCTGGCCGACATCACCTGGAAGGGCGCGCCGCTCAAAGCCATGCTGTGGGCCAACCGCAACGGCTTCTTCTATGTGCTCGACCGCGTCACCGGCCGGTTCCTGTTGGGCAAGCCCTTCGTCAAGGTCAACTGGGCCAGCGGCTTCGACAAGACCGGCCGCCCGATCCAGCTGCCCCAGCCCACCGGCGAGCCGGTCTATCCCGGCGATCACGGCGGCACCAACTGGTACTCGCCCTCCTACAGCCCCCACGCCAAGCTGTTCTACATACCGGCCTGGGAGAACTACACCTCGCTCAACGCGGTAGTCAGCCCAGCGGACTATAAGCCCGGTCGCGGCTTTGAGGGCGGCGTCCCCGGCGCCCCCGCCGTGGTGCCCGGCGCCCCCGGCCTGTCAGGCCTGGGCGCCCGCGCGCCGGTCAACACCTGGACCGAGGTCGCCGGCAACGGCGCGGTGATCGCCATCGACCCGCTCACCGGCGAGAAGAAGTGGCGCTACTACATGAGCGACGTGACCGAGAGCGGCATCCTGACCACCGCCTCGGATCTTCTGTTCACCGGGGGTCGCGAAGGCTATTTCCAGGCCCTGGACGCCCGCGACGGCTCACTCCTGTGGAAGCTCAACCTCGGCGCCGGCATCATGAACGGCCCGATCACCTATGAGGTTGACGGCAAACAATATGTGGCGGTGATCGCCGGGTTGTCGCTGTCGGTGTTTGGGGTGGAGTAGGGGGTGGGGGGGAAGGGGCCGAGGTTTTAGGCCAAGCTCGCGAGCCTGGCTTGGGCCTTTGCTAAGTCCGCTCCGGTCGTCGCGGCTTGGCGTTGCAGATCGTCAATCTCCGTCTTGAGCCGCGCGTCCTCGTTGGGCCCGTAATAGGTGATCTGCCCATACCGGCCCATGTGCGTCCAACCGGAAACGGCGTGGTCGATGAACGGAAGCGCTAGCAGAAGCGGCTGCGCCCCAATGCCGAATCGCCGCTAACCTTTCAGACAAAAGCTTCATAATATCGGGGGAAATAGCGGATTAGTTGCCGGTAAGCGTCAATCTCAGCCTCTTTGAACCCAAGCTTCTTTAGCTCCGGCAAATACTCAGCTTGATAGTTCTGGCTGGTAGCAGCGCGATCAAAAATCCGTCGTTCTTTATCTGTCACGTTCCAGTCTGAAATCTCAAAGAAATTATCCCCATCCGGCTTTCCCAAAATGGGGAGCCTTTTCTTGATCAAGCGATTGAACTTGGTTGATTTGGATGAAGATCCAAAAAAGCCGCCAACCGTGACCATCCAGCTAGAGTCTTTATACGTCACTCTGAAAGCCGGCGTGAATGTCCCATCTATCCTGGCCGTAAAGGCGTTTCTGTAGAAGGCGAGGAGGAGCCGTGCCACAGTGTGTCGGAAGGCGCTGTCTTCAAAATTTTGCTTCGTTAGCCCCCGAGCAAGTACTCCAAAGTCCTCCTGCGCTATCTCGAGGCGAGCTTGAGAGGAAGGGTTGTCCTCATACGCCCGTTTCGGCTCTGCGCACAAAGAAGAAAAAACAAAGCTATCCATTGGCAGTCTGAGCGCAATATCTGTTATATCATTTTTTGCGGCACCATTTAATCCCCAATCATAGTCAAGCCAAATAAAATGAGGCTTTTCAGGAGACATATTTTTTGCGAATTCAGAAGACGACTGTATTTTAAGGTCAACAAAAGAATATGGCTTATTGAAATCGCAACGCCATTGCACTTCTTTTGAGTGCTCTAGGTTCACCATATCAGTTATTCCAAGATAACGATGGAACATGGCGTGATCAAAGAATCTTATACCACCCATGCCGACATAACGCATGCCCCTAATATCTAGTCCGCATTGTCCGCCAAGACCAATGACGTCGAGCATTATGCGCCGCTCGATTTGCTTAGCTGGCCTAATATCATAGGGAACAGACAGCGCACTCGATCGAGGAGGCATTATTCCACCTCGTTTCGCAAATAATAATCAAAAGTATATCGGCCGACATCCACGTTAGACATCGAGGACCTGCCGATATGCGACTTAACTTTTTCCAAATCGCTTACCGAAACCTTGTATTGAATCGAGGTCTTAGTTGGAGATCGGTTTCTTGGAGGCGGCGCAAATTCTCTTTGGGTGCTTGTGGCTGCCGCAAGCAAAGATATTGTTGTTGCGGACGCGTCGGTTAATTCTTTTGCGTCAACCTCGGTGCCATCTTCGGTATAGCGCTGGTCGAGAAAACCCAGAACGGTTCTCCCAATGCTTTCCATTTGACGACGAGCGACTTGCCACACGACATTTTCGACATCAACGGACGCCTTTGTGGTCGTCCAGGGTAGCTCCTCCGCATCCGTTGATACAAAGAACACGACGCCCAAAAACGGTCGATGCTTGGGTTGGAATTGAGGAAGAAGGTCCCCCCAGCCCGAAAGAGGTGATTTGTCGGCAAAAATCACCGTGCGGCCGTTACAGAAGACGTACCAGCCTGCCGTCTCCTGCTGAAAGGATTTGCCGGCAGGCTTAGCAATGCCCGCCGTTATGCTATAAGTGACTGCGCCAGCGTCATAATAGGAATTTCGAAAGTTATCGCTCATAGACAGTAGTTGTGCAGGTATTTCCTGGCCATTTAGGCTGACTGTTATAATCTTTCCGAGAAAGTATGCATAAGTTCGCCCAATTTTTTCGATTAATTCACCCAAAAAACTTCCGTCAATTATTCGACGCTTGGTATTTTCATGCAAAGATCCGATCTTGATGCGCGTCCCTGTCTTCTTTGTCTCTGGCCGGGGAGAGAGTGGTATTTTCCAGCCGGCGTTCGGATCTGACGCCCAAGCGTCTACGTGCCAGTCGAGCGAGAATCCGCCGTCGACGTGATCCGAGGTTATTTCGATGTGGTCGCCTATTTTGAATATGGCTCTTTTCAAGCCAATTCCGTAGACACTTAAACGGTCGTTCGGATGGGAGTTCGAAGCCGGACGACCAAACCGGAACACACGGTCCACAGCTGTCTTAAGGTCTATGCCGGCTGCATTGTCTGATATTGTGACGGATGTTTCCGTTATGGAGAGATTGATAAATGTCTTGGGCGTGACGGAGGCATCCAGGAATAGATCGGCGTAGTCGTTGGCGTTCTGAAGGCGGTCGGCATACGGTATAAGTGCCGAATTTACGGAATTGTCGATTAAATCCAGAAAGGCATCTACAAAAGAAATGTCTCGCGTCAACAGCGATATAAAGAGCCTCTTTTCAGGCTCTGTTGAAGCCTCGACCGCATTCACCATTTTTATCCCACTTTCAAAAAGAAATGCGGTGGTGCTGTAGCCACGGCTTCTTTCCCTTTCGGGAGTTTGGTCGGTTGGTCTGCTCTATAGCGCGCTGTTCCGCTGATCGCTTGAGTGAAACGCCCCTTAGCGATCTCCAAATAGCGCTCTTCGATGTCGCAACCGAGAAAGGAGCGCTTTTCAAGAATGGCTGCCACGCCGCTTGAGCCAGATCCCACGAACGGATCCGCCACCACTCCACCCTCCCTGCAAAGAGACTTCACAAGTCGCTGCACCAATGCAACCGGAAATTGACACGGATGGGCGGTTTTCTCGACGTGTTTGGATTTCACATTGGGTATGTCCCAGACGTCCGTGGGATTTTTTCCCAGAGGATTTCCGCTCCATTCCCCCTTTCGCGGCCCTTTATAATGCCGCTTTCCTGGGTAACGCTGGGGCACTCGAACGGCATCAAGTTCAAAATGATAGTCGTCCGATTTCGTAAACCACATGATAGTTTCGTGGCGACCACTAAACCTGCGGGCACTGTGGGCGCCGTGCCCGAAAGTCCAGACGATCCGATTTCTTAGTGCGGCACCGTCGATCTCTGACGCCAGCGAATATACCAAAGCATCAAGCGGTATGACTTTGTTATTTTTGACATGATTGCCTACTTGCCAGCACAGATTACCGCTTTTGCTAAGAGCTCTGAAGGCTAGCGGCAGCAGCACACGATGTGCTTCCAGAAAATCGGTGACAGAGGCGGTGCTCTCGTATTCTTTGCCGATGCAATAGGGCGGCGACGTAATTAAGAGGTCAACCGTGCCAGGCTCTAGGCTCTCCAGAAACGCGGCGGCGTCTTGGTTGTAGAGGCGCGCGGTGCCTCCCTCGTAGGACTGGTTGGACCAAGGGAGGTTGCGGTTTCTTTTCATCGTTTGTTGATAGCTGATTCAGCGCGTTAGATCCACGATCCGCGATCCATCGTTACACAGGCGCTTGCTGCGCGCTATTGAGTCTACAACCGCCCCTTCCGAAACCGTTCCGCAGCCTCCGCCCTTGCCGCCGCTCGCGCCCGCTTCGGGGCCTCGCGGTCGACCGCCTCGCCCGCCCCGGTCATGACCTCGTTGGCGAATTCCAGGTCGAGCATCTTCAATCGCTTGATCTCGTCGCGCATGCGGGCGGCGGTTTCGAATTCCAGGTCGGCGGCGGCTTGGCGCATCTTGGCTTCCAGGTCGCGCAGGGTGGCTTGGAAATTGGAGCCCAGGAAGGGCTTGGCGTCCTCGGCCACGCCGGCGCTGACGGTCACTCGGTCGGCGCGTTCATAGGGGCTGTTGAGGATGTCCTTGATGTCGCGCCGCACGCTCTCGGGCGTGATGCCGTACTCGAGGTTGTAACTATTTTGCTTTTCCCGGCGCCGGTTGGTTTCGGCGATGGCCCGTTCCATCGAGCCGGTCATCTGGTCGGCGTAGAGGATCACCCGCCCGTCGATGTTGCGCGCGGCGCGGCCGATGGTCTGGATCAGGCTGGTTTCCGAACGCAGGAAGCCTTCCTTGTCGGCGTCCAATATGGCCACCAGGCCGCATTCGGGAATGTCCAGACCCTCGCGCAGCAGGTTGATGCCGACCAGGGCGTCGAAGGCCCCCAGGCGCAGGTCGCGGTTGATCTCGATCCGCTCCAGGGTGTCGATGTCGGAGTGCATGTAGCGCACGCGCAGGCCCTGCTCATGCATATATTCGGACAGATCCTCGGCCATCTTCTTGGTCAGGACGGTGACCAGGGTGCGATAGCCGTTCTTGGCCGTGTCGCGCACCTCGGCGATCACGTCGTCCACCTGGCTGAAGCCGCCTTTGGAGACGGGGCGGATTTCCACCGGCGGGTCGATCAGGCCGGTGGGGCGGATCACCTGCTCGACGAAGACGCCGCCAGCCTGTTCCAGCTCCCACTGGGCGGGGGTGGCGGAGACGCTGACGGTCTGCGGCCGCATGGCGTCCCACTCCTCGAACTTGAGTGGGCGGTTGTCCATGGCCGAGGGCAGGCGGAAGCCGTATTCAGCCAGGGTGAACTTGCGGCGGTAGTCGCCTTTGTACATGGCCCCGATCTGCGGAAGGGTCTGGTGGCTCTCGTCCACGAACAGCAGGGCGTTGTCGGGGATGTATTCGAAGAAGGTCGGCGGCGGCTCGCCCGCATGGCGGCCGGTCAGATAGCGGCTGTAGTTCTCGATGCCGGCGCAGGAGCCGGTAGTCTCCATCATCTCAAGATCGAAGGTGGTGCGCTGTTCCAGTCGCTGGGCTTCCAGCAGCTTGCCGTTGGCGACCAGCCAGTCCAGCCGTTCCTTCAGCTCCGCCTTGATGGAGGTGATCGCCTGCTTCAGCGTCGGGCGGGGCGTCACATAGTGGCTATTGGCGTAGAC
Organism: uncultured Caulobacteraceae bacterium; assembly: GCA_964451265.1. Taxonomy (GTDB): domain Bacteria; phylum Pseudomonadota; class Alphaproteobacteria; order Caulobacterales; family Caulobacteraceae; genus BOG-938. The sequence continues at coordinate 2,774 of CAYVHP010000053.1, read as the reverse complement.
CCTGATCTGCGGCAGGTCGGCGGTCTTCTTGCCGGTAAGGGGGTCGAACTCGCTGATCGCCTCCACTTCATCGCCGAAAAAGCTCACGCGCCAGGCGCGGTCCTCATAGTGGGCGGGGAAGATTTCCAGCACGTCGCCGCGCTTGCGGAAGGTTCCGCGCTCAAAGGCGGCGTCGTTGCGTCGGTACTGCTGGGCCACCAGATCGGCCAGGAGTTTCTTCTCGTCGACCCGGTCACCCACCTTCAGGGTGAAGGTCATGGCGGTGTAGGTTTCCACCGAGCCGATGCCGTAGATGCAGCTGACCGAGGCGACCACGATCACATCGTCACGCTCCAGAATCGCCCGGGTGGCGGAGTGGCGCATCCGGTCGATCTGCTCGTTGATGGAGCTGTCTTTTTCTATGTAGGTGTCGGTGCGCGGGACGTAGGCCTCGGGCTGGTAGTAGTCGTAGTAGCTGACGAAATACTCCACCGCGTTGTCGGGGAAGAAGCTCTTGAACTCGCTATAGAGCTGGGCGGCCAGGGTCTTGTTGTGGGCCAGGATCAGGGCCGGGCGCTGGGTCTGCTCGATCACCTTGGCCATGGTGAAGGTCTTGCCCGAGCCGGTGACACCCAGCAGCACCTGGTCCTGATCGCCGCGCACTATGCCCTCCGACAGCTCGGCGATGGCCGTGGGCTGATCGCCGGCGGGCTCATAGTCGGACACCAGCTTGAACCGCCCGCCGCCTTCCGCCTTCTCCGGGCGCTGGGGACGGTGCGGCGTCCACAGCGTGGGCGCGAAGTCCTGCACGAAATGGGCGGGCGCTTCTTCAAGTCCGGGGGAACGGGGCATGAACGCAAGGTAGGGTGTTCCATCACCATTTAAAAGACACCCTTCCTTCTCCTTCCCTGCGATAGCGGGGAAGGGGGACCGCCTGTAAGGCGGTGGAAGGGGCTGCTCGCGGGCGCCGGCCCCCACCACCACGCTTCGCGCGGTCCCCCTCCCCCGTTTGCTTCGCTTCACAGGGGAGGAGGGGATCACTTCCTTTCCATCCTCTCCCCTGCCATCGTCCCCCTGTGGCCGACTCTCCCCTGATCCAGCGCATGAAGCCCTGTGGACCCGTCGTCGATGCGGGGGCGGGGCAGCGTGCTCGGGAGGAGCTAGGGCCGCTGCAGCATTGGCCGGTGCTGGAGCCGGTGTTCGCCGCCTCACCCTATCTGACGGCGCTGGCCAAGCGGGACCCTGAGCGGTTCAAGCGCGTGCTGGACGATCCGCCCCTGGTGCGGCTGGAGGCGATCCTGGCGGCGGTCAAGCGGCTGGAAAACCACGCCCGCGAGCTCGAGGCCGTACGGGTGGGACTGCGTCGGCTGAAGGGCGAATTGCACCTGCTCACCGCCCTGGCCGACCTGGGCGGGGTTTGGGACCTGGAGCAGGTCACCGGCGCCCTGAGCCGTTTTGCCGATGCGGCGGTGCGCGTGGCCCTGGCGGCCGCAGCGGCGGGGGAAGTGGCGGCCGGGCGGTTGCATGCGCCCAAGGCGGCCAGTCCGCGCGGGCCGGCGCCGGGGCTGTTCGTGCTGGCGCTGGGCAAGCACGGCGGGTTTGAACTGAACTACTCCAGTGACATCGACATTTCCGTGTTCTATGCGCCCGACGCCATGTTGCTCGCCGGCGGCGCGGAGCCTCCGGCGGTGGCGGTGCGGCTGACCCAGGCCCTGGCTTCGATCCTGCAGGACCGGACGGTGGACGGCTATGTGTTTCGCGTGGACCTGCGCCTGAGGCCGGACCCGTCCTCCACAGCCGCCGCCGTCTCGGTTCCTGCGGCGCTCGACTACTACGAGAGCGTCGGCCAGAACTGGGAGCGGGCCGCCTTCATCAAGGCGCGCGCCGTGGCGGGCGACCTGCCCGAGGCGGCGGCCTTTCTGGAGGAGCTGCAGGCCTTCATCTGGCGGCGCAATCTCGACTTCGCCGCCGTGGCCGACATCCATTCCATCAAGCGCCAGATCCATGTGCACAAGGTCGACGACCGTCTGACGGCGGCAGGGGTGAACCTCAAGCTCGGCCACGGCGGCATCCGCGAGGTGGAGTTCTACGTCCAGACCCAGCAGCTGATCCTGGGCGGCCGCGATAAATCTCTGCGCAGTTCGCGCACGCTGGAGGCTTTGGACGCCCTTGTGCGATCCGGTCACGTCAAGGCCGAGACGGGTGCAGAAATGGCCGAGGCCTACCGCCAATTACGCGCTCTGGAGCACCGGGTGCAGATGATCGCCGACGAGCAGACCCACGTCCTGCCCGAAGCGCCGGCTGAACGCAAAAAGGTGGCGGCGCTTTACGGCTACGGCGATCTGCGCCGGTTCGACGCGGCGGTGGAGGCCATGCTCAAACGCGTGAACCGGCGGTATGGCGAGCTATTTCCCGAGGAGGAGTCGCTGTCTTCGCGCTTCGGCAGCCTGGTGTTCACCGGGGTCGAGGATGACCCCGAAACCCTGACCACCCTCAAGCGCATGGGGTTTTCGAATCCGAAACAGGTGGCGGAGACCATTCGCGGTTGGCACCACGGCCATATCGCCGCCACCCGCAGCGAGCGCGGGCGCGAGCTGTTCACGCGCCTGGCGCCCCGCCTGCTTGAAGCCGCCAACGCCACCGGCGCGCCCGACGCGGCCTTCGACCGTTTCGCCGCCTTCTTCGCCGGCCTGTCATCGGGCGTGCAGATTCAATCCCTGTTCCTGGCCCAGCCGGCTCTGTTCGAGCTTCTGGTGCGGGCCATGGCCTTCGCGCCCCAGTTGGCGGCGACCCTG
>CAYVHP010000052.1:0-4864 GCA_964451265.1 uncultured Caulobacteraceae bacterium | reverse complement strand
TGCCCGTCGCCATCGCCGATGACCTGAGCTGGGACGACTTCGCCAGCGTCAATGCACGCCTGCCCGAACTGCCGGGCGTCACCCCCGATATGGGCGAGGTCCGGGTCTATAATTTCGGCGGCGCCTTCGCCCATGTCATCGGCTATGTGTCGCGCGTCTCTGAAGACGACTTGAGCAAGGTCGGCCCGGGCGAGGATCAGCTGCTGCTGCACCATCCGGGCTTCCGCATCGGCAAGCAGGGGGTGGAAAAGTCGCAGGACCTCAGTCTGCGCGGCAAGGCGGGGGGACAGAAGGTCGAGGTCGACGCCCACGGCCGGGTGGTGCGCAAGGACCCCCGCGGCGATGTACAGGCGGTGCCCGGCAAGGATATCGCCCTGTCGCTGGACGCCGACATTCAGAACCGCGCCCTGGAGGTGTTCGGCGAGGACTCCGGCGCCGCCGTGGTGATGGACTGCCGCACGGGCGATGTGTTGTGCCTGCTGTCCGCGCCCAGTTTCGACGCCAACCTGTTCGTCAAGGGCGTGCCGGCGGCGGACTACAAGGCCCTGGCCGAATATGAGCGCAAACCCCTGCTCAATAAGGCCCTGACCGCGACCTATCCGCCGGGCTCGACCTTTAAGACCATGGTGGCTCTGGCGGCTCTGGAAAACGGCTATGACCCCGCCACGGTGCACGTGTGCAACAAGGCCTGGGCCTGGGGCGGCCGGGTATGGCACTGCGACAAGGCGCACGGGTCGCAGGATCTGCGGGGCGCCATCGCCACCTCCTGCGATATCTATTTCTACCAGTGCGCCCTCAGCGTCGGACCCGACAAGATCGCCGCCACGGCGCGCCACTTCGGCCTGGGCGAGATCTTCGACATCGGCATTCCGGGCCAAAAGGCCGGCTTGGTGCCCGACACCGCCTATAAGCGCCGGGTCTTCCCGCGCGACCCGGTGTGGCACCCGGGCGAGACCCCGTCCATGGGCATCGGCCAGGGCTATCTGAACCTCAATCCGCTGCAGCTGTGCGTCCAGGCCGCGCGCCTCGCCAACGGATCCAAGGCGCTCAATCCCCGCCTGATCAAATCCATCGGCGGGGTATTGCAGCCCGCCGGGGACGAGGCGCCGGACCTGCCCTTCCAGAAAGCCCACCTGGACTATGTGCGCGACGCCATGGCTGCGGTGACCAGCGGCAACGGTACGGCGGCGGCGGCGGCCCAGTTGGGGCTGGGCCCCATCAAGATGGCCGGCAAGACCGGCACGGCCCAGGCGCACAACTATCTGACCGGTCACGGCCAGCATGGCGCGGTGGGTGAATGGGCCACCCGCGACCACGCCTGGTTCATCGCCTTTGCCCCCTACGACGATCCGCGCTACGCCATGAGCGTGCTGGTCGAGCACGGCGGGTTCGGGGCCGAGGCCGCCGCCCCCAAGGCGCGCGAAATCATGCGCGTGGCCCTGCTCAAGGACCCTGAAATCCGCGCCCGCGTGGAAAACCCGCTGCCCTTGCCGGACATGCCCCGGGGCCAGGCGGCGGATGGCGCCGAGCCGCCGCCGCCCACCGATATCCAAGGGGCCAAGCCCACATGACCGCCAGCGCCCTTACCCGCCCCGGCCAGCGCGACCGGCTGGTCGTCAAATTCGGCGAGATCGACTGGACCTTCTGCGCCCTCTTGTGCCTCATCGCCGGCATCGGCGCCCTGATGCTCTATTCTGTGGCCAACGGCTCGTGGGAGCCCTGGGCCGCCAAACACCTGATCCGCTTTGGTCTGTGCCTGCTGCTCACCTTGGCGTTGGCCCTCGTCGATATCCGGGTCTGGTTTATCGTCGCCTATCCGCTCTATCTGATCGGCCTGATCCTGCTCGTGGCGGTGATGGTCAAGGGCGAGGTGTCCCTGGGCGCCAAGCGCTGGCTCAATCTGCACGTGGTGCGCATCCAGCCTTCGGAGATCATGAAGATCGGCCTGGTGCTGGCCCTGGCGCGGTTTTACCACGGCCTGTCGGCCAAGGAGGCGCGCTTTTCCTGGAAGCTGATCATTCCCGCCGCCATGATCGGCGTGCCGGTGCTGCTGGTGGCCAAGGAGCCGGACCTGGGCACCGCCATCCTCCTGGCCCTGACCGGCGCGGCGGTGGTGATCCTGGCGGGGCTCAGCCTACGCGTCCTCATCCTGGGCGCCGTCGGCGTAGCGGCCGGCGTCCCCTTACTGATCAAAGTCATGCAGCCCTATCAGCGCGACCGGCTGCTGACCTTCCTGCACCCCGAGGATGACCCGTCAGGCTCCGGCTACCACATCCTCCAGTCCAAGATCGCCCTGGGCTCCGGCGGCCTGCTCGGCCGGGGCTTTGAGCTGGGCTCGCAGAGCCAGCTGGATTTCCTGCCCGAAAAACACACCGACTTCATCTTCTCCACCCTGGCCGAGGAGTTCGGCTTCATCGGCAGCTTCTCGGTGCTGGTGCTCTATCTGGCTGTTATCCTGATCGCCCTGCGCACCTCCAGCCTGGCCCATAGCCACTTCGGCCGCCTGGCCGGCTCCGGCGTCACCGCCACCTTCGCCCTCTATGTGCTGATCAACGCCGCCATGGTCATGGGCATGGCCCCGGTCGTGGGCGTCCCCATGCCGATGATGTCCTTCGGCGGCACGGTCATGCTCACGGTCATGATCGGCTTCGGCCTGGTCCAATCCGTCAAGGTCCACCGCTACACCGAAGTCACCAGCGGCAAGGGCGCGCTGCTTTAACCCCCAACGTCATCCCACGAGCGTCTGAAAGACGAACAGGGGGACCCAAGCGACATTGCAAAGCCGTGGGGACGCTCACGACGTTCTGAAGCCAACTTAGGAACAGAGGCTAACCCACTCAGGTCATTTCAAATGTGGCGCGGGTCCCCGCTTGCCTGGCTTGGTCATCAGGCCGCCTCAGCCACCAGTTTGAGGCCGAGGGCGCGGATGATCTTAACGAAGGTGTCCAGCGACGGATTGCCCTCGGCGCTCAACGCCTTGTAGAGGGTCTGACGCGGAACTCCCGCCTTCTCGGCCAAGGCGGCCATGCCCGTGGATCGAGCGACGATCCCAAGCGCATGGCCGATCTCGGCAGGCGTTCCCCCATCGAACGACGCTTGCAGAAACAGCGCCACATCCTCAGGTGTCTCGATGTGGGCCGCGAGGTCCAGAGGAAGGGTGGTCGTGGTCATCCTAAAGCTCCTTGGCCAATGTCTTCGCCCGCCGAATATCTCGGGCCTGCGTGGATTTATCGCCGCCACAAAGGACGACGAAAGCGGGCGAGACGGGCGAGGATGATCTGCACGGCCGCCCCATCCCTTAGGCCCAGCAGCCATTCGGAAAACTCGGGCATTTGGCGAAGCTCGATCACGTGTCAACTATAGGAGAATGGCGGCGCGCTAGCCCCTACAGCTCGACCACCCATCGCGGACCCTCGCGAGTATGATCGCGTGCATGATGCGGGGACAGGAGCACCTGTCACGTATTCTCGTTTAACGCCCGTATACTGCTATGAAAAGCCATGAGCGATCCTGGCTCCCCTTGCTCGGCCCGATTCGGCTACCGCGCATCCGACGCGGGGGCCATCATTGGCGACTGTAGCGTCATAGTCCAGAAACGGGGGGGCAGAGCGTGACGTCTGCCAATCCCCCGGTTAAGCACCACTACATCCCGCAGTTTCAGCTCGCGGAATGGGGGGTGAACGACGGCAAGCTCTGGCGCTTCCTGCGCCCGATCCCCGGCAAGGTCGTCACTAAGCTCGTTGCGCCCGCCGAGATCGGCTACGAAAAGCACCTCTACGCCACGCCGGGCTTACCGCCCGAAAAGGCGCAGCAGATCGAGCAGCATTTCATGTCTCAGCTCGATGATCAGGCGGCCGAGGCGCACCAATTGCTGCTGAAGGGCAAGACGGACCAGATGCCCCAGAAGCAGCGCAGCGCCTGGAGCCGCTTCATCATGTCCCAGTGGTTTCGCACGCCGGACAGTCTGCGATACTTCAAGGAGGCATTCAATTCCATCCTCACCGTACGGGACGAGGCGCTGAACGCGCGCTACGCGGAGGTGAAGAAGGACGGTTATCCGGACAGCCTCGAGGACGTCATCGCCAAGTTGGGACCGGAGTTCGCTGGGCAGGCGGCGATGGTCCTCTTCCGCAAGATGACCGACGATCCCGAGAACGGACTGCGGCTCAACAATATGCAGTGGTCCGTCATCGACGCGATCGATGAGCGGGAGTTTCTGATCTCGGACGCTGCGCTCCAGCAATCCAAGGCCGGCATCTTCTCACCCCAGGGCTACATCACCATGCCGATCACGCCGCGAAAGCTGTTCGTCGCCGCGAACCAACTCAGCGTGGCCAAGGCCATAGACGACCTGCCCCGAGCGAATCTGGTCGCCGGTAACAACGGCGCCGTCGTCCGACGGGCGTCGTTGTTCGTCGGCGCGACGGACTTGTCGCAGGAGGCATTTATCAAAGCCAATTTCGGCGAGGAAGAACACACGACCCTGATTAAGGGGCTTCGCGACCGATACCGCGCGGACATCAGCATTCAAGATGGACCACCGGCTTGACGCGACGGCTTCGAGATCATCGACGTCTGGAACGTCGGAACCTTCGACGGCGAGTTGGACGGCGACCTCGACGTCCACGCAGATGTGATCCGCAATTATCTGATCACTTTCAGCTAGCGCCGGGGGATGACGTGAGGGGTCACGTCAGGCAATGCCGTCCAAACGGAAGATCAACTAGGGCCTGTTGAGATTCATCTGGAATGGATGACGGCTGCGGTGAGGTAGATCATGGCTGAGAAGCTCTGATCGGTCTTGTCGCTGCGCATGGCGATGCGTTTGAACTCTTTGAGTTTGCAGAAGAAGTTCTCGATCAGG
>CAYVHP010000051.1:0-11673 GCA_964451265.1 uncultured Caulobacteraceae bacterium | reverse complement strand
CTGGCCCCCACCACCGCCTTTCAGGCGGTCCCCCTCCCCCGCTTTGCAAGGGAGGAGATGGCCGCCGCGTCACGGCTTGGCGCCCACAAACTGCAGCGTGTAGCCGGCCTTGTAGTCCATGGTCTTGGGATAAACCCCGGCGGCGGACGCGAATTGGAACACCTGCGTCCACCGTTGGTCGCTCATGATCCCGATGCCCGCCGTCTTGGCCTCGCCGCCGTCGACGATGCCTTTTTCCCGCATCTTGGCGCGGGCCTGATCCAGCACGTCTTCGGTCATGTCCGGGTTGTCCTTCATGATCAGGGCGTCGGCCGGCTTGGGGTCGCCGTGAAGATAGGCCTGCCAGCCCGCCGCCGAGGCCTCCACGAAGGCTTTCACCGCCTCCGGATGGGACTTGATCAGGCCGTCGGTGGCCAAGGCCATGGCCGCGTAGCCGGGGTAGCCGGCGTCGGCCAGCAGGAATACGGCCGGTTTGACGTGGCCCTCCTTCTCGACGGTGTAGGGCTCGGAGGTCAGATAGCCCTCCTGGATCGCGCGCGGATCGCCCAGGAAGGTGGCGTTGCTGTGGGTGTATTTGCGGATTTGGCTGTCGTTGAAATGGAAGGTGGCGCGCAGCCAGGGCCAGAACGAGGTGATGGCCGCGTCCGAAATCAGGATCGGCCGCCCCTTCATGTCCGCGAAGGATGAAACGCCCTGGCCCGGATGGGCCATCAGCACCTGCGGGTCCTTCTGCATGAACGCCGCCACGGCCTTCACCGGCGCTTTTTCTTGGGCGAGGTTCAGCACGATGAAGCTGTTGGACCCCACGCCCATGTCCACGGCGCCGGAGGCCAGCAGTTGAGGCACATTCACCGCCGGGCCGCCTTGGATGATGGTCACGTCCAGGCCGCGCTTTTTATATTCGCCGGTGGCCAGGGCCTCGTAGAACCCGCCGTGCTCCGCCTCGGCGTGCCAGTCGGTGGCGAAGCGGATAGGGGTAAGCGCGGGACCGGCGGACGGCGCCTTGGCCTGCTGCTGTGAACATCCCGCAAGCGCTGCGGCCATGGCCAGGGCTGCGCCCAGGGTTAAAATCTTTGATCGGTTCATGCTCGCCGCCCGTCCCTGTATCTTAAAGTCCAGGTTTAAGGCGGCCGCACGCAGGTGTCATCCCTTGCGAGGACGAGAGGGATGGTCGAATCGCCGGCGCAACGAGATAAGGGGATGATCGTCGAGCGGCGTTGCGCTCCGGTCCGAGCCGCGAGAGGAAACGGCCGTCAGTTTGCGGCCAAAGGCCGTTTCCTCTCGCCAGTCCCGTTAAGGACGGAAGCGTCCAGTTCCCATCGCCCCGCCCCGACCTCGTTTCCGCTTGCGCGGTCGACAATCGACGCGGCTTCGGACGCCGCCTCAGCTCCTTCCGGAACACCCCGCGCTTGCGCTTGGGGACCGCCCGGCGGAGGCTTTGGCGCCGTCCGTTCCCGTCGGATAAGTCCCAGATTGCGCTGGGATTTTCCGGCAGGAGCGGCGGCTCGCCTTGGCTCCGAAGCCAGGATGTCACAGCCGCAGCCGGTAGCAATCAGTCCGCCGCGCAAGCCTGTGCTCGAACCTGTGCGAGGACGGTGACAAGTCGGTGTACAACTGGGCGCGAAGATACAGATTATGTAATCTTATCCGATAGTTATCACTTATCCACCGGTTCTGGATGAAACGGTGGCTTGGGGTGCGGAGACGGATGTCGAACTCTGGAGCCCGCAACCCTCGCGTTTATTCCCTTTCAAGACATCTATGAGACAGTGTTCTCGGAGGGCGCAATGACCGCGATCTTGGGACCAATAGAGCAAGGCGAGGCCCTCGCCGGTCTCGCTGCCGGGGGGATGGCCGAATCCGGCCGACTTGTCGCGATCTCGGTCGAAACCATTCGCCTTCGGACCGGTCATCGCTGGGCCGCCGAGGAGCCGACGGTTTGGGAATTCGCCCAGCGGGAGTTCGGCCGCCTATTTGGCCCCGTCGATCAGCTCGTGCGGCTGGACGCCTGCTCCTATCTGCTGGTCCAGCCCGACCAGGCTCCGGCTTGCGGTCAGGGACGGGCGATCAATCTGCTGCGCAATATTCTGCAATTCTTTCTGGGCGAAAGCACCCTGCCGGACATGGCGGTGGGGCGCGTGGTCCGCGTTCACAAGGGCGAGGTGATCCAGCAGCCGCTGACACGCGAGGAGGTGGCGCTCGCCGAACGCGCCGCGCCTAGGGCCGAGCTCGTCCCAAAGGCTCCGCCCGAAGGCGTTGCGGCCGTGCCCGTGGCCGACGGGGAGCGCCGGCTCGTTGTGCAGTTCCAATTGTTTCCGGTGTGGTCGCGGACCAAGAACGCCATCGTTTCTCACCGGCTCAAGCCGGAGGTGTATGTCCGCTCCGACAAAAGTCAGCTGGAGCGGTTCGACCCGTCTGATGCCTCAATCCGCGAGATTATAGGCGTTGATCTTGTCGTGCTGGATGAAGCCCTCAACCGGTTAGCCGGCGCCGCGCCCGAGGCCAGGTTCGGCCTCCATGCGCCGATGCACATTTCGACTATGAACTCTATGTCCGGCCGCCAGGCTGTGTTCGCGCGTCTGGCGGCTGCGCCGCCAGACGTCTCCAAGCGGCTGGCGATCAGCCTTCGAGGCCTGGCCGGCGCGCCGCGCGTTGTCCTAGACATGGCGGTCGGCACGCTGCTTCCGTTTGTCCTCGGCGTGGTTGGTCAGGCGCCGAGCCCGGACTTCGATGCGAGCGCCTGGCAGGGCGCTCGGCTTTCGGCAATTTCAATCGATCTGGCCCATGTGGTCGCTGACGAACGCTGCGACCTCGCGCGCATTCTCGGCCGTTTTGCAGCCAATGCGTCCGGCATGGCCTGCGGCCTGATCGGTCATGGAATCTCCACCCGGGCTGAAGCGCTTGCGGCATGGTCAGCCGGGTTCACGGATTTATCCGGCAAGTTCCTGGGCGACCATTTCGATGTGACGCGGCCGATGCGCTTTGAGCCCCAGGACCTCTATCGACAGATCCCCTTCGTCGCCTAAGCCACTCGGGTGGCGGGCGGAAATAACGCGCCGGCCTGTTCGACCAGCGCCTTGATGTTCAGCGGCTTCTTCATCGTCAAATCCGCTCCCAGCTGCTCGGCCAGTGTCAGAAAAACGGCGGGGTCTATCCGACCGCCCCCCGTTATGGCGATGATCTTGATGTGAGGCCAACGCGTCCGAATATCGACAATGGTCTCCACGCCCTCCTTTTCGGGCATGATGATATCCGTGATCACCAAGTCTATCTGGGTTCGTTCGAGAATTTGGGAGCCGATCTTGCCGTTCGGGGCCTCATGGACGATCGCGCCCGCAGCCTTGAGCGCCCTGGCGAGCAGTAGACGGATGCCGGGCTCATCGTCCATGACCAGAATGGATTTCCCAGTAAGCATGCTCACCCCCCAAAATGCGCAACGTCGATATATTGACATCAGTCGCGGCAATATGTCTCATTCTACAGTTGATTCGGGTCTTGGCTATTATTTTCGTGACCTCATTTGGGGCGTCAATAGCGCAAGCATCAAATAAACTAAGGGAATGCGGGCGAGGATAAGAGTAAATTTAGCCTGTATTTTTACCAATACGCTCGAAGATCTCCTAGGGAGTGGAGTCGATGCATAGGTCGACACGCGGCGTGGACACCCTCGTATCGACACGACCGGATCGGTCAGGCGAACTGGCGCTCGATGGTCTGCTACCCGTCGCTGAGCGCGCGGGGCGGCTAGCCGAGGCGCTGTTCGGCGCCATGGAAGCGGACGTGGTGATTGTCCATGACGGCAAGGTCTGGCGCGGCAAGCAAAACAAAGCGCGCACGGACGACGCGGTCGCCGCTCAAATCGCCGTGGCGGGCGAAGACATGTTTTGGATCCCGGACACGCACGAACACCCCGTCTGGAGCGGCCATCCGCAAACACGCGAATCCGACGGCGTGCGGTTTTGCGCCGCCGCGCCCATCCGACTGAAGAGCGGCTTTCGGTTGGGCGCCCTTCGGGTGTTCGACAATCGGCCCCGCGCTTTTGACCAAGCCCTTGCGACCTCCTTGCAGGATTTAGCCGATTTCGTCGCCGACGAGTGCGACCGGCTGGTCAGCTATGAATCCTGGATGTTGCGTGAGCTGTTCGAGCAGTCGCCGGGCTTCATGGCCGTGTTTAACGGTCCGGACCATGTCTATGAAATGGTCAATCCGGCCTATATTGCCCTTGTCGGGCCAAGACCAATGATCGGCTTGCCGTGCAGGGAGGTGCTGCCCGAGCTGGCCGAGCAGGGCGTGCTCGATCTGCTGGACCAGGTGGCCCAGACCGGACGCGTTCACGTCGGACAGGGTCTGTCCTTTACCCTGTCGCGCAAGCCGGGCGCGCCGGAACGGATTTATGTGGACTTCGTGCTGCAGCCGATCCTCGACGTGACGGGCAATGTGTCCTCCATCTTCATGCTGGGCAACGACATTACCGAGGAGCGGCGAGCGTTCGACGAGTTGCACGCCAGCCAGGCCAAGCTGGAAGAGGCGCTGGCCGCCAACCAGGCCATCTTTGACAATTCCATGGATGTGATCTGCACGGTCAGCGGCGATGGCCTGTTCACCCAGGTCAGCAAGCACGCCGCCGATCTTTGGGGTTATACCGCGCAGGAGTTGATCGGCCGACCCTTCATGGATTTGGTGCATCCCGATGACCATGACGCCACGGCGGCCATGCACGCCCAGATCGTGGACGGACGGCCGACTTTGACCTTCCAGAACCGCTATATTCACAAGGACGGCGGCGCCGTGCCGGTCATGTGGTCGGCGGCATGGTCTGAGCGCGACAATACGGTGGTCGCCATCGCCCGAGATATGAGAGAAACCCATGCCAAGGAGGAGCGACTGCGCCGTGCGCAAAAGATGGAGGCCATCGGCCGCCTGACCGGCGGCGTGGCGCACGATTTCAACAACCTTCTGACCATTATCGTCGGCGGCGCGGAGGTCTTGGTGGACACCTTGGAACCCGGCACCGAGGCCCATGACATCGCCAAGCTGGCCCTGGGCGCCGGCGAACGCGGGGCCGATCTGGTCAACCGCCTGCTAACCTTCTCGCGCGCTCAGCCTACGGACCCCCTTGCCCTCAGTATCGACGTCTTGTTCTCGGACCTGGAGCCGTTGGTCCGGCGCACGATCGGGGAGCATATCCAGGTCCAGTTTATCGCTCAGCCCAATCTGGTTTGCTTTGCCGACCGCGCCCAATTCGAATCCGCGATTTTGAATCTGGCGATCAATGCGCGGGACGCCATGCCGGACGGCGGGACCCTGACGATTGAAGCCCAAGCGGTTGAACTGACCGTCGACCAGGCAGAAATGTTGAGTCCCGGTCCCTATATTCACCTATCTGTCAGCGATACCGGCTGCGGCATGGACCCCAAGACGCTGGAGCGCGCGACGGAGCCGTTCTTCACCACCAAGGACGTCGGCAAGGGCACCGGATTGGGCTTGGCCATGGTCTATGGTTTCGCCAAGCAGTCGGCCGGCGGTATGCGCATTCGATCAAATCCGGGCCAGGGCACCACAGCCTATTTGTTGCTGCCCGCAGCGGCCGGCGTGCTCGATATTGAGCCGGCAAAGGAGCCGCCGCCGCCCGAAACCGAGGAGGCCAATGTCTTGGTGGTGGAGGACGACGACATGGTCCGCGCGCATATTGTGCGCATGTTGCTGTCCATGGGTTACGGCGTTGTGGAGAGCGAAAACGGCGCGCGAGCCCTGGAAATCCTGCAGAACCGCGATGATCTGGACCTGTTGCTCACCGACGTCGTCATGCCGGGCGGCATGAACGGATTTCAGCTGGCCGATCAGGCTCGCCGGTCACGGCCCGAACTGCGGGTGCTATTCACATCCGGCTATGCCGATGACCAGCTGGCCGATGCCGGCAAGGCCTATTCGGAGGACGATCTGTTGCGCAAGCCTTACCGGCGGGCGGACCTGGCAAACCGGGTCGCGCGAGCGTTGAAGGGCTAAACGCGCATTTTATTTCCCCGCGCCCGGCTGTCTGAACCCGCGATTGTCCATGTCGTTGGGATCGGTCGACACCGGGCCGTCGCGCCACAGCCAGCGCAGGATGTCGGGGAAGATCACGCCCAGGTACTTCTCGCCGTGGGTGTTGACGCTCCAGGAATAGTTCACGTCGTTGCCCTTGTCGGTCAGGGCCTTCATCAAGCTGACGTTCTGATAGAACCAGTCGTGCTTTGGGTCGTAGTCGACCCCCTGCCTTTGCCGGTGGTCGTTGCGGCCATCCACCAGGAACACGCGCAGAGGCTTCTTGGCGCCGGCGCGCACCCGCTCGGGGATGACATCGCCGCCGCGCATGCTGACGAAACTGCCGACATTGGTGAACAGCTTGTGGAAGGCGTTCGGCCGCTCCCACGCCACCTGGAAAGCCGCGATGCCGCCGGAGCTCGATCCGCCGATGCCGTGGTCCTCGGGGTCCTTGGAGATGTTGTAGTCCTTGTACAGGACCGGCAGCAGCTCCTCGGTGACCACACGGGCGAATTTGTCGTCCGGGGTGTTGTATTCGATGTAGCGGTTGGTGGTCCCGTCCCCGCCGCCCGTCTTGGGGCCGGGCTCGATCTGATCGGGTCGGCGGCCCGGATTGACGAACACCCCGATCATCACCGGGATTTCCCGACGGTAGATCAGATTGTCCATCACGTTCTGGGCGCGGATCGATCCGTCCTCCTGCTTAAAGCCCCAGCCGTCCAGGTAGACCATCAGGTCGGCGGGGGTGGACGGATTGTACTGGGCGGGCACATAGATCCAGTAGGTGTGCTGGGTGCCGGGAAAAACCTTGCTTGGAATGACAAAGGGGCCGCGAATCTCGCCCTTGGGCACGCCGTCCTGCGGCATTGAGTCCGGACCCAGGCGATACTGCGAGTCCGGGGGCGGTCCCGCAGGCATGATCCAGGGCGGCATCTTGGCGTTGATGTCGGGCTCGGCAGGATATTGCATCGGCGCGGACGTGGCGGGCGGCGGTTGAATGGCGGCCAATGCGAGTGCGGCCAGCAGCGACAGGGCTGTCTTTTTCAATGGATCCTCCCGACGAACGTCTTGCCGCCCTAGGTGGGAGTCCTAACTCATCACCGCATGAGCGGCAAAGTTCCACTTCCGCCCAAATCCAACGTTAAAGACTATGCCGCACCCTGTGATCCTACGCGGGGCGACTGTAAGCACACCTGATGGCGGGACGATGGACAACGGCATAGCCCGACCGGTTCCCTTGAGCGACCTCGGTCAGGCCGGGCGGGCGCCGAAGGGCGCGCGCTCTCTCGGCGTCGTCGTCAGCGCCGCGCTGCATGTAGCGGCGCTGTTGGCCTTTGCCTGGGTGCAGACCCCGCCGCCGCCCGAGCCGGACGCCGTCGCTATGTCCGCCAGCCTGGTTCGCCTGCCGAAGCCCGATCCGGACAAGCCGCCTGAGCCGGTCAAGCCCTCGCCCGCCAAGGCCGGTGGTCGCCAAAGCGCGGTCAGGCCCGCGCGACTTGAGGCGCCGACGGTGATCGTACCCGCCAAGATACCCAAGCCCGATACATCTGATCTGCTGAGCGAGGCTCAGATCGCGGGCGCCTCCAGCGTCGGAGAGGGCGGCGGGGGCGGCGGCGGCGGGGTGTGCGACATGGCCAAGCTGGTTCAGCGCGCCTTGCGCAAGGATCCCCTGGTGCAGGCGGCGGTGTCCGGAGCCCAGAGGACAGGCAAGGCCATGATGGTGTGGAACGGCGACTGGGTGAAAAGCGGCGATCAGGACGGCAAGGGCCTGGCCGCCGTGCGCGAATCGATCATGTGGGAGGTCGCCTTCGCCCCGGAGGCCTGTCGCCGCCAGCAGATGCACGGCCTCGTGCTGTTGTCCCTCAGCGACGGTTACACACGCCTGGCCCTGGGCTCAGGCGTCTGGCGCTGGTCCGACCTTCTGACGCCCAGCGCAATGGCCCGCGAGCGTTAGAAAATAGCCATGTCATCCTCGGAAACGGCGAAGCCGTTATCCGGGGATCCAGCCGCTCCAGGCTGTCAGCTGCGCCAAGGATCAACCGCCGCAGCGTTGAAGTCTTCGCTGCTGGGTCCTCGGGCTCGCCTTTCAGGCGCCCCGAGAATGACTTGCCAGGATGGGCTTATTGATCAGCGACTACGCCAGGACGATCACCACCACGCGACGGTTTTGCGCGCGGCCGGCCTTGGTCTTGTTCGGGGCGACCGGCGACTTAGAGCCGTAGGAAATGGTCGACATCCGGTTCAGGGCCACGCCGTTCTGATTCATGAACAGGCGCACCGCTTCGGCGCGCTCCTGGCCCAGCCGTTGGTTGGCCGCTTCCGAGCCCGTGGCGTCGGTATGGCCCTGGATTTCCAGATAGACGTTGCGGTTATCGGTCTTCAGTTTCTGCACGAAGTCCAGCAGCCGGGCCTGAGCCTCGGGCGACAGCTTGGAGCTGTCGGGCAGGAACTTCACCGAGTCGTCGGACAGGACCATGGAATAGAGGAACTTGCCCTCGGCCAGCTTGCCGGCGGCCTTGGCGCGGTCGAGCGCCTCCTGGGTGGATTTGTCCAAGGCGCCCAGGTGCGCCTGATGGGCGTCCAGCTGAGACTGCGCCGCGTTCGATGCGGCTTGCGTCGCCGCCAGAGACTTGGCGTCTTCGTCGGCGATGTGTTTGTTGACGTAGTCTTCGGTCGCGCAACCGGCCAAGGCGAGGGCGCAGGCGGCGAGGGTCGCGGCGGCGAAGGCGGGTTTGAAGGTGTTCATCGGTCAAATCTCTCCGGTCAGCCTTGCCCGCCACATTAACGCGGCAGGGCTGTGTTGTTTCTATGTCGGCACGAAAACGTGATTCATGAGGTTGTCTAAAGGAAAGACAACGCCCAGGGGAAGCCGCTCAGGTCGCCAGCGCTTCGCGTTTCTCTTCCAGCGCCAGCCATTCTTCTTCGCCGGACGCCAAATCTGCGCGGGTTTTGGCCAGGGCCGCCATGACCGCGTCGAAACCCGCGCGATCACGCGCGAATAGGGCCGGGTCCTCCAACTTTGCCTCTAAGGTCTTGATCTGGCCCGTAAGTCTGGGAATGAGCCCTTCCAGTTCCTCCAGGCGCCTAGCGTCCTTGTAGGTCAGCTTGACGATCTTGAGAGGCCGGGCGCTCTGTTCGGCTGTCGCCGTCGGCGTCTTGGCGACCGGCGCCTTGGGGTGGGACAGGAAGTCGCGGTTCTGCCGTTGAAAATCGCTCCATCCGCCCGGCGTCTCCACCGCTTCCCCCCGTCCGTTCAGCGCAATGGTCGAGGTCGCGAGTCGATCGATGAAGTCCCGGTCGTGGCTGACCAGGATCAGGGTGCCGTCGTAATCGGCGAGCAACTCCTCCAGCAGATCTAGGGTGTCCATGTCCAAATCGTTGGTCGGTTCATCCAGCACCAACAGGTTGGCGGGGCCGGCCAAGGCGCGGGCCAGCAGAAGCCGGTTGCGCTCACCGCCGGACAGGCTGGCCACCGGCTGGCGCAGCTGGCTGTCGCGAAACAGGAAGTCCTTGGCGTAGGCCACCACATGGCGCGGGCGCCCGCGCACCATGATCTGGTCCCCGCCCGCCGGGGCCAGCGCCTGCCACAGGGTGTCGTCGGCAGACAAGGCCGCGCGAGCCTGATCGACGTAGGCGACCTGCAGATTGGCGCCGAGGGTCACCGCGCCCTGATCCGGCGCGGTCTCGCCGAGTAGCAGTTTGAGCAAGGTGGTCTTGCCTGCGCCGTTTGGCCCGACCACCGCCACCCGGTCTCCGCGCAGGATTCGGGTGGAAAAGTTCTTGAGAAGGACGCGCTCGCCCCCGTCCGGCAGGGGCCAGGACTTGCTGATTCCCTTGGCCTCAATCACCCGTTGGCCGGACATGGGTCCGGAATCCACGCCCAGGCTCATGGCGCCCTTGGTGTCGCGCAGGCGGTCGGCTTTCTGTTCGCGCAGCGCCAGCAGCTTGCGGCGGCGCCCTTCGTTGCGCGCCCGCCGGGCCGTGACGCCCCGTTCCATCCAACGCTGTTCGCGCTCCAGGCTTTTGTCCAGCCGCCGCGCCTCTTCGGCCGCCTGGTTAGCGATGCCCGCCGCCCAGTCATCAAAAGCGGCGAAGCCCCGGTCCAGACGGTAGAGCTTGCGGTTCTCCAGCCAGAAGCAGCGCTGGGTGACGCGCTCCAGAAACGCCCGGTCGTGGCTGACGATCAGGGCTGACGCGCTGCTGGCCGCCAGCATCTGTTCGAGGGTTTCGATGGCGAAGATGTCCAGGTGGTTGGTCGGCTCGTCCAGCAACAGCACGTCGGGGTTTTCAGCGAAGGCGCGCGCCAGCGCGGCGCGGCGAATCTCCCCACCCGATAGACCCTCGGCGCCCTTGTCAGGGGCCAGACCGAAAGCTTCCAGCGCCGAAGCCGCGTCATGTTTCAACGCCCCGCCGGCGCAGGCGTATTCCAACAGAGTACCGCCGCCGATCTCTGGTTCCTGCAGCACGGTGACGATACGGGCTGCGGGCGCGGCGAAACGCTCGCCGCCGTCCGGCTCTGTCACACCCGCCAGAATGCGCAACAGGGTCGATTTGCCCGCCCCGTTGGCCCCGACCAGACAGGCCCGCACGCGAGGCTCCAAGGCCAGGTCCGCGCCGTCGAACAACATGCGGGGGCCGTCGGCCAGCTTGACATCCTTCAACGCCAAGATCGGCGGGCGCGGGCTCATGCGGGAAAGCTCATCAGCGGGCGTCGCCGTCCACGGCCGCCGGCGCGTTCGCCACCGAGTCGAAATCCTGGGCCAGGCCACGGTAGAAGGCGGCGCGCGGGTTGTTCTGTGTGTCGGCTGCGGCGGGCGCGGCCACGGCTTCGTCTGAAGCGACGGGGCTGTCGGAGGGCGCTTCGGCGCCGGGCGCGAAGGTAAAGTCATGGGGCGGGACGCCTTGGTGGGCCACCACCATCAAGCGTCGCCAGATCTGCGCCGGCAGATCGCCGCCGGTGACCTTGTTCATGGGCCGGTCGTCGTCGTTGCCGACCCACACCCCGCCGACCCAATCGGGCGTAAAGCCGATGAACCAGGCGTCGCGCCAGTTCTGACTGGTGCCGGTCTTGCCTGCCGCCGGGCGGCCGAACCCGGCGTGAACGCCGGTGCCGTGCTCGATCACGCCCTTCATCATCTTGATCATGGTTCCGTCGAGCGCTTGATCATAGACCTGAATCGGCGCGGATGGCGCACGGCGATACAGCAAGTCTCCGCCCGCAGTGTCGATCTCGTCGATCAGGTAGGACGGCGTGCGTGCGCCGCCTTGCTGAAACACCTGAAACCCGGAGGTCAACTCCAGCAGATTGACCTCATAGGCGCCCAGCGCCACCGACAGGTCCGGATCGGAAGGGATGTCGGTCAGGCCGAAACGCGCGGCCAGATCGCCGATTCTGTGCGAGCCGACCTCCTGCGCCACCCGCACGGCGACGGTGTTGATCGAACGGGCCAGGGCCTCGGCCAGAGTCACCGGACCCACATAGCCGCCGCCGTAATTCTGAGGCGACCAGGGCCCCAATTGGATCGGCGCGTCCACGCGGGTGTCGGTGGGCTTGAGGCCGATCTCCAACGCCGCCGCATAGATGAAGGGCTTGAAACTGGAGCCGGGCTGTCGCCGCGCCTGGGACGCGCGATCGAAGGGGCTGTAACG
>CAYVHP010000050.1:0-56414 GCA_964451265.1 uncultured Caulobacteraceae bacterium | reverse complement strand
CGGCGGATTCGGCCTGGCCCTGGCCTTCGCCTTTCTGGGCTTGAGGGGCGCGTCCCCTCTGGCGGGCGCAGGGGTCATGGCCCTGTTGCTCATGCCCTTCATCGTGCGCGAAGACTGGGGCCGGGCCTTGCGCGGCCGGTTCAGCGCCAAGGCCGCCAAGGCCTATAGCCAATACGGCTATCCGATCAGCCTCAGCCTGATCATGACCATCGCCCTCTATACCGTCGACCGCTTCATGATCGCCCACTACCTGTCAGAGGCGGACGCGGGGGCCTATCACGCCGGCTTCTCCATCGCCTCGCGGGTGATCGAAGTGGTGTTCGTGTGGTTTGGCGCGGCAGGCGCCCCGGCCATGATCCACGCCCTGGAGAACGGCGGCGAAGGCGCCTTGCGCGACGAGGCGCGGCGGCAGATCGTGCTGATGGCGCTGGTGCTGTTTCCCGCCACGGCTGGAATCATCGCCATGGCCGGGCCCCTGTCCAGCGTGCTGATCGGCGAAGCCCTGCGCGGCCGGGCTCTGTCGATCACCCCCCTGGTGACTGTCGGCGCCCTGCTGGCCGGGCTGAACAACTACTATTTCCTGCTGTCCTTCACCCTGGCCAAGAAGACGCGCCTGCTGATCATCGCCATGGCGATCCCGGCGGTGGCCAATATCGCGCTGAACTGGCTGCTCATCCCGCGCCTGGGCCTTGTGGGCGCGGCCGGCGCCTATCTCGCCAGCTTCGTTCTGGGCGTCCTGGTCGCCTGGGCCCTGGGCTTCAAGGCGCGCCGCATGCCGACCCCGCTTCTGGAGCTCAGCAAAATCGCCGGCGCGGCGGTGGTGATGACGGCGCTGCTGGGCCTGATCCCGCCGCTGGGCGTCGCGGTCGATCTGCTGGTCAAGCCGGCGCTGGGTTTGCTGATCTACAGCGCCCTCGCCTACGGCCTGGATCTGGGCGGGGCGCGCGGCTTTGCGGACAAGGCGCTCGGCCGGATGCCGCTGGGCCGCCGCATAGCGATGGGTCCGCGATGAGCAGGGTCGCTTGGCACGCGGTTTGCTGTTGATCGCAGGAATGGCCTGAAGGAGTGCAAGATGTTGCAGGATGATCAGAACTTTGACGTCGACGCCGCTTTCGAGCTCGGCCTGTCCCAAGCGGGTCAACTTTGGGCGCGGCTGGGCGTCGAAGCGGATTTCCGCGGCAAGGACGTGTTGGAGGTGGGCTCAGGCTTGGGCTTTCTGACCGCCGACATCGCCCTGGCGGGCGCAAAGAGTGTTCTGGGCGTGGATATTTGGGAGCCGCGCGTGGCCTTTGGCGCACGCAAGCTGGCCGAACGCTTTCCGCACCTGACCAATGCTAAGTTCAGCTCTACGCCCACGGACAAGATGGAAGGCCATGATCGCTTCGACGTGATCGTGTCGCAAAACACCTTCGAGCACATTGCCGATATCGAGGGCGTCCTGGCCTCGTTCGAGCGCCTGTTGAAGCCGGGCGGCGTGGCCTATCTGGGCTTCAGCCCCCTGTACCACAGCCCCTTTGGCGACCATGGCGAACTGCGCGCGCCCGCGCGCCTCCCATGGCTGCATCTGCTAGCCGGGCGCAAACGCGTCATCGCCGCCTTTAACAGCGCCAATGATGAATCCGTCACCACCCTGCCGGACTGCGGCTACAACGGCCTGAAGCCCGCAGACTTCCGCCGCGCCTTTGAACGGTCGGGCCTTGTGACGGAACGCATTCGCATCAACGCCACTGAGGGTCGGCTGAAGCAAGCCGCCATGAACGGCTTTTCGGCCTTGGCCAAGGTGCAATGGCTGGAGCCCTATTTCACCATCGGCATGTATGTGACCCTGCGCAAGCCTGAGGTCAGCGGGGCGATGGCGGCTTAAGGCCTTTCAAGGCGGGGCTTGCCCCCGCCCGCTGAATCTCCCACCTTCCAGCCATGACCGACCGCCCGACAGGCGCGGCGCCGTCTCGGCTCGTCGCGGTCCTGGGACCGACAAACACCGGCAAGACCCACCTGGCGGTGGAACGCATGCTCGGCCACGCGTCGGGGATGATCGGCCTGCCGCTGCGGCTGCTGGCGCGCGAGGTCTATGACCGCATCGTCAAACTGCGCGGCGCCCGCGCCGTGGCCCTGATCACCGGCGAGGAGAAGATCGTCCCGCCCCATCCGCACTATTATGTGTGCACGGTGGAGGCCATGCCCCTGACCCGTGAGGTGGAATTCCTGGCGGTGGACGAGATCCAGCTGTGCACCGATCCGGAGCGGGGCCACGTGTTCACCCAGCGCCTGCTGCACGCACGCGGCCGTTACGAGACGATGTTCCTGGGCTCCGGCGCCATGGCGCCCCTGATCCGCCGCCTGCTGCCTGACGCGGAAATCCAGACCCGAGAGCGGTTCTCGAGCCTGACCTATGCCGGTTCCAAGAAACTCACCCGCCTGCCCCGGCGCACCGCCGTGGTCGCCTTCTCCACCGACGCGGTCTACGCCATCGCCGAACTGATCCGGCGTCAGCGCGGCGGCGCGGCCGTTGTGATGGGCAGCCTTTCGCCTCGCACCCGCAACGCCCAGGTGGCGCTGTATCAATCCGGGGAGGTGGACTTCCTGGTGGCGACCGACGCCATCGGCATGGGCCTGAACATGGACGTCGATCATGTGGCCTTCTCGGGCCTGCGCAAGTTCGACGGTCGGCGTATGCGGTGGCTGTATCCCCAGGAAGTCGGCCAGATCGCCGGGCGGGCGGGACGCTATCGCACCGATGGCACCTTCGGCGTCACCGGCCAGGGCGACGAGATGGACGAGGATCTGGTGGAGGCGGTGGAGAACCACCGTTTCGAGGCCATGACCGAGGCTCAATGGCGCAGCAGCCGGCTGGATTTCAATTCCTTGGGCGCCCTGATGAACTCCCTGGCCCAGCCGCCCGGCCGTCCCGGTTTGAAACTGGCTGAGGAGAGCCTGGACGAAAAGGTGCTGCGCCAGCTGGCCCAGACGTCGGAGGTCCAGGCCCGCTGCCGCAACCGGGCGCATCTGCGCCGCCTGTGGGAGGCCTGCCAGACGCCTGACTTCCGCAAGATGTCTTCGGACGAACACCTGAACCTGACGCGCACCCTGTTCGACTATCTGACCCAGGGCGACGAGCGCCTGCCCGAGGACTGGATATCCGGGCAGTTTTCCGGGCTGGACCGCACCGACGGCGACATCGACGCCCTGGCCGCACGGCTGGCGGGGGTTCGCACCTTGGCCTACTGCGCCAATCGGCCCGATTGGCTGAAGGACCCGGCCCATTGGCAGGGCCGTATGCGCGGGCTGGAAGAGCGGCTGTCGGACACGCTGCATCAACGGCTGATGCAGCGCTTCATCGACCGTCGCACCAGCGCCCTGCTGCGCGGCCTGCAACAGCGCCAGGAAATCCTGGCCGGCGTGGGCCCCGAAGGCGATGTGACGGTTGAAGGACATTATGTCGGCAAGTTGCGCGGCCTGAGGTTCGAGCCGGTGCGCGGCGCTTCGGCGCTGGAGGACAAGGCCCTGCGCGCCGCAGCCGAGCGCGTGGTCGGGCCGGAATTGGCCAAGCGCATGGGCCAACTGGCGGCGGAGCCTGATGGCGCCTTTGGCCTTCTGCCTGACGGAACCGTGACCTGGCGCGGCGAGGCCGCTGGGCGAGTGGTGGGCGAGGATGCGTTTCATCCCCGCGTGGGACTGTTCGCCGAACTGGGCTCGCCCCACGCCCGCGAGCGGGCGGTGCAGAGGCTGGAGACCTTCCTGGCCGCCGAAGCCCGCCGCAAGCTGCGCGCCCTGCACAAGCTTCAGATCGCTAAGGCCAAGGGCGCCTTGAAGGGCCTTGCGCGGGGGATCGCCTGGCGGATGATTGAGGCGGGCGGGGTGCTGGATCGGGCGGAGGCGGCCGCTGACATCCGCGCCCTGAGCCAGGCCGAACGGCGGTCCCTGCAGATCGCCGGCGTGCGCTTCGGCGCCTTTTCCCTGTTCCTACCGGGCATGCTCAAGCCCGAGGCCCTGGCCTTTAACGCCGCCTTCGTTCCCGCCTCCGAACGGTCCTGGGCGACGGCGCGGCGAGCGCCCTTTCCCCTGCCCCACCCCGCGCCGACGGCCAAGGCCCTGGCCCGGCGCGGACTGCGCGCCGTCGGCTCGGTCGCGGTTCCAGTGGAGATGTTGGAAAGGCTCGACAGCCTGCTGCGCGCCGGGCCCAGCCAAAACGGCGGCCAAGTGCTGACCGAGGATGCGCTGGCCACACTCGGCTGGTCGGCGGCGCAGGCCCACGGCGTGCTGCGAGCCTTGGGATTTGCGCCCGTCGCCAAGCCGAAGGCTAACGAACCTCCGGCATGGCGCCGCCGTCGCGCGGCGCACACGCCCGGCCCCGCGACGGCGACGAATTCGCCCTTTTCCGCCCTGGCGAACCTGAAGCCCGCCCCAACCCCAGTGGCCCGACCGCGACGCCGGCCGCGTCGGGCTAGCGCGGGCAGCACATGAGTGAGGCGGTCGACGGCTGTCGCCTGGACGTTTGGCTCTGGCGCGCCCGGTTCTTCAAGACCCGAGCCCTGGCCGGCCGCTTTTTGGAAGGGGGCAAATTGCGCGTGATCCGTCCGGGCGGCGAACCCACACGCGTGGACAAGCCCAGCCGATTGATCAGGCCTGGCGACCGATTGATGTTCGCCCTGGGCGGGCGGCTCATTGAAGTGGAGATCACGGCCTTGGGCGAGAGGCGCGGCCCCGCCCAAGAGGCGCGCACACTTTATGCTGATGACGGCAGGCCCTATCCCGGCCCACGCCATCAACCTGTTGAGCAGGACGCTTCTTGAGTCGAGCCGCCGTCGTCGCCGACAGGGGCTCGGCTCTTGTCGCCTTACTTCTCGTCAGACGGGCAGTCTTCGCCTGGCTGGAAGCGGGGGGTTAGGAACATGGCGTGCCCAGGCGTGAAGCAATAGGCCCTCGTCACGTACTGGCACATCAGGTGCATACCAGCGAGATAGAAGTGGCAGGCCCCTTTCTCGTCGTCATCGTCGACGAGAATAAGCCGCGCGCCGCCATGAGACTGTAAGCGAGCTGCGGAACCGTTCGGTAAATCCGAATAGGATGCTCCGGCGTCGCGCGCCGCCGGCGTGACATGAACCAGGGTCTTGGCCGAGGCCGACATCGGCCCGTTGGACACAGCCAGCAGGGCTGCTGCGGCCAGCATCATTCGAAATCCACCCATAATTCCCCCTTTAATGTCTGTGTTCGCCCAAAGGAAAACCTAAGGGCCGCCCAAAAACTGTCAAGCTTGCTCAATTTTTTCGCTAGCGGCGCCTAACGCACCAATCTGCCCGTCGACGGTATTCTGCGCCTTACCTCCGGCTGACCAGGATACCTAACCCATTGACAAGCGGGGACGCCAATTGCATGTCCGGGCGCGCAAACCGTTCGCCCTGAAAGATATTACGAGAGTCCGATGGCCTATATCGTCATGGATGCGTGCATCAAGTGCAAGTTTATGGACTGCGTGGAAGTGTGTCCGGTGGACTGCTTCTATGAGGGCGAAAACTTCCTGGCGATCAATCCGGACGAATGCATCGACTGCGGCGTGTGCGAGCCGGAATGCCCGGTGGACGCCATCAAGCCGGACACCGAGGACGAGCCGGATGGCCGTTGGCTGAAGATCAACACCGACTACGCCAAGATCTGGCCGAACATCACGGTGAAGGGCGTGCCGCCGGCGGACCATCGTCAGTTTGAAAACGAGACCGGCAAGTTCGAAAAGTACTTCAGCGAAAAGCCGGGCAAAGGTTCCTGAGAACCTTGATGCGGCGTGGCGGGCGGCTGTCGACCACCGGCGGCTTCACTTGCCGCTATATTTGTGTTAATGTCGCAGACGACGCGGTGAGGGCGGTCAGTCCGCTCAAGCGTCTTATCTAGCATCGCGCACCGACGCGCCAGCAAAGGCGAAGAGTGTCTTAAAACGACTTTGTCATGGCCATCTTCACCCCGCCGCCCAGCGGGGAAGGATGACTGTCGTTCGATCTGAACACGGCGGGACGCGCGTCAAACTGCGGGGCCCATTCTAGAAAGGTTTGTCCATGAACAAGACCGGTCATGATTTCTCGATCGGAGATCACGTTGTTTACCCCGCGCATGGCGTCGGGCGGGTCCAAGGCATTGAAACGCAAGAAGTCGCGGGTCTGTCGCTGGAAGTCTATGTGATCACTTTTGACCATGAAAAAATGACCCTGCGTGTCCCGACTCGCAAGGCCAAGGGCGCGGGTCTGCGTCCGTTGGCGGCCAATGATGTTGTGTCTCAAGCTCTGGTCACTCTGAAGGGCCGCGCGCGCGTCAAACGCACCATGTGGAGCCGCCGCGCCCAGGAATATGAAGCCAAGATCAACTCCGGCGATCTGATCTCGATCGCGGAGGTGGTTCGCGACCTGCACCGGGCCGACAATCAGCCCGAGCAATCCTATTCCGAACGCCAGCTCTACGAATCGGCGCTGGACCGGATGGCGCGCGAAGTGGCCGCCATCGAACAGATCGACCGCGACGCCGCCATCGGCATCCTGACCAAGTCGCTGTCCAAAGCGGCCTAGTCACCGGGCCTTATCGGCAATGAGAGCGCCCCGCTACGCCGGGGCGTTCTTTTTTGTGTAGGGATTGATCAGGCCTGCCGCAGGCGCTCGACCTGTTCGGGATGGTCCAGCTTCATCAAGGCCCCGCCGCCGCCGGGACGCAGTTCGCCGCGCATACGGATCAGTTTGCCCTTGATCAGATCGGGCGTCAGGCCCGCCGCCGCGAACTGCGCTTGGGCCGCCCCGGTAATGTCGGCGCGCAACCAGTGCTCCAGATCGATGGTCCGACCATAGGCGCTGTCCTGCACGCTCCAGACCCAGCCCTCCACCAGCTGGAACCCAAAGGGATCGACCGCAGCCTCCTGAGGCAAGCGCACGCGATAAGCCAACAGGGTCCATAGGCCCCGGCGCGCCATGCGCGCACGCGCCTCGGCGTCGAGCATAGCCCGGGCCAGGGCGCGGTTGTCGGCATAGGTCCGCACACGCGCCGCGCCCTGCTCAAGCAACGCCTGTTGCACCCACTGGCCCGAGCGTTGGAGGCGCAGATGAGCCAGGATGCGGCCATATGGGTCCTGGCGCGCGCCGCCGTAGAACAGCTCAACGACTTGGCCGGCGACCAGATCACTCAGCGCCAAGGTCGCCTCGGCGGCGTAGATCGCCTGGCCATAGGGCGCCTCGATCCCCGCCAGGCGCACCACCTGCCCGCCCTCCAGCGCAACGCTGTCGCCGCTGCGCACCGCGCTGACCTTGCCTCGGGCGCCGGCGGTGAGCTGGTTCAAGGCTGCGGCGCTGTCGCAGTCGGCCACGCCCATCGGCAGGATCGATGCGCCCGCCAAAGCCAGAACCCGGCGACGAGACACCATGGCGCGCTCCATGATCGAAGGTCCTCAGAGGCTATATCGGCAGCCCAATCGGCGCGTCCCTGATTCGCCGCCGCGAGCGGCAAATCCTCGCGTGTGATCGCGCCTTGTTCTTGCCTCAAGCTCATGGCCCACTGTGTGCAGCCCAAAGGTGCAACATGGTGGAAGTGAACTACGGCGTTGTGCAACGAAATGGGGCCTGGTCCATCATTGGCCCCGGATTGGCCTTCGGCGCTTATAAAAGCCGGGCGAGCGCCGAACAGGCCGCCCGCCGTTTGGGCCGGCAGTCCGGAGGACTTCCGGTCAAGCTTCACGTCCAGGACGAATCCGGCGAGTTGCACCCCCCCGAGCAGGTGGTCTGAAACGGCAAAGAGTCGACGAACCCCGGATTCCCCGCGATAAATGGACCTGGGCGGCCCTGGCCGTCCTGACAAACATGTGCATGCGAGGCCTGAACTCACAGGCCCGTTTTCGGGAGGACCAAGATGAACACCCAGCCGCCGTCCACGCTCGCCAAGGCCTTCAGGCGCTCCGCCTGGCTGTCGCTGTGTCTGACCCTGCTGGCGGCGCCCGCCCTGGCCCGGCCGGCCGCAGCCTCGGTCCCAGGCCAACCGGACCTGAACCTGTCAGGCGTCATCGACTTTCACGTGCACACAAGCCCCGACAGCATGCCTCGCTCAATCGACTCCGACGACCTGGCCAGGCTGGCCAAGCAGATGGGCATGCGCGGCCTGGTGCTGAAGAACCACTTCGAGACCACCGCCGCCCAGGCCTATCTGGTGCGCAAGGCGGTTCCCGGACTGGAGGTGTTCGGCGGCATCACCATGGACCTGACCAACGGCGGCATTAATCTGGAAGCGGTCAAGCACATGGCCCTGATGAAGGGCGGCCTAGGCAAGGTGGTGTGGCTGCCAACCCAGGACGCCGAAAACGACTCCAGCCACCGTGCCAAGGGCGCGCCATTCATTGTGATCGCCAAGGACGGAAAGCTGGTCCCCTCGGTGTTGGCCCTGATCGACCTGATGGCCCAGCATCCGGAGATGGTGCTGGAGACTGGCCACATCTCAGCATCCGAGGTCCTGCTCGTAACTCACGAGGCCAAGCTACGCGGTGTGAAACATGTCGTCGTCACCCACGCCATGTACTCCACCGAAAACATGACCATTCCCCAGATGAAACAGGCGGCGGCCGATGGCGCCATGCTTGAGTTCGTCGCCGACGGCCCGTTCGTCGGCCCCCCGCCCCGCAAGACCATGGCGCAGTACGCTGAAGCTATGCGCGAAGTCGGACCCGAACACTGCATCATGGCCACAGACTACGGCACCATCCACAACCCGCCCTTCCCCCTTCATCCTCAAGGCATGCTGGATTTCATGGCCGCGATCCACAAGGAGGGCGTCTCGGTGGCCGATATCAACCGGATGACTAAGACCAACCCTGCGTTGGCCTTGAGTTTGACCCCGTAGCGAGATCGCGCGGCGGATTGAAGAATTGAACCACCAAGGACACCAAGACAAATAGAGCCCGTCATCCCACGGCCGCCTGCAAGGCGGACCGGGGGACCCAAGCGAGCTGGCAATGTTCACTCGTGGCTTGGGTCCCCCGGATCGGCTTTCAGCCGACCGGAGGATGACGGAGATTTTATAGGCCTTGGTGTCCTTGGTGTTCTTCGTGGTTCAACTCTCTTGCTCCTGGCCCACGCAGGAGCCGATGAGGCCGCTAGGCCCTGGAACGGCGAAGCGCTCTGGGCTATGCAGAGCGCGGAGTCTCCGTAGCTCAGCCGGATAGAGCACAGGTTTCCTAGATAAATTGGGCGTCGAGATCGGAAACGTCTCGGCGGATCCGCTCAAATTCGGGGAACGCTTGGTCTTTGGACCGTGCCAATCCCGAGCCAAGCCTCAGGTCCTGCCTGAGGAAGGTGTAGAGACTAGACGGGCGGCGCCTAAGGCCTTGCGGCTATGGCGAAGGGATAGTCCAGACCACGAACGCGGCCTTGCCGGCGGCGGCGAAAGCCGAAGTGGTATGAAACCTGGGGTCGCGTGTTCGAGTCACGCCGGGGACGCCAACCTCCCGCCTGTGTGCGGTAGAGCGGCCTTGTCATGGCCTTTTGCTTAAGCCGCTGTGAGTATTTCAGGTTTGGCGATCTGGCGGCCGATCACTACCTGTCGCGGCGATTGAGGCCCACCGCGCCATACGTTCGGCGGGCCTCGCCATTCAGACATGCTGACACCCATGAGCCACAGAACTCTCACGCACCTTGAACGCCTGGAGGCCGAGAGCATCCACATCCTGCGCGAAGTGGCGGCTGAGGCTGAGCGCCCTGTCATGCTCTATTCGGTGGGCAAGGACAGCGCTGTGATGCTGCATCTGGCGCGCAAGGCCTTCTATCCCTCGCCGCCGCCCTTCCCATTGCTGCACGTGGATACGACCTGGAAGTTCAAGGACATGTACGCCATGCGCGACCGGATGGCGCGCGAGAGCGGCATGGAGCTGATCGTCTATCAAAACCCCGACGCCAAGGCTCGGGGGATCAATCCCTTCGATCACGGCTCACTGCATACCGACCTATGGAAGACCGAAGGGCTGAAACAGGCGTTGGACAAGTACGGCTTTGACGCAGCGTTCGGCGGCGCGCGGCGGGACGAGGAAAAAAGCCGGGCCAAGGAGCGCATCTTCTCCTTCCGCTCGGCCAATCACCGCTGGGACCCCAAGAACCAGAGGCCCGAGCTATGGCGCCTGTACAACGCCAAGAAGGCCAAGGGCGAAAGCATCCGGGTCTTCCCGATCTCCAACTGGACCGAGCTGGACATCTGGCAATACATCCACCTGGAGAACATCCCCATTGTGCCGCTCTACTTCGCCGCGCCCCGGCCCACGGTGGAGCGCGACGGCCTGCTGTTGATGGTCGATGACGACCGCTTTCGGTTGAACCCCGGCGAGACGCCCGTGACCCGGTCGGTGCGCTTTCGCACCCTGGGCTGCTACCCCCTGACAGGAGCGGTGGAGAGCCAGGCCGCCACCCTGCCGGAAGTGATCCAGGAGATGCTGCTGACTACAACCTCCGAGCGCCAGGGCCGGGCTATCGATCACGACCAGAGCGCCAGCATGGAGAAGAAGAAGCAGGAGGGCTATTTCTGATGAGCCGCTCAGACCTGCACAACGCCACGGCCGATAGAGGCTACAAGGCCTCCGAACTGGCCGCCTCGGACATCGACGCTTACCTGTTGCAGCATCAGCATAAAAGCTTGCTGCGCTTCATCACCTGCGGGTCGGTGGATGACGGCAAGTCGACCTTGATCGGCCGGCTGCTGTACGACTCTAAACAGATCTTCGAGGACCAGCTGGCGGCGCTGGAAGCCGACAGCCGGCGCGTGGGCACCCAGGGACAGAACATCGACTTTGCCCTGCTGGTGGACGGCCTTGCCGCCGAGCGCGAGCAAGGCATCACCATCGACGTGGCCTACCGCTTCTTCGCCACCGACAAGCGCAAGTTCATCGTCGCCGACACGCCCGGTCACGAGCAGTACACCCGCAACATGATCACCGGCGCCTCCACCGCCGATCTGGCCGTGATCCTGATTGATGCGCGCAAGGGGGTGCTGACCCAGACCCGCCGCCACACCTATCTGGTCAATCTGATCGGCATTCGCCGCTTGGTGCTGGCGGTCAATAAGATGGACCTGATCGGCTACGACCAGGCCCGCTACGACGCCATCGTGGAAGACTACCGCCAGTTCGCCGCCTCCATCGGCGCGGGCGAGGTGCTGGCCATTCCGATCTCGGGCCTGGCCGGAGACAATATCGCCAGCCGCTCGGACAAGACCCCCTGGTATGACGGCCCGACCCTGATAGACCATCTGGAGACTGTGCCGCTGGACGTCGAGGCCGACCAGGCCAAGCCCTTCACCATGCCGGTCCAGTGGGTAAACCGGCCAAACCTGGACTTCCGCGGCTTTGCAGGCCTGATCTCCACCGGCGTGGTTCGCGTGGGCGACGCGGTGCGCGTGACCCCTTCGGGCAAGACCTCGACCATTTCGCGGATCGTCACTCTGGACGGGGACCTGCCCGAGGCGGTCGCCGGCCAGTCCGTGACCCTGTGCCTGGCCGATGAGATCGACTGCTCGCGCGGCGATGTCCTGGCCAAGGCCGACGCCTCGCCCCAGGTGGCCGACCAGTTCGAGGCGACCGTCGTGTGGATGGCGGACGAGCCCCTGCTGCCCGGCCGACCCTATTGGCTGAAGCTGGCGACCCAGACGGTCACGGCCAATATCCAGCCGCCCAAGTACCAGGTCAACGTCAACACCCTGGAGCATACGGCGGCCAAGACCCTGGAGCTGAACGCCATCGGCGTGGCCAATCTGTCGATCGACCGCAACATCGCCTTTGAGCCCTATGCGGCCAACCACGACCTGGGCGGCTTTATCCTGATCGACAAGCTGACCAACGCCACGGTGGCGGCGGGCATGATCCACTTTGCCCTGCGCCGCAGCCAGAACATCCATCCCCAGGCCGTTGACGTCACCCGCGAGGCGCACGCGACGCTCAAGGGCCAGACCCCCGCCGTGCTGTGGTTTACCGGCCTGTCGGGCGCGGGCAAGTCGACCATCGCCAATCTGGTGGAAAAGAAGCTGCATCTTCTGGGCCGCCATACCTTCCTGCTGGACGGCGACAATGTGCGCCACGGCCTGAACCGCGACTTAGGCTTCACCAATGCCGACCGGGTTGAAAATATCCGCCGGGTGGGCGAGGTCGCCCGCCTGATGACCGACGCGGGTCTGATCGTGATTACCGCCTTCATCTCGCCCTTCCGGGCCGAGCGGAAAATGGTGCGCGAGATGATCGCCCCCGGGGAGTTCTTCGAGATCTTCATCGACACCCCCTTGGCCGAGGCCGAGCGGCGCGACGTGAAGGGCCTCTACAAGAAAGCTCGCGCGGGCGAGTTGAAGCACTTCACGGGCATAGACTCGCCGTACGAAGCGCCCGAAGCGCCCGAAATGCGCATCGACACCACCTCGCTATCACCCGAACAGGCGGCGGATTTGATCGTGGAGCGGTTGTTGGGCTCAAGCTAAGCCAAGCTTATCGTTTGCGGCCGATCTTTTGATCTTGGCCTATATTCCATTATGGCCAATTTCTAGGATTGGCCAATCATGGAGGCTCGTCATGGCGGGACCGAATAAGCGGGCCGCGTTGGGGATAACGGTCGAGTTGCTGCGGTAGGCCGATCGCGGGCGACAGCTTCATATAACCCAGCCGGGTATCGCGTCGATCCATTCCGCGCACCTTGACGCCTTAATCCTATAAGACTAAGCTCACTGAACTAAGTTTGTAGGCGATCCGTGCTGACCATAAACATACATCAAGCGAAGACCCACCTGTCGCGGCTCGTGGACCAAGCCGCAAAGGGCGAGCCGTTTGTCATCGCCAAGGCGGGCAAGCCACTGGCGAAGGTGACGTCCATCGACGCGCCCGAAGGCGCGCAGATTCGTCGTATCGGCTTTCTGGCGGGCCAGATCATGGTTCCCGACGATTTCGACCACATGGGCGCTGCGGAGATCGAGCGGCTGTTCGGTCTGTCGAATTGAAGGTTCTGCTCGACACACACGTCTTGCTGTGGGCGGCAGGGGCCGTGACGCCGGGTGATTTACCTCCGCCGGCGCAGGCCCTGATCTCCGACATTGATAACGTTATTTTCTTCAGCGCGGCCAGCATTTGGGAGGTGGCGATAAAGGCGGGGCTGGGCCGCCCGGATTTTCGGGCCGACGCCAATGTTCTGCGTCGCGGATTGCTCGATAACGGCTATGTGGAACTGCCCATCTCCGCCGCTCACGCTGCGGCCGTGGCGCATTTACCGCAGATCCACAGGGATCCCTTTGACCGAATGCTGGTCGCTCAGGCGACGATAGAAGGCATCCTCCTTGTCACGGCCGATGCCGTCGTCGCCAGTTATCCCGGACCCGTTCAAGCGATTTAGCGGGGACCGGGACAAGCCTTCCGTTGATCAAGCCGCTGACCGCCTGCGCGCCGGTCTCGCCTGCTCGCGTTCGCCGTCGATCATATAGTCGCGGGTGATGGGCAAGGCGTCGACGGATTTGGCCAGCTGCAGTTGCAGGATCATCAGACCCGTGTAGCGGAAGCCGATTTCGCTGACGGCCAAATAGAACTCCCACATGCGGCAGAACCGCTCGTCGTAGATGCGGGCGATCTCGTCCCTCTGGGCCATAAACCGCTCGCGCCAATGACGCAGAGTCTCGGCGTAGTGCAGGCGCTGCACCTCCACATCCGTCAGCCACAGGTCGGCAGTTTCGATGGCCGCCGACACCTCCGACAGGGAAGGAATATAGCCGCCCGGAAAGATATATTTGGCAATCCACGGCTGGGTCACCCCGGGGGGCAAGCGCCGGCCGATGGTGTGGATCAGGGCGACCCCGTCCTGCGCCAACAGGGCGCGCACCGTTTCGAAATAGGCGTGAAAATTGGGCGCGCCCACATGCTCCAACATACCCACCGACACTATCCGGTCGAACGGGCCTTTCACATCGCGATAGTCGGTCAAGGAGAAATGCGCCCGCTCGGCCAAGCCCGCCGCCAGCGCCCGCGCTCGGGCCACCGCCAGTTGCTCCTTGGACAGGGTCACCCCGTGCACCTGGGCGCCATAGGTCGCGGCCAGTTCCAATCCCAGCCCGCCCCAGCCACAACCGATGTCGAGCACCTTCATGCCCGGCTGGATGCGCAGCTTCTCGGCGATGTGAATCTTCTTGGCCTTCTGCGCCTGCTCCAAGGTCATGTCCGGACGCTGAAAATAGGCGCAAGAGTACTGCATGTCCTCGTCGAGGAACCGGCGATAAAGGTCGGTCGACAGGTCGTAGTGGTGAGCCACATTGCGGCGCGAGGCCCGTCGGTCATTCAATTGCGACAGCAGGCTCATGGCGTGGGCCATGGCGCGCACAAAACCGCCTGGGCCCCGCCTATGCAGCAGTACATTCTTCCCGATCAGATCGAGCAAACCGGGCAAGTCACCCTGCTCAAAGGTCAGGCCGCCCTCCATATAGGCCTCGCCCAAGGCCAAGTCAGGATTGAGGATGAGCCTAAGCGGCCAGCCCTTGGCCAGCCCGATGGCAATCTCCGGGCCCGTTCCGTCGCCATAGGTGCGAGCGACGCCGTCGGGAGCCCGCACAACCAAGCGTCCCACCGTCACGAAACGACGCAACATCGAATGAAACACGTGAAGACCCCCTTCGCGGTTACAGGGTCCGAACGCTCCAATACGAAATCAGTTTCGCCTCACTTTGCGGTGGATTCAAGACCCCGATCCGGGCCGCTCAAGCTGAGGCGGCGCCCGCCCGGCGCGGCAAGGTCCAGTGGGGCCGAATGAAATGACAGGTATATCCGGCGGGATAGCGCTCCAGATAGTCCTGGTGCTCCGGCTCGGCCTGCCAGAAGGGTCCGGCGGGCGCCACTTCGGTCACCACCTTGCCCGGCCATAGGCCGGAGGCGTCAACGTCGGCGATAGCGTCCTCGGCTGCCTGCTTCTGCTCGTCGCTGGTATAGAAGATGGCGGAGCGATAGCTCAGCCCACGGTCGTTGCCCTGACGGTTGAGGGTGGTCGGATCGTGAATCTGAAAGAAGAACTCCAGCAGTTTGCGAAAACTGATCACCGCCGGATCGAACACGATCTCGATCGCCTCGGCATGGGTTCCGTGGTTGCGATAGGTGGCGTTGGGCACATCGCCGCCGCTGTAGCCCACCCGGGTGGAGATCACGCCCGGATAGCGCCGCAACAGGTCCTGCATGCCCCAAAAGCAGCCCCCGGCCAGCACGGCCGTTTCAGTTTTCGACGTCATTTCAGGTCTCCCAAGCCGCCGCGCTCATCTACGCAAATGTAAGGACGCCAAGCTTATTTCGCCACCCGCTCACGCTCCCTTGCCCCCAGGCCCGCCATCAGTATAGTGCGCGCCTTCGCGCGGCCCCCCATCGGAGGGCCGCGCGTATGGTGAGGTGGCCGAGTGGTTGAAGGCGCACGCTTGGAAAGCGTGTTTACGGGAAACCGTAACGAGGGTTCGAATCCCTCTCTCACCGCCAACCACTTTCCGAAACAGTCTCCCAGCACTCCTGACAGACCTAACCGTCGGTAAGTAGTCTGCCTTTGGCGGCCAAACCCACTTTTTGCGCCCGTCCAACCCCACCTTCCACACCATTTCCAGGGCTTTTACTGGCCAATGTCTCCGCGAGTCTGGGATTCAGGTGAGTTTCCCTGGAACAGGGAAATCTACAGGGAAGCCTTCGTGAAGCCGGCCGATTATCTGGGGAATGGCAACACGCCCGCCGAAATTATCGAAGCCCACAGCATACTTAGCCCTTCGGCAGGCCCAATTCCCTGCTCGGATCAGATCAGGGAATTCTTGAGCGCCTTGCAGGGAATTTGGCGCGCCATTGCAGGGAATGCCACGATGGCCGGCGAGGGCTGATCAGCAGGGAAATCCAAATGCGCGCCGTTGTTTTTCCCATGAAGGATCGATCTCTTCGGCCATGAAGGTGGCTAGCGAAAGCGCCGGGGGCTGTTTGCCCTCCAAAATGGCCGTCTGAATATCTGGCGCGAGAAAGGCCATTCGGCAAAGACGCCGATCATACGGTCGGTGCGGCGCTGGTCCGGGCTCGAGGTCCTGGGGCTTTCCCGAAGGCGACCGAGCGTTTTGAAGGATGAGCTCATGGGCCGTTCTCAGGGCCCTGATCAGAGTTCGATCTGGCTTTGAGCGCTGAGGGTGGACCCGTCCGGCGTGGTCGGTCATCCATACCTTGCCGCCATGAAACTTGAGCCGGCATGGCAATATTGCCCTAAACAGGCTGTCGTCATCTGCCTCCGGCATCACTCTCTCCTCAGGGCCCATGCGCGCGGCCAGCGCCTCAAGTTGGGCCTGCGGATCGCTTTGGCGCTTAAAGACAGCCGAGCGCTTGATCACCAACTGCACCGTGGTTGGATGAACCTCAACCCGGACAAGGCCAGCCGTTCGGGCGTCGTCCGCAGCCCTAGCAATTCTGCCGAGGCAACCGGTGACCAAAGACTCGATCGCATCGGCCGGAACTCTTCGGATCTTTTCGTCCTCTGGCTGGCGGCGAACGCCCTGCTGGAGCGGAGCGGACACGTAATAGCGATAGAGCTTGCCATTGCGGCCCCGGGTGAAGGTCGGGCTCATTGGTGCACCATCGGCATCAAACAGCAGCCCCTTGAAGGGCTGAGTTGAGACCCTGGTCGTGCGCGTCCTGTGCCGGACCGCTTGCGCGGAAAGGCGCCGTTGCACCTCATCAAAGATCGCATGATCGACAATGGGGCGATGGGGCCCGGGGTAGGCGATGTCCCCATGAGTGATTTCGCCGAGGTAGACCCTGTTGCGAAGTAGATGGAACAGGGCGCCGCGGTTAAATGGCAGCCCGCCCTTGGCCTGCCCTTTGGACGAAATCCAGGCCTTTGACTTAATCCCCTCTGCCGCCAACGCCGCCATGACGGCGTGAACAGATCCAAGCTCAAGGTAGCGACCAAAGATCATGCGCACGGTCTGCGCTTCAGGCTCGTTGACCACCAAGGCCCGGGTAACGGCATCGACCGGAAGGTCGTACCCCAGCGGCGGCACGCCTCCCATCCACATGCCCTTCTTCTTGGAAGCGGCGATCTTGTCGCGGATGCGTTCGCCGGTGACCTCACGCTCGAACTGGGCGAACGACAGCAGCACGTTCAGTGTTAGACGTCCCATCGACGTTGTCGTGTTGAACGCCTGGGTGACCGACACGAACGAAACGCCCTGGCCATCGAAGGCTTCAACGATCTTGGCAAAGTCCGCCAAGGAGCGGGTCAGCCGGTCGACCTTGTAGACGACCACAACGTCGATGGGCCCTTTAGCAATATCGCCCAGCAGAGCCTTCAGTCCCGGACGGTCCATCGACCCGCCCGAGAAGCCGCCATCGTCATAGGCCGCCTTCAGCGCCGACCATCCCTCCCCGGCCTGACTCAGCACATAGGCTTCGCAAGCCTCCCGTTGGGCGTGGAGGCTGTTGAAGCTTTGGTCCAGACCCTCCTCTGATGACTTGCGAGTATAGATGGCGCAGCGGAGCGTGGCGCTCATGGCCAGCCCTCATCCTCGCGCAACCCGAAGAACTTCGGGCCGTTGCGCTTAACCCCAGTGATGGCCAGAGCAACACCAGACAGGCTGGGGTAAGTCTGGCCGCGCCAACGATAGCCCGCTGAGGTCCGCTCCACTTCAAAGGTCTGGCCGCGCCATTGTTTGACGATGCGCACACCGACGCTGACATGATCGCTTTGGCCCAGCGCCGCCCCATCACGCAGGCGCCGACGCGCTTGGGCGTCCAGGCCGCCAAACGCCTGCGCCTGGATACGCCAAGCAATGGCCAAACGCAGAAGCTCCTGTGAGCGCAGCTTTGGCGGCACGCCGAAGCGACGACGCCAGATGGCCCGCAGACCTTCTAGGTCCAGGCCCTGAAGGGCCTGGACCTCTCGAGCGATGGATGCTGAATCGCTCACGCCGAGGCCACTGCCGAAATACGGTAGCGGCGAACGCCGTCCGACTTCTCAGACACGACCGGCAATCCCAACCCCTTCTTGATCGCGCCTGAAAGGGCGCCCCGCACTGAATGGGACTGCCACCCCGTCGCAGCCATCATTGCCTGGATCGTGCAACCGTGGGGGTCCGCCAGCAGTTCGACGAGCCTGGCAATTTTGCCATGGCCCTTCGCGAGCGGGTTGGCGGTGTCTTCATGAACCGGCGGCGGGGCGACAGGTCCGGAATCGAGCGCTTGCCCACCGATGTCGGCGATAGCGGATTTGCCCAGCTCAGTGATGAGAAGGCGCCTTGGCCCATCCTCCTGCGGGATGGAGATCAACAAGCCGCGTTTAATCAATCCAGCGATCGATCTCTTGCCTTCAGAAGGCATGTCGATGGAGCCGCCTTCGGCGTGGACGGCTGCGGTTAGCAAAGCGATTTGGGTGTCTGTGAGGTTGGTCATGGTATCCCTCCGATAGGGAGCCGCGACCTCCGCGGCCCCTACCAGCGCGAGCCCGGAATGCCGGGCACGTCATCAGGACAAGACGACCAACGCTCGTTCTTGCCCCGAAGTCCAGTAGGGTGTCAGGCTCGTCGCCTAAGCTTCAACAGCTGAGGCAAAAACCGAATGGATGAGCGGCCTGTCGATATGAGCTGGTGGATCGATTTCGCCACGGGTCAGCCTTATGAATGGGGCGCCTTGCTATTAGCGCTGCTGGCTTTTCCCGAAATTGAATCCACGGACCAGTTCGACCGCGTCCATCAATCTATCTGCGCCACGGCGTTGATGGAACGCGCACGAACGATCCCCGAATTCGCGAATTCCTATCATCAGATCAAGCCCATCCACTTCGCCCGCACCGAGGACCAGAGGGCCAAAGATTTGCGCACATTTCGCCGGCGACTTCGTGATCGAATGTTGGCTGGTCGGCTGTGCAACGTGAAACTGGCGCATTTGGCCGGCAACCAAGTGGAGCTACCCGTCGGGGTAAACAGCACTTCGATCAACCAATTGATCGGTTTAACGCTGGCGGATCTGGGGTCTGAAGACGCGGAAAACCAGAAGGAACGGATTTGGCGCCAATCCAGCCCAGTTATCCACCTTGCAGCGGCGGTGCAGAGCTATCTGGCCGTCACCAGCGTAGATTTGCGACCCAAGGCGCTCGGGGACCTGGTTTTCCAACGCAGCGCGATTGAATTTGTTACCCATTTGGCGAAGGACAATGCGCTCTTGATTCAGTCAAACGCCAAGCGGCTGGACATGGAGACGCCGGCCTCGCTTCTCGTGAAAATTCTCATCGATCCGCCCGACAAGAAAATTCGAATTTCTTGAAGGCGACTGCATATCGAACGTGACTCACGCTGGCCCTTCAACTCGAGGGGCGATCATGAGGCTCAGACCAAAACCGCAGACACCAACGCACCGTCGCGAAATGGCGATCATCCAACGGCCAATCGAGTCGTTGATTATCGATGGCGAAAACGCCCGCAGCCACCCAGAGCCACAGCTTCGCGCCCTAGGCCGAGCCATCCAGACCTTCGAGGTCGTCACCCCGATCTTGATCGACCGCGACTTAAAGGTGCTGGCGGGGCATGCGCGGATGGAGGCGTGCAAACGGCTGGGCTGGGCTCAAATTCCTACAATTTCGGTCGAGCACCTTACGCCCGCGAAGGCCCGCGCCTTCGCCTTGGCCGACAACCGCATCAGCGAACTGGGTAAGTGGAACGAGCGCCAACTGGCGCTGCAACTGCATGCGTTGGCCCAGATCGATCTGGACTTCAGCTTGGAAGACACCGGCTTTTCCATGGGCGAGATTGATCTGAAGATCGAGGGTCTGGAGGACCAAGACCTGGGCACGCCGGATCCAGACGACTCCCCGCCTCCCGTTGGCATTTCGGTTTGCCGGCCTGGTGACGTGTGGATCCTGGGCGACCACCGCATCATTTGCGCGGGCGCGCTGGATGCTGAGGGCTACGGCCGCGTCTTGGGCGATGATCGCGTCGCCGCCGCTTTCTGCGATCCCCCATATAATGTGCCCATCAACGGACACGTCAGCGGCAAGGGCAAACGCAAGCACCGCGAATTCGCCTTCGCCGTCGGAGAGATGGCCGGCCCGGAATTCACCGTATTCTTGGCCTCGGCATGTCGTCTGGCCGCCGAGCACAGCCATGACAGTTCGGTGCA
Source organism: uncultured Caulobacteraceae bacterium (assembly GCA_964451265.1). GTDB lineage: Bacteria > Pseudomonadota > Alphaproteobacteria > Caulobacterales > Caulobacteraceae > BOG-938. Next base: position 36,286 of record CAYVHP010000050.1, on the reverse strand, counting down.
CTTCTGGTGCACCGACTGGCGCCACATCGAACACCTGTTGGCCGCCGGACGGGCACCATATGACGTCCTTCTGAATATCTGCGTGTGGGCCAAGAACAACGGGGGAATGGGCTCGCTCTACCGTTCCGCCCACGAGTTCGTAGCGGTTTTCCGCAAAGGCGCGGCAAGCCACCGTAATAACGTCCAGCTCGGCGCCTATGGCCGAAACCGCACCAATGTCTGGAATTATCCCGGCGCCAACACCTTCCTGCGCAGCTCCGAGGAAGGCGACTTGCTGGCCCAACACCCCACGCCCAAGCCGGTTCAGCTGGTGGCGGACGCTCTTTTGGACGTCACAGCCAGGGGCGATTTGGTCCTGGACAGCTTCCTGGGATCAGGGACCACCCTGATCGCCTGTGAGCGGATCGGGCGGCGCTGCCGCGGTATCGAACTGGATCCACTCTATATCGACCTGACCATCCGTAGGTGGCAGCGCCTGACCGGCGAGGCGGCGGCGCTTCAAGCCACAGGCGAGACCTTTGACGCCCTGGCCGCATGCGCGCAGGCCGCGCAATGAGCAAGACCTACAAGATCGGATACGGCAAGCCGCCGGCGGAAACTCGGTTCAAGCCAGGGCAGTCGGGTAATCCGGCAGGCCGCAAGAAGGGCTCCCAGAACCTCGCCACCATGGTCCAGCGGGCCCTGGACGAAACCGTGACGGTCAAGATCGCAGGCCGGTCACGTAAAATATCCAAGTTGGAGGCCGCTTTCACTCAGCAGGCGAATAAAGCCGCAGGCGGCGACGCCAAGGCCATCAAGCTGATGCTGGATGTCCTGGCGGCCGCACAGATGCGCGATGCGGGCCAAGGCGGCGCAGATCAAGTCGATCTGGAGGCCCGCCGCAAGCGCGATCAGCGAATCCTCGACGTGCTCAAGGCGCGTGTTGATGGCGATGGAGGCGACGATGGCTCAGCGCGCTAATGACCCTCTGTGGCGAGATGATTGTGGCGATGACATTGAGCAGGTCCTCATCCGCAACGACCTGGCGACGTTCGTGCAGGTCATGTTTGGTGCGACCAAGCCTGGCGATCAATTGATTTGGGCGCCGTACCTGGACCTGATGTGCTCACGACTACAAGACGTCGCCGAAGGGCGCTGCAAGCGCTTGATCATCACGCTTCCACCCCGGTACATGAAGTCGTTCTGCGTCTCCATGGCCTTGCCCGCGTTCGTGCTGGGACGCGATCCGTCCGAGCAGATCCTATGCGTCAGCTACAGCCAGGATCTCGCCAAGGAGTTCGCCCTTGGCTCGCAAAGCATCATGAAGTCCCAGGCGTACATCGCAGCGTTCGGGCACGTCCTGGCTGGCGGCCGCCAGCCCCTACATACCCTTCGCACACAGCAGGGTGGCATACGCCGCGCCACATCCATTGATGGCGTCGCCACCGGCGTCGGCGGCAACTGCCTGATATTTGATGATCCGCAAAAGTCCGGCGAGACCCTCTCGGACGCCCTGCGGCGATCTACCAATCAGGCCTATGAGCAGACGTTCCACAGCCGCAGCAACAACGCTGAGACCTATCGGATCGTCATTGTGATGCAACGTCTTCATGAGGACGACTTCGTCGGCCATGTGCAGGGCCTGGGCGAAAAGTGGGACGTCGTGAACCTGCCGGCGATCGCGGAGGAGGATCAGGCGATCCCTTTCTCCACGTTCCTGGGCGATCATGTCTTCCGACGACGGGAGGGCGAGGTCCTTCATCCAAAGCGAATCCCGCTGCAAGCGCTGATGGATATCCGCCGAACTGTGGGCGAGGCCATTTTCGCCACTCAATACCAACAGCGCCCGGCGCCGGCGGGCGGCGGCCTGATCAAGCCCATCTGGTTTCGGCGCTATCATCCTGCGGACCTACCCGCGGCATTTAACCGGGTCATCCAGTCCTGGGACACCGCCAACACCATCGAAGAATGGAGCGACTACAGCGTTTGCACGACCTGGGGCGTGAAGGGCAAACACATGTACCTACTGCATGTCTTCCGCGCCCGATTGAATTATCCCGGATTGAAGCGCGCTGTCCGCCAACAGGCGCAGTTGCATGAGGCTTTGATCGTCTATGTCGAAGACCGCGCTTCGGGAACTCAGATTCTCCAGGAACTGCGTGAGGAAGGATTTGGCAAACTGCGGCCGGTCAAACCGACGCGGGACAAGCAGACCCGGATGGTCAACCAAACCGCTCTGATCGAGAACGGGTTCGTTCACCTGCCTGCCGAGGCGCCGTGGCTTGAAGATTACCTCTACGAGCTCACGGTATTTCCAAATGGCAAATACGACGACCAGGTCGACTCGACCTCCCAAGCCCTAGACTCCGCCAACAGCTGGACGGACGGGAGGGGCATCGCCGAATTCTACCGACAGGAATCCGAAAAGCAGGCGCCGACCGATGACGAAATATGGGTCATTCAAATCCCGCCAGACTCCAGTGGCTTCCACTACGACATCAGCGGAAAATTGCACAGATCTCAGCTGGACGGGTGCTTCCACCTTCCGCAAGAGCATGCAATCCACGCTCTTCGCATCACCGGGTGGAAATTAGTCAGAAAATACCGCGGCGATCCCGAAGACCCGCAGGAGCGATAAGTCCGGCTCGACTTGGGCGGCCAACTGAGACTAACTTGGCCGCAGGGCCGCTCCGCGGCCCCGGGGCGTGAGAACCCCTACCGTTAGCGGCTCGTGTGCAGCCGTGACCAGCACTCCTCGACCGTGAGGTCGGGGAGGCGTCAGTGTATGTCCAGGGCGAAAGCCTAAAGACTGGCGCGGTCTCCCTAACGGTAGGCTTCTCAACTCCCCGATCACCAGGCGCTCGGGGAAGGATAGCCATAATGTTTTTCCTCCCCGGCGCAGCCGACGGAGTTGGGCATGTCGATTAACGACCTGGCCGAATTGACCCTGATCGAGGCTCGTGTGGCCAATAGGGCGCCCAGGGGGAGCGTGGCCTATATTTGCTGGTTTTTGGGGGGCCTTTTTGGAATTCACCGCTTTTATCTAGGCAGATGGGGCACTGGACTACTCATGATTTGCACCCTGGGCGGTGTGGGCATTTGGACAATCCTAGACCTCCTTTTGATACCAGGCATGGTGCGCGTCGCCCAGGAACGCACCCGTGCGGAGGAAACGCAGCGCGTGATCTCGAACCGCCCCGCGCCATCCCCGATACCCAAAGAGCGTCCGACCATTGATGCCGAGTTAGTCGACCGACTGCTTAATGGAGGCGACTGATGGCCCTGGTTGCAGACATGTTCCACAAATGGCTAAAGCCGATCGTCCCCGGAAAATGGTTCGGCCTATCCCGGATGACCGCCTTTCTGGCACTCGGCTTTCTTGCGACGATGGTGCTGAACTTAGGCGGCGCGCTCATCATCGAATCGGTATTGGGAAGCAACCCGCCCAAGGCCGCGTTTTACCCCTTCGCCGCTCTCATGGCGCTGGGGGACATCGCCCTGGTGTTGGCTTTCATTTCACTAGTTGTCGGCGTGATTCAACACGTCCGGTGGTTAGGCGCGAAGAAGACAGCCGACGCAAGGACCAGCCGCAGCGCTGTGGAATCTGCAGCCTCAACCGCGGTTGAATTGAATCTGCGGCTGAAGGAAATTTATTCCAAATATAATGACGCCTTGGCGACCAGAGTGCGGATGTTGTTGCAACCGGATCATTATGGGCGTCGCAATTTGGCGGCCGCTGCCCAGGAACTTTCTCGATTTCAAAGCACAGTGGCCGTCCCAACGCTCAATGCGGAAGGGTTTGACTCCGACGATATCAACGCCGCTTTCGATGGTCAAAAGCATGAACTGCTGAAGCGCGTTCTGGACCAAGCCAAACATGACGTTTCGGATGCGCGAGGCCCGGCGTCAACAACTGCCGATGCCGAAGGACTGGGAGATGCCTAGGTCCGCACCACGCACCATGATCAGCCGAGAGCGGCCCCGGCGGCGCGCCATCGCCCTAGGACCAGCTTAGCGGCAGGCGTGCTATTTGAGCCAGCCGACCTGGGAGCTTGAGAGTGGAGAAAAGTCTGTCGCCGCCTAAGGGCGCAGCGACCAACACCAGCGCCCTTGCTCCTATGTCGGCGATGCGCTTCAGATCGGCGTCGCCTTCGATCCTAAGTTCAAGGCTAGGGTTTGGCCCAGAACCAAGGGAATCGAACCCCAGCGCTTGCCAAAGCGGTAACCCGATCAGCGCTCGTTGGGACGCACGGGCTTCAAGCCAAACCGTATCGGAATCCCATGTCGCCAACGCCTGGACGTAGGCGTCACCCAAATCCAGAATCCAGAATCCAGTAAGCGTTGGCGCCTGGCCGGCCCAAGGTGCGATTGGCGTGGATAGCTCGCAGATGGGTAAGCGCTTGGGCCCGAATTGATGCTGTGACGCCGTCATAGCTACTGGCTAGGCCCGTGGCGCCATAGAGGCCGAGCGCCACGGGCGGAAGAAGGAATGCCTGGCGGCGGCTCAATGTAATAGCAGAGCTCATAAACGACACTTGGCGAGCCAGTGGCGAAGTTCAAGGTCCAGGATGCGCCACTAGCGGAAATTGGCGTGGTGCCAGGAACTTGCCGTTCAGCCGCGCCGATGCCCTCGCCAACAGCTTGGGCAAGACGCCGTTGCCCCCTATGATCAAGACGTCACGTCGTAAATTTCCTATTAGATGGCCAACCCTTCAGATCAAGACGTGAACCCCGGCGTGCTACACGGCACCGGAGTTGCAGGCGAAGTTGCAAAGACGACTGACGTTGCACATGCCTCGGGAGTTGCACGTGGGGCGGCAAGCCTACAGGCCGGGTTAAACCTAAACCCTTCAGCAGAACTGATCGAAGAAAGCGCCGAGACTGAGGAAGGCAAGGGCACGGCAGATCGTTCCGGTGCATATGGCGCAGGTGCGTATGGAGTTGGGCCATACGGGGCTGAAGCGGAGCCCCATGCGCCGGTTCCTAATCCCTTGCCTTCAACCGCCGATTCGGAGCTAGCCGCTCGCGACGTCGATTGGCGAGTAAGCCATCATGCCGCGATTTCCGAAACCGCCCGCGCCAGTGACAATGTTGCTTCGGTCGTCGTCGGCATGAATCCTCCGACGGTCAGCATAACCGCGTCGACCCCTGCCGCCCCTGAGTTGCCTTCTCTTCGCTCGGCGACAATTGAACCCGAGTGGGTGGATGGACGGCTAACTCTGGCGTCAGAGCCAGCCCGCGCCGATCTTGGCTCAGATCAGGTGTCCGCTTTGTTCTCGGATTTACGCCGAGAGATGGAGGATTTCGCAGCGGATACCCGATGGTGGCGCCGAACTATTCCGCAAGCCGATCGGCGATGGCCAAAAAGATCGGACTGGGCGTCGCCGGGCGCGGCGCCAAGGCGGCGCCGTCAAAAGCGAAACCAAAGACACGTTCGAAATAGCGGTCAGTGCGCGTTTGATAGGACTCCGGGCGCGCCGAAGAGCCTTTGAGGGAAACTGGAGAGCCGTTGTCGTCCAGCTGGCGCCACCCGGATCAGGGCTCGGTCCGGCTTCGAGCGTTGCGGGCGAACCCGCCCGGACTCGTCGGTCATCCACGCCCTGCCGCCATAAAACTTGAGCCTGCATGGCAATATTGCCCTGAACAGCCCTTCATTTCGGCTTGCGAAACTTCAGGGCGAACCGGTCGGTCTTGTCGTGCATCGTCGGATCGTGGCTGACCACCGTATGGGTGTCGGTGGTGTTGCGCAGCAGATCGCTTTCTCCCGCCAGCACGAAACCCGCCGCCAGCACCTCGCGCTTGACGATGGCCGGATCGATGCGGTGCAGCGTCCGCATGTCCTCGGCGCTGGCGTCCGGAGCGGCCACGTGGTCGAGCACGAAATAGACGCCTCCCGGCTTTAAGGCGGCGAATACCGCCTTGTTGATCGGGCCCATATCGGCGCCGGGCGGGTTGTGCAGGTCATGGTAGTTCTCGGTGGTCCACACCACGTCGACCGGTTCGGGAAGCTTGAGGTCCGCTAGCGGGCCCACCACGACCGATACATTGGCATAGGCGGGGTCGGCCGCGATCGCCTGGCTGGGGCCTGCGCCCCGGGCCGAGGTGCTGATGGCGTAGACATGGCCCTTAGGTCCCACGACCTTGGCGAGGATGCGCGTGAAATAGCCGCCGCCCGGGATCAACTCGGCGACCTTGTCGCCCGGCTTGACCCCGACGAAAGCGACGGTCTCCGCCGGAAGGCGTCCTGGGTCGCGCTGGGTGTCCAGCTCCGGCCGCGACGGATCGGCGACGGCGGCGGCCACATAGGCGGGAACCTTATCGGCGGCGCCCGCCGGCGCGGACAGGGCGGCGAGGAAGAGCAAGCCCGCGAGCAGGCTCGTCGGGATTCGGATCATCGCGCTCCTCCTAATGACCAGCCGGGTGCATGCCCGACCGCTGCTTTTGCACGCCCACGATACTCCAGTGGCTCAGGTCGCCAAAGAAGATTGTCCGGGGACGAACGGCTCAGCTTAACCCGCGCAATCCCGCGCCGGTCCCCCTTGAACCCGCACGCCATCTCTTTCACGGTCGGAAAGATATGTTATAATATTACCATCATTGGGGGGCGGAAGACGTGGTTGGTCGGGGTCGCGAGCTTTTGATCAGAGGGGGCGCTTGGGTCAGTTATGGGGCGTCGGCGCAGCACTGATGCTGTCGGATTTGGCCGCATTCACCGCCGCTCGGCGCTATATTCCCTCCTTGCTGGGATTTGGCGCGGCGCTGGCCGTGCTCGGCGCGTTTCTCTTTTTTGTGGGATCAGCCGGCGTCATCGGCCCGGCTTTGATTTGGCGCGCTCCTATCCTTGTCCCGAGGGTCCTGGGCTATGTCGGCCTAGCGCTAGGACTGGGCTCGGCGGGAGTCTTGTCGGCCGCGGCTATGGCCTTTGGCCGAAATCGACTGCTCGATACCGAGAGCGGCCGCTGGACCCCGCGTTCCCCGGCGCCGCCTGTGGCGTCGCAGCCTGGTGTTGAGACCACCGTCCCTTCGGCGGAGACCAAGCCGGCGGAGTCATGGCGCCGGAAATTGCAGGCCATTGCAAAAGATCAATTCAATCGGTTGCAACCGCCCAGCCTAGACGGCGAGGCCATCACCGGATGGCTTCAAAGCGCCATAAGCGGCTTGGGCGGGGTCCTGTTGGTCGTGGGCATTGTCGTCCTGTGGCGACGGCCGCCCGAGCCGCAGATTCCGGTGCTGATGCAACGAATCTATGGCGCCGCCCTGATCATCGGGGTGTTTCCTTTGCTGGTTCTCGAAAGAACCTTCGCCAATCTCTCCGCTGAATTCGTGCCAGAGGCGCCGCAGATCAACCGCCTAGCCCGCGTCCCGCTAAGCACAGCGCTTGGGCTGGGCGTGGTGCTTGTGCTGTCATCCATCGGGTTCAAATGGGCCACGAGCATCCAGACATTGATCGTGCTCCTACTGTTCGCGGTCGCCATGGAGTTGTTCGGCCGCGGGGCGGCGCTGTTGTTCATTCCGTTCGCTCCAGTGGAATCTCGGCGCGCCGCCGCGGACAGCCAAATCGCGGGCGCTGTACTAAGGTTAAAGTGGCCCAGCCTGAAAACCGTCAACACCGCAGTTCGTCGGCAGCTCGGCATTGACCTTTCCCGCAGCTGGGCTCTGGCCTACGTGCGCAAAGCCGCCGTGCCCGTATTGGCGGGCATGGTTGTGCTCGGCTGGCTTATGTCCGGCGTCACCGCGTTGGGGGTCAATCAGAGAGGTGTTTACGAGGCGCTCGGCTCTCCGGTGGCCGTACTCGGGCCGGGCGTGCATTTCCATCTGCCCTGGCCGATGGGCGTGATCAAGCCGGTCGAGGACGGCGTCGTTCACCAATTGCCCATCGAGTTCCTTTTGCCCAATGGGGTTGGAGGCGAGGGTCCGCCAAACGAAACCCCGCCGAAGATTGTCGGCGCGGAAGACCATCCCTCCGGGGAGTCCGACAGACTGTGGACCGGCGATCATCCGTTCGAGGGCAGCTATTTGATCGCCAGCGAAGAGGACGGTCGGCAGAGCTTCCAGCTGGTCGACACCGATATGGCGGTTATCTACCGGGTCGGCGCCTCAAATCAGGCGGCCATGGACGCGGCCTATCGTCTGGAGAAGCCCGACGATCTGATCCAGGCGCTGTCGGGCCAGTTGCTCGTGAGCTATTTCGTGCAGCACCAGTTGCTGGACGTGCTGGGTGAAAATCGCGAGGCCTTGACCAGGGACTTTCAGACCCAGCTGCAGAAGCGGCTGGACGATCTGTCGTCTGGATTGGAGGTGCTAGCCGTTTCCTTCGAAGCCATCCATCCGCCGCCCGGAGCAGCGCCAGCCTATCACGACGTGCAAGCTGCGGAGATTCGGGCCAAGGCGTTGGTGTTCAAAAGCCAGGCTGCTGCGGTGAACACAATTTCCACCGCACGGCAGACGGTGATCCGCAGCACCAACGATGCGACTGCCACCGGCGCCACTCAGGTCGCTCAGGCGCAAAGCGAAGCGATTCTGTTCGACAGTGACAAGCAGGCCTATGCCCTCGCCAAGGCGCCGTTCGTATTCGAGCGGAGGATCGCTGCCGTCGAGAGCGCCCTCGCAAAGGCGTCCTCGGTCACAATCATAGATAACCGCTTGCGCGATGTGCAGTTCCCAACGCTGGACACACGATCTCCGGGCGCGGTCAGCTCGCCGGCGGAAGAATCGCCGCCGCCGGCCGATGTTACGCCGCAGGCCGCGCAGCCGCCGCCACCGGCGGGTGCGAACAACGACGACAGCGACGATTAGCCGGTGGAGATGGGGACGGATCGATGGTGGATTTTTTTCCGGACTTACGCGCAGAGCGACCGAGCAGGTCGCGGTGGGAGGCTCCCAAGGTTTGGCTGGCGCGCAACGGCCGGTTCATCGTCGGAGGCATCGTCGTCGCTGCAGTGGTGCTCAGCGCTTGCGCGGTGATCGTTACGCCGGGCGAGGCGCTGGTGGTCACCCGTTTGGGCGACCCTGTTCGGGTGCTAACCCGTCCTGGCTTGGCCTGGCGGCTGCCGGCGCCGATCGAGACCGTTATTCCCGTTGATCTGCGTCTGCGGACCACCTCTAGCGGCCTGCAGGATGTCGGCACCCGCGACGGTCTGCGTATCCTTGTTCAGGCCTATACAGCCTGGCAGGTTCCGGACGACCCCGACCACGTGCGCCAGTTCCTGCGCGCGGTGCGAAACGATCCTGACATGGCGGCCGAGCAGCTGCGCAGCTTCATCGGCTCGTCTCTGGAAATCAGCGTCAGCAGCTTCGATTTGGCCGACCTGATCAACACCGATCCCTCGAAAGTTCAGATGAGGCGGCTCGAGACCAATCTTCGATCGAGGATCGATCAGGAGGCTCTACGGTCCTACGGCATCGACATTCGCCAGGTCGGCGTGGAGCGCATGACCCTTCCGACCGAGACGCTGAACGCCACCGTTATGCGCATGCAGGCCGAGCGGGCCACCGTGGCGGCCAAGCGCGAGGCCGAAGGCACCGAGGCGGCCGCACAGATCAGTTCCGACGCCGACCGCGATTCGCGCGTCCTCTTAGCCCAGAGTCAGGCCCAGGTCGCCGCGATATCAGCCAAGTCCAAACTCGAAGCCGCCCGCATCTACGCGAAGGCCTACGGCGCCAATCGTGCGCTCTACACCCTACTGCGCTCACTTGATTCGCTGAGTTCCGTGGTAACTGGCAACGTCCGGCTGGTATTGCGCACCGACGCCGCTCCGTTCCAGGCATTGGTGCAGGCGCCTGGGACGACGCCGAGCCCGAACGCTTCGGCGGGTCGGAAAAAGGCGCCATGACCGCCGCTCCTGCCGACAAGCAGATCAACGGCGCCTGGGCGCAATCCCTCTCGCTGTCGTTCCGGTTTCTTTATCTGGTCGTCTTCCTGCTGGGAGTCGGCTGGGCGATTTCAAACTGCCGAGTGATTCCACCTGAAAGCCGGGCGGTTGTTACACGCTTTGGCCAGGTTGTTGGCGAACAGGGTTCCGGCCTATTACTCGCCTTGCCGCGGCCGATCGAGGAAGTGCTCATATTACCATCAGCAACCCGCCAGATCGAATTCAAGATCCAACCTTTTCAGAGCAGCGCGCGCGATCCGAACGGACTGAACATGGACGTGGCCGCGATCAGCGACGACGCGCGCCAGAACACGGGCATGCTGTTGACGGGCGACTTTAGCGTGGTGCATCTGGATGCAACCCTATTCTACCAGATCAATGACGCGCGAGCTTACGTCCTAGCGGGTCCACACGTAACGCCGGCTCTGGAACGGCTGTTCATCGCCAGCGCCGTAACAGTGTGCGGCAGCCGTGACCTGGATGCGATCCTAGTCGCGCGCCCGGAGTTGGACCAATCCCCCTCGATTCGCATTAGCCGCGATCACCTGCGCGCTGACCTGATGACTGAGGTCAATCGTCGCCTGCGCGACCTGGCCGATCAGGGCAACAGCCTTGGCATATCAGTAACGCGAGTCGATCTGCTGCCCTCAATACCGGCGGACGCCAAGGATGCCTTCGATTCGGTTCTGCGGGCGGTGCAGGAAGCCGAAACCGTCACCGCCCAAGCCCGGACTAGCGCCGAACGCGTCGCCCAGGGCGCAGACGAGGACAAGGACCGCATGCTGACCAATGCCGAGGCGAGCGCCGAGGAAACGGTCACCAAGGCCAATGCCCGAACCGCCGATATTACTGCCTTGGCTAACGATTCCCATGGGCTGTCAGGGTCGACCTTGGCCAACCAAATTTATCGAAACCGTATCGGCAATATCATTGCTCAGGCGCAGGACGTGGTGACGATCCCGCCGAGCGCTCGGAGCACCCTTGTGCAAGTGGGGCGCTGACATGTCCGAAGTCGCACTGTCATCACCGGACACCGACCTCCTCACCACTGCTGAACAGCGGTCCTTGGGCCTTCGTCTGACCGTGTCGTTGATCACCGGCGGCTGCTTGATCGTGGCAGGGGCCATAGAGTTGATCAGCCCCGCCCAGCGAGACGTGGCCGAGTTGGTTGCCGGAGCCGCCGCGGCCTTGGTCGCCGGACCGACCCTGATGGCCGGCTGGCGAAGCCTGCGCAAACCCGATCTGCACGGCATCATGGATCAATTGATCGCCATAGCCGTGCTGGCGGCCTGGGCCAGCGGCGACCTGCTCACCGCGGCCCTGCTTCCCCTGGTTATGACGGTGGGGCATATTTTGGAGGAGCGGTCTCTGCTGGGCTCGCAGGAGGCCGTCCGGGCGCTGAGCCGTTTGACCCGGACCCTGGCGCGCAAGCTGTCGCCGAGCGGCGCCGTGACCGAAGTCGCCGCGCAGGCCTTGCAGCCGAATGATATCATTGAAGTCAGGGCCGGCGACGTCATCCCGGCGGACGGAATCGTGCTGGAGGGGGAGTCGAGCATCGATACCGCCTCGATTACCGGCGAATCCACGCCCTTGGAGGTCGCCCCCGGAGCGGAGGTCTACAACGGCTCAATCAATGCCGATGGCCTGTTGGTGGTGCAGATCACCAAGGTCGGAGAACAGACTACCCTCGGGCGGGTCGTGGCTCTGCTGAAGGAGGCGGAAAGCGCCAAGCCGCCGGTCACCCGCCTTCTGGAACGCTATTCGCAGAGCTACATTATTCTGGTGCTCCTGCTCGCGGCGGGCTCCTGGTTCGCTACAGGCCAATCGGCGGTGATGCTGACCATGCTGGTGGCGGCCTGCCCCTGCGCCCTGGTCTTGGCCACGCCTGCTACCTCCATAGCGGCAATCTCCGTGGCCAGCCGCCACGGCGTGCTGGTCAAGGGGGCCGCCTTCCTGGAGACCTTGGCGACGGTTGACAGTGTCGCTCTCGACAAAACCGGCACCCTTACCACTGGCCAACTTCGCCTGGCGAACGCACTGCCCGAACCGGGCGTGAGCCAAGAGGCGTTGATCAACTTGGCGGCTGAACTGGGCGCCGTCAGCAGCCATCCGGTCAGCCGGGCCTTGGCCCGGGCCCCTGGCGAGCATGAAGCGGACCGCTTGGTTCTGACGGAGGTGCGCGAAACGCACGGGCTGGGCGTTGTTGCCCGGGATGGCGAGCATATTGTGGCTCTGGGTCGCGCCGCTCTATTTGAATCGCTGGGCGTGAAGGCCTCGCCAGCTCCGCCGCATGATGGTCCAGTCGCCGGCGTTTCACGCGGGGCGCGTTTTATGGGCTGGGTGCTGCTGGCCGACGCCCCCCGGCCCGAGGCGCCGGCGGCGCTGGACGCCCTCGCGCGGCTGGGCCTAGAGCGGCAGATGCTGATCACTGGCGACCGGTGGCCGGCGGCGCGGAAAGTGGCCGAGCTTTTGCACATTCCCACCGTTCACGCCGAACTGTTGCCGGCGCAGAAGATGGAAACCATCCTGGCGGAGATCGAGGCGGGCCGCCGGCCATTGGTCGTCGGCGACGGGATCAATGACGCCTTGGCCCTCAAGGCTGGCGCGGTGGGCATCGCCATGGGCGCCCAGGGGACCGATGTGGCGCTCGCCTCTGCCGATCTTGTTCTGATGAGCAACGATCTGCGCCGACTGGCGACTTGCGTTCGCCTGAGTCGCCGTTGCCGCAGCACCATCTACGCCAACTTCGCCATCAGTCTGATCTGGACCGTCGTCATTGTCGCCGCCGCCGGCGGCGGTCTGCTGGGCGCACACGGAGCCATAGTCGCCGCTGTTTTGCAGGATCTCAGCGTTTTGCTTGTCGTGGTGAATGCTGGCCGCATGTTGAAATTTCAGGAGGTGCTGGCGCCGATTGCGCCGGCGGCGGACCACGCCTGATTAGTTACGGGCGACTGTCGCGCCATCGAGATGGAAGAACAGGCCCTTTTCGCCATCGTTCATTAGGCTGAACTTGCCCGTCACGGTCATAACCTTTTCAGTGTAGGCCACCGGCTGGGCGCTGGTGACATCGACCACCTCGTTGGGGGCGCCGGGCGGACAGAAGGGACAGACCGGCGTAAACCTCGTGAGCAGGAATCGCTTCACTTTTGGGGTCGTGTCGAGCGGCATCATGAAGCCGGTGACGGTCAAGGTCTTGCCCGCAAGCGCCTGGACCTCAGGCGGGTGGCTGGCCTTGAAGATGCCGAGTTTATCGTTTTCCGTGATTTTGGTTTTATGCAGTAGAGCCCATAGGGCGCCTTGAGCCTTAGGGAGGCGCTGTTGCAGTTGCCGTTCTTCCAAGGGCTGGCCAAAATAGGTTCCGTCGCTGGACGACGCCCTAACCGTGACGCCTAGCGAGGACGCCATGACTGCGACGGCGACAAGCGTTGTTATTTGAGGCGCTTTCAAAACGAACTGGCTCCTTCGGACCCGACCAAGACGATTTAGAGCGCTTTGTATAGCACAACCCCAAGCGCTGCTGCTCGCAAGTTTGCGAACACAGCTGATGACGTCACGAAACTTTCGCCCCGGATAACTTGAAAAACAGCCCCTCGGAACTGGTGGGCTCAAGCTGAAGCACACCTTCGACGCTGGTTAACTCTTGCGTATAGCGGGTTGGCGTTTTTGTAATCACCTCAACGGCCTCGCCCACCGCGTTCGGCGGGCAAAACGGGCAACCGGGACTGCGGCGCACGATGATGAAATGGTTGCTCTGAAGTTTGGCGTCCAGGGGCATCATATAACCGGCGATTCTGAAGTCATGGCCGGCCAGCCGTTTCACCGAGTCATTGAAATCGGCTTTGTACAGACCTTTAGCCTCGTCGATGGAGAATTTGTTCCCAGCCAAGAGCGCCCAGGAAGGGTCGTCGATGTGATCGGGGCCTATGATGCGCCCCTGTTGAATGGAGAAACCGCCGCAGAGCAGGAAGGAGGCCACGACAGTAAATACGGTTAGGGGCTTTCGTACGGCCATGCCTCACCCCGTTTGCAGGGTTTGCGCCGGATTAACGCGATAGGCCATCAAGCCAGGCAATATCGAGGCGAGAAAGCCCAGAAGCACGGCGGCGGCGACAATAGTCAGCTCGGCGGCGCCAAAAGCTGGAACGGCGAGCGCAGGGCCTCCTGTGTCGCTCGAAGCCGCCGCCGCGATCATGGCCGCTCCGCGTCCCAGGGCCACACCCGCCAAGCCGCCTATCAGCCCAAGCAGTAGACCTTCGCCCGTCACCAGGGCGAATAGCCGGCCGGGCCGTGCGCCCAGGGCGCGCAGCAGGGCGAGCTCTCGGTGGCGCTGGTTCACGGCGGCGAAAAGAGCGACGAAGAAGCCCAAGGCGGACAGGCCGAGGAGGCCCAGGCCAAAACCGCGCAGCACGTCCGCTCCCGTGCCAAGAAGAGTGACCAGCCGCGCCGTCTCCATGGCTGGCACGGCAGCCTGGATGTCCGGCATCGCCTTGACCATATTGGGCAAGATAATCGCTCCCAGGGTCGATTTGTATTTGATCAGCACGGCCGTGACCTGGCGGTGAGCGGACGCCTCGTCGGGCGTCAAACCCTCCTCCTTAACCGCCTCGTGTTCATGCACTTTCCAGACACTGCTGATATCTGTGAGCACCAACCGGTCGATGATCGCGCCCGTGGGCTTGAGTATCCCGACGACGGTGTAAGGCGTGTCGGCATGCAGCTCCCCGCCCATGGTCAGGCCATGCCAGCCGGCGAACACCTGGCCCAAATGCATGTGGAATTTACGCGCGACCTCCGAACCAATCACCGTTTCCATCGGCGTGTTAGCCGGCCACCAACGTCCCTGAGCCAGCTCCGCTCCATAAAGCTCGCCATAGCTGGGCCAGGTGCCTAGGATGCGGTAGCCCTGATAATTGTCGCCCAACGATACCGGGACTGCGAACTTGACCAGAGGATGGTGCTCCACGGCCTCGGCCGTCTGTAGCGGGATGTTGCCGGTAGCGTTGTCCAGGGCGAATACCGTCGACAGGATCAGTTGCAGCGGGCTGCCTTTGGCCCCGACCACCAGGTCAATATGGGCAAGATCTCGATCGAACCGGCGGCTCAGCCCTTCACTGAGCAGCAGAAGGGCGGTGATCACAGCGACGCCGAGCGCCAAGGTCAGGGCATGGAACGCCCAAGTCAGGGGGCGGCGGCCTATGAAGGCCAGGACGAGCTTGAAGCCGGTCACGCCGAGGCCTCACGGACCTGCGATGGCGGGAAAATGGGCTCGGCGGCGACGGTCTGGGAGACGCGCGCCTTCAGGCGCTGATCGTGGGTCGAGATCAGAAGGGCGGCTCCTGATTGTTCCGCGGCGGAAATCAAAAGATCACCCACGACCTGACAAGCCTCGTCATCCAGGCTGGCCGTGGGTTCGTCAGCGAGGATCAATTTTGGGCGCAGCAGCATCGCCCTCGCTATGGCCGCCCTTTGCGCTTGGCCGCGACTTAAGGTCTGGGCTGGACGATTGGCTTTGTCTTTTAGGCCGAGCCTGTCCAGCAAGATCATGGCCATTTCTCGGTCCTGCCGGAGCCCGGCGGCGTACGGCGACAGGAGCACATTATCCAAGGCCGACAAGCCAGGAATGAGGTGGATGTCCTGAAAAACCAGTCCGATATTGCCGCCTCGGAATCGGTCTCGCTTCGCGGCCGACAGAGTGGTTAGTTCGACGCCGTCTATCTGTATGGAGCCGCCGTAGGCGTCCACGAGCCCGGCGATGGCCAGCAGCAGAGTGGTCTTGCCGGCGCCGGAAGGGCCGAGAATAAGGGCGGCCTGGCCGGCCTCCACCCTCAAGCTTGGCAATCGCGCCACGGACCTGCCGCCATAACCGGCGACGAGATCGCTTACGAAGAGCACTTGGCTACCCATTGCTTTACAGTTTCGGTTCCCAAAAGACCGGTCCTGCGGCCGCAAACACGGCCAAAGGCATTGATCGCCACGGCCAAGGGCAAGCGGGGCGGTGGGCCGCCCAAAGCGATCAGAACGTCCGCATCGCGGTCCAAGGCGAACCAAAGGCGTCGCGGCGAGGCGCCTATCTGAGCGAGTTTCGCCCTCGTCGCATCCGGCCCGCTGAGGGACACGGACACCAGATCGGCCCGGCCAGCGGCGGCTTCGTAACGCGCGATGGATTTCAACTCGATTAGACAGGGTGGGCAATCAGGTCGCCACAGCAACAACACCCTGGTCTTTCCGCGCACAGTCGCGCCCGTAAAAGGCGCAGCCGACCCGACGGCCGCCACGAACTTCAGGCCCGGCCAAGTAAGCGGAGCCGCGACCGCGCTCGCCGAGGCCGCCAATATAGCCACGGCTGAGAGAAGACCAGCAACCGTCGCCGCCAACCCAGGCTCGGCTCGCAATGGACGCACCCTGTGCACGGCCTAGATTCTGGCCGAGGGTCGGATTCAGAAGCCCGATGGGAGGAAGGGGTTGTAGCGAGGATCAGTCGGATGGGCCGCGATATCGTATGAGGGGTCGTCAGTCTTCGAAGACGCCGCCTGTTTGCCGGTCAAGTTATAGGTGACCATGGCGCCGTGCGATGGGGTCGAGGAGACGCGCGCATTTGAGGTCGTCAGTCCGGAGAACATATGCTCGGCGGCGGCGTCCGGATCGACTATCTTAGAGGATCCATCACTGTTAACGGGGGCTTGGCCGACCGAAAAGGCGAAAGACGGGGACGCCGCTAACAGAGCTAGCCCTGCGGCCAAAGAAATTTGGGTCTTGAGTGACATGGCGGACCTTTTCTGGCTGGACACGCGAGTTCGATAACGAGCGCCCCCGAAAGATAAAGTGGTACATTATAACATAACCTATCTCAAGCCTATTCCGACCTGATCGCGCTGTTATCAATGAGTCGAGGGAGCCCGAGGCTTCCTGCTCAGTAGAGGAAATCTGAGCACCTTGGATCAACGTCGAGCGACGACCTGTCCGCCCCGCCTTTAACCAATCCGGCCGGGCTAGGGTCTAGCCCCCCGCGTAGGGTCCGACGGTCACCCTGCCTTGGGTATTCCATAAGGGACCCAATGCTTTTTTCGAGCGGTTGGTGAAGTAGGCCTGCAGATCGCCCACAGGAACACGGCGCGCATCGGAGGTCTCGCCCGGGCCTTGGAAACACCTGAAGTCCGGCCGATTGACCCAGGTGTAGGGACCGCACAGCGCCTTGTGAGCGCGTAGGGCCGCGTCATGCACGATGTTGATCGCGCGCTCGTAATCCGGATCGCCGGCCTTGTAGCCCGAGAAGTTGCCCAGGTCCCCGCTGGCGGCGAAAATGCCGTCGACCCCGCGCAGGGCGGCGATCTTGTCGGCGTCCTTCAGGCCGTCGAGCGTCTCGATCATCAGGATCAGGACGATGTTGTCATTGGCCGTTTCGCGATACCCGCCGGGCACATTGCGCAGGGCCGGGGTCATGTTGCCCCGGCTGCGCTGACCGAGCGGCGGATAATAGGCCCACTTCACTGCTTCCTTGGCTTCCTCCAGGTTGCGCACCGTGGGAATCACCAGCACCAGGGCGCCCAGGTCCAGGGCGTGCTGTTCGTCGAACTCATTGGCGTTGGCCACGCGCACGCCGGCGACGGCCTTGGCGTGCGGACAGGCGTTCCACATCTTCTGCACCGAATCCCAGGTGCCGCCGCTATGCTGCATCTCGGTCCAGATGTAGTCCACGCCCGAATTGGCCGCCGCGCAGTAGATGGCCGGGTCGTCGTTGCCGTTGACCGTGACGCTGGTGATCTTGCCGCCCTGCATCAGCTTCAGCTTGACTGGGTTCCAGATCTTGGCCCCCGGCGGCGCATCCCAGGCATGGCCGCGAATCCAGGTCTTGTCGTCGAACAGGCCCTTATTGACCGCGCCGGGCGGGGCGATCTTGTCCGCGTGGCTGTCCACGCCTGCCCGCGCGGCCAAAGGATAGGTGTTGGCCTTGACAGCCTCGGAATCGTCCTGGGCGAAGAGCATGGTGCCGACCGCCAACAGCGCGGCGCCGACGACCACTCCTATGATCCCGTACTTCATTTCAAATGATTCCTGCGTTTCCCTGGCAATTCTACGGATGATCGCGCTCTTGATGCGAAAGCACCCTTTTCCGTTACGTTATAACGTTATAGAACGCTTTGCACATGACAATTGGCTCAAAAGCAGAATTGCGGGCCAGGTCGGCGTTTGCCAAGTGCGGGCGCGGAATGGGTGTTGTCGGGTTTCGCGGAATTAGCCATCGCTCCGGAAAGACGCATTCTCATGCGACATCACGTTTCCAGATTAGCGCGCAGGAGAGAAGCGTGATGAAGAATGCCCTCGGTCAGATTTCGCTCGTGTCCGCTCTGACTGTTTGCCTGTCGAGCGGAACCGCCCTGGCCCAGGACGCCAAGGCCGTGATCGCCAAGGCCGAAAAGGCCATGGGTCACGTCACGTCCATCCGCTATGCCGGAACGGGCAAGCTCGGCGCGGTGGGCATGAACTGGAACACCACCGGACCGTGGCATTCCACCGACCTGACCGCCTACTCAAGGACCATTGACTATCCGAGCGCTTCCTCGCGCGAACTGCATACCTACGCGCAGGAAAACCCCATCGCCATGGGCGGCCAGGCGCCGTTCACCGACCCGATCACCGAGGGAATCGCCGTCAGCGGAAACTACGCCTGGAATCAGCCGGTGAACTCCAATCCGCCTTCGCCCGCGGACACGGTGTCGCCCCAGCCGGGCGATGTGGAAATGCGCCAACTCAACATCATTCTGACGCCGCACGGCTTCCTGAAGGCGGCGGCGACCTACGGCGCGGCGGCCAAGACCGACGTCAAGGACGGTCAAAAGGAGACCTCGCTGACCTTCATGTGGGGCAAATATAAGATCAAGGGCGATATCGACAGCCGGGGGCTGGTGACCGAGATCGACACTGCGGTGGCCGAGCCGGTGATGGGCGACATGCCTGTCCAGGTGCTCTTCACCGACTACAAGCGCTACGGCGCGATGATGTTCCCCTCCCACATCCTGCAGGCCCAGGGCGGCAGCCGAACCTTCGAGCTGAACGTATCGAGCGCCCAAGCCAATGTGCCGGGCGCCGCGCTCACCGTGCCGGCCAAGGTGCTCGCGGCCAAGGTCATGCCGGATAAAGTCCAGCCCCTGAAGATGGCCGATGGCGTGTGGATGCTCTATGGCGGCCACAACAGCGTCTTGGTGGAGTTCAAGGATTATCTCTTGTTGATCGAGGCGCCGCTGGACGAGACCCGGTCCCGCACCTTGATCGCCGAAGCCAGAAAGCTCGTCCCCAACAAGCCGATCAAATATGTCTTTAACACGCACCACCACTCCGACCACTCCGGCGGGCTTCGAACCTTCGTCGCCGAGGGCGCCACCATCATCACCCACGGGACCAACAAGCCCTTCTTCGAATGGGCGTGGAAACAGCCGCGGACGCTTGAGCCGGACGAGCTGTCCCAACATCCGCGCGAGGCGAACATCATCGGCTTCAAACACAAGTACGTGCTGACGGACGGCGACCAGACGGTGGAATTTCATTGGGATTTCGGCGACTTCCACGACCAATACCTGTCGTTCGCGTATCTGCCCAAGCAGCGGATCCTGGTGGAGGCGGATGACTTCTCGGCCTGGTACGCCACGCCGCTGTCCCTCGCGATGTGGAACAATCTTTACGGCAACCTGCAGCGCCTACGGATCGATCCTTTGATCATGGCGCCGCTACACGGCCCGATCTCTCCCATGGACGTATGGGTAAAGGCCCTACGCGATGATACCGCCCAACTCGGGGCGGACTGACGCACGCCAGGCCGGCGGCAAATTCGGCCTAAGCTATCGCGCGTCGGCGGCCATGATCTGAAAGAACAGACCCTTATCGCCTTTGTCGCTGAGAACGAGCCTGCCGCGAACATTGACGAGTCTGTCGGTGAGCCGCACTCCGGCCTTGGTCATGACTTCAGCCACCTCATTGGGCTCGCCCGGGGGGCAGAAGAAGCAGACCGGGGTGTATCTGGAGATCAGGAAATGACGGGTCCGGATCGCAGTGTCGAGCGGCAGGATGAAGCCCGACAGAGCGACCTCCTGGCCATTGAGCGCCCTGACCTCCGGCGGAAAGCTCGCTGTGAAAACGCCCCGGACAGAATCCTGGCCGATCTTTGTCTTGCGCAGAATCGTCCACAGGGGCGCATTCGACTGGGGTAGATGGCTTTGCGCTTGCCGTTCGCCCGGGCCCTGGACGCCGGCGGTGGTCGATGTTGCTGCGCCTATCGCCAGCGTGAGCGTGAGCGCGGTTATCAAAAAGTGCGACCGAGTGAGAGGAGTCATGTGTCTTCACCGGAAGATCTACTAGACCAAGCACAGGCCGATGACTGTCCGGGCGCCTGTTTGCGCGCGCGCCGCCGATCGACCGCCGCCACAATAGGCTGCAAGAGTTCCAAAGTTGTTAGGAAGGTCTGCGCCATGCGTCGCGGCCCAAAGCCTCGGGCGAAGGAGCATCGGTCGGCCGGCAGCACATCGATAGCGAGGGCCGCGAACTCGGCTGCTTTGATCCTAGCCGATAGCCATCCGACGCGGCCTTGAGCCGGTCTCCTGCTGAGGCGCGGCCTGTTTCTGTGGTGGACGCGGCGCGGGCAGGCTCATGACCCGCGTCTCGGCCATCTTCAGCGCCAGCTCCGTCTCAGGCATATGCGGAACGTCGTAGCGGGCCGGTTCGCCAAAGCCAAAAGCGCTGGTCAGGTCACCGGTCGTCTTGCGGCGCCATGCGCTCAGGTTGGGAATTTCCACGCCGAACCGCGCTTCCAGCAGCCTCAGCGTCGAAGTGTGGTCGAACACGTCGCCGCACACGTAGCCGCCGCGGCTGAAGGGCGAAATCACCATGCAGGGCACGCGAAAGCCCATTCCGACCGGTAGTCCATTAACGAACTCGCCGGGCGTTCCAGGCGGCGGCGTGGGCGGCGCCACGTGGTCGAACAGGCCGTCGTTTTCGTCGTAGTTGAGGATGAAGGCGGTCTTTGCCCAGAGCTTCGGATTGGACCACAGAGCCTCTAGCACCTGCGCTGTGTGGTTCTCGCCCGCTGCCGGGAGGTAGTCCGGATGTTCGCTGACATCCGCCGGCGGCACGATCCAGGTCACCTGGGGAATATTGCCGGTGCGCAGGTCCGACAATAGTTCATAGAACGGCCGGTCTTTAATGGCGTTCTGGTAGAGCTCCGACCTGTACTTCAGGTTTTGATACTGAGTGAAATGCTTAAGGACGTTGCAGTCATAGTCGTCGAAGTCGTGGTACACGCGCCAGGTCACCCCCGCCCGCTGCAACCGTTCCGGATAGGTCTCCCACGAATAGGCGTTGCCGGCGTTGTTGAGCGCCGGCCCGCCGTGCAGGCCGTCCGGATCATTGGTCCCGCTCATCAGGAAATAACGGTTCGGATGGGTGGGCCCTAACACCGAGCAGTGATAGCCGTCGCACAGGGTGAAGGCATCAGCGAGGGCGTAGTAGTAGGGAATATCCTCGCGCGTCATGAAGCCCATGGTCATTGGAGCGCGTTCGAAGTCAGTCACCCGATGAGCGCCGATCCAGTTGTCCATCCTTCCGCCGTTCCAGGCAGCGTGCTGCGCGCCCCAGGCGTGGCTGAGATTTTCCACGCGCTGGCCTGACGTGCGACGGGTGTTCAGCCAGAATGGCGCCACGAAGCCTTCCGGACGTTTCGCGTCCGCTTGATGGAACAGCGATCCACCGCCAGGCTGCCGCGCCGTTGGGTCATCGAAGCCGCGCACGCCGCTCAGCGTTCCGAAATAATGGTCGAAGGATCGGTTCTCCTTCATCAAGATGATGACGTGATCAATGTCCGTCAGCTTGGACGGCGCATCGCCGGTGACCGCCAAGGCCGGCCCAGATGCGGCGCTGGCCGCGGCGATCGCGGAGGCGCCCAAAAGCACGCCGCGGCGGTTGAACTCAGTGGACATGCGAGACATCCTTGGCGTGGGTTGAGCGGCTATCCTCGCGCGGTTTCGTGACAGGCCTGCGATGTGCGCGACGAGGTCTTTTTTCCGCCGCGTGAAAGTCCGTCGATTGACTCAAAGCCATTGGCCGGCGCGGTCAGCGCCCTAAATCTCGCCTGGCGTTGATCGGTCAGCCAGATTACGGGCTGACAAAGCCGCAGCGATTGTCAAGGATGCCGACGCCTCGCTTGCAGGTCCAACGATATTCTGGGAGGGCGTTTTGCTTCGCAACCGCATCATCGTCGCGGCGCTGACGGCGATTGTCTCGCTTTTGGGTCCGGACTCGTCGCAGGCAAGGCTTGGCGACGGCGTGACCATTACGCTGCTCAGCACCACCGATCTGCACGGGCGGATCGAACCGTGGGACTATTTCGCCGACAAGCCCGCCAACCTGGGCCTCGCTAAAATCGCCACGCTGGTCAAACGCGAGCGCGCCAAAACGCCGGACGCCCTGCTGGTGGATGTCGGCGACATGGTGCAGGACCCGCAGTCCACGCTGACCAACTACTTCCTGGCCAAGCATCCCAAGACGCTCAATCCCATGATCGCGGTGATGAACCGGATGGGCTACGACGCCATGGCCGTGGGCAACCACGAATTCAATTACGCCCCCGAGCCCATGTGGACCATGAAGGGCGACTCGCGTTTTCCCTGGATCGGCGCCAACATTACGCAGACTTACTCCCAGGGCGCGCCCTATTTTCAGCCCTACATCATCAAGACCATCAAGGGGGTGAGGGTCGGCATCGTGTCCTTCGTCGCCCCGGTGGTCGAGCCCGTGGCGGGCTATCGGCTCGAACCCATCCTGGAGTCGGCCAAGCGCGTGATTCCCGAACTACGGCCCAAGGTCGATCTGCTGGTCGTGTTGCTGCATTCCGGCTTCGTGCGTGACCCGGTCACCGGAGAACAGGCCGCGCGCATCCAGGTCCCCGGAGAGAACGTCGCGGAAGAGTTCGTCCAGCAGGTTCCGGGCGTGGACGTGATCCTGTACGGCCACGTCCATAGCGAACTGCCGGAAAAGGTCATGAACGGCGTGCTGCTGACCGAGGCCAAGTTCTGGGGCCAGTCCCTGGCGCGCGTGGATGTGACCATGACCAGAGGCCCGGACGGACACTGGCAGGTGCTGTCCAAGCATTCGCGCACGATCCCGGTGACGGCGCAGGTTCCGGCCGATCCGGATATCGTCACTCTTGTGCGGCCATACCGCCAAGAGCTGGATCGCTATCTGAACATGCCGGTCGCCACATCCGCCCGGCCGCTTTCGGGCGCGCGGGCGAACTTCGAAGACAATCCGCTGTTAGACTTGATCCAACACGCCCAGATCGCAGCCGGCGCCGACATCGCCCTCTCAAGCCTGTTGGACACGCACGTGGGACTGCCTCGTGGGCCGGTCACGGTCAAGCAAGTTCAGGCGCTTTATCCGGCCTCCAACAGCAATCCGATCGTGCAGATGACCGGATCAGAGCTCAAGGAGGCTCTGGAACATTCGGCCGCCTTCTACCCACAATGGCCCGCGCCTGCCGGCCAGGACTTGAAGCTTCCCGCCGTGAACCCCGATCAGGCATCGGGCGTCTCCTATCGGATCGATCTCACACGGCCTGTGGGCTATCGGGTTGCCGATCTGCAATTTCGAGGACGTCCTATCGATCCCGCCCAGACATTCCGCGTCGCGATCAACGCCGGTCGCCATCTGGGCCAGGATGGGTACGCCATGTACAAGGGATTGCCTGTCGTTGGCCAGACTCGAGACATGCGAGAGTTGGTGGTTGACTATGTCAAACGGGCCAAGACGATCGGAGATCGGGCGGACGGCAATTGGCAAATTGGGCCGCGCGAAGCGGTCGCGGCGTTGGAAGCCAAGGGGAGTGCTGCGTCAGCCCCGCATCCACAATAATATGAAGGGCGTTTTCAGCTTCACCAGAAGCTGGATTTGATGCCGCCGTAAACCGCCCTGCGTGGGCCGTAGGCCGGAGCGGCTATGCCAAGGCCGCTGCCGTTGCGC
This sequence comes from uncultured Caulobacteraceae bacterium, assembly GCA_964451265.1. Lineage (GTDB taxonomy): Bacteria > Pseudomonadota > Alphaproteobacteria > Caulobacterales > Caulobacteraceae > BOG-938. The sequence continues at coordinate 12,434 of CAYVHP010000050.1, read as the reverse complement.
AGTTCGTAAACCCGGTCAAAGACGTTGAGAATATCAAGCCTTAGCCTCAAATCGGCGCCGAAGAGGTGAACCGTCTGCTCGGCGCCGACATTCAATGGATAATAGCCGGGCAACTTTTGCAGGTTGGCGAATCCAGCCCTTAGTCCGTCGCCGTACAAGAAGTCCCCATGAACTTCGGTGTCCGGCAGCACCTTGTAAGCCACTCCCGCAGACACCGAAAATCTCTGCTGATGATCCAACTGTATGGCGTTATGCTGAATATACGCCAATTCATCAGACGGAAATTCATATTGGGAGGAATCCACGTCTTGCGCGGAAGCGGACCAGACCAGGGCGGCGACAACCAGGGCGTGGGGCACCACGCCGACCAGGGGCAGGCGTGTGACGTGCTCGCCCAGTTTCCACAGCACCGGCAGAAAAGCGATCAAAGTCAGCACCGAATTGATGAAGCTGCCGCCCATGTCTTCGGTGGTGCTCGAGAAGCGCATGGTGTCTTCCTGCACGCGCTGGGCCGCACCCTCGATCCCCCGCAATACCGGCCAATGGGACATGTAGTAGTCGTTCATCGCCGTGCGCCCGCGGAACACATAGTGGCTGGTGGGGAACAGGTTGAGCACAGCGACGGTCACGGCCGCGGTGGCGATATAGGCGAAGGTCGCCAGCTCGCCATAGAACTGGCCGAGGGTGACGGGGGCGGCGTGGCCGAGCGCGGCCTGGATCAGGTCGTAAAATGGGCCGTACCAATTGTTGATCGCCACGCTGACCTCGACCTGCAGATAGGTGACAAACACGATCAGGGCGGTGCCCAGGATCGACCAGCGCCACCAAGGATGGGGCGAAAACCACTGCCAGAAGGCGGTGAAGGCGCCGACGAAGGCGCCGCAATAGAGTAGAACCACAGGAACGACGGCGTCCAGAACATCGAGATTCCGACCGGCGGCGGCGCGTGAGGCGGGGCCGGCGGCAGACCCAAATGGGCGCCGAAGGCGCGCCCGCCCCCGAACCACAGGCCGATGCCAAGAGCGGTCCACAGCGCGGCGGACAAGAAGAACCATTTTGGGCGGGGAAAGAAGGAGACGAACATGGGCAGGGCTTCCTCGGGCTGGTCGCCCAGATGAGCAGGTTAGGCCAACTTCGTCATGCCGATTGTGGCGCGGCTGGGGCATCGGTTGTTCCGTTGACCTCGGCATGACGGCCCTCTGAACTGAGAGGGAAGATCATGAAAAGTAACCCCGCTGATCGCGGCTTTGGCGCACGTGCCTCAGCGAATATTAGAAATGAACCCCGCCGCAGCAAGCTAAGTCGGTATCAGAAACCACTGGCCGCAGCCGCTTCCGGGGCCAGTCTCTCAGATAGTGTATTTTGCGACTTGTGCACTGAGAGGGGCCACGGGAGCTCTGGCCGAGATGCGCCATTCTGCGAAATTCGCAACTTCCGGTTCCGTGCGCCCTCGTTGGCCTGGTCAGGCGCCCGCGACAGCGTTAGCGGCTGCGGGCGCAAGATCACAGATCGACCTGCTCGGAAAGCTCAGGGCGTCGTCAACTTCAATGCCCAAGTACCGCACGGTGCTCTCCAACTTTCTGTGACCCAGCAGGAGCTGGCAGGCCCGCAAATTGCCGGTCTTCTTGTATAGGAGCGCAACCTTGGTGCGGCGCAGGCTGTGGGTGCCGTAGGCCTTCGGCTCCAGATCGATCATTGCGACCCATTTGCCCACCAGTCGGGCGTATTGGCGGGTGCTGATGTGATCGCCCGGCCGGCTACGGCTCGGAAACAACCAATCGTCGGCGCGCTGACCGCGCAACTTCAACCAATCGCCCAGCGCCTCTCGGGTGGAATCTGTGATCTCGAAAGGGACCGGCCGGCCAGTCTTCTGTTGGATCACCGTGGCGCGCTGGCGCAGGACTCCGCCTGGCGCGACGTCGCTGACCCTGAGCTTTACGAGGCCGCATCCCCTCAGCTTGGCGTCGATGCCGCAATCAAACAGGGCGAGATCGCGGAGTCGTCGGGCCGCTTTCAGCTGTTGGCGGATCGCCCAAACGTGCTTGGGCTTGAACGGCGGCTTGGCGCCGATGATCCGGCCGGAATTCCAAGGCCGGGGTATGGGGCGGAAGAGGTCTCGCTGTGCCATGATGAGCTCCAATCAATAGAAGCCCCCCAGGCCGCACCCTCCCACCATCAGGGATCGAAGACGACCCGCCAGGAATCGGACTCTCCCAAGGTCCCCTAAGAGTCACATCCAGACTCCTTGATTCGCCACCGCCCGGCATTCAGATCCCCATTCTCCATCGCAGCAGGCCCACCGCCGCGCCGCCCAAGACCAGCCACAAGGCGTCGATTCGAAAGCGTATAACCGCTGTAAAGGCGATGATGGCGACCAGAACGGATAGGGCATCCACACGCCCTCGATCGACAAAGGCCGCGCGGGCGACCAGCAGGCCCAGGCTGGCGATGACGCCGACCACGGCCGCCGTGACGCCGGACAACGCGGCATGGGCGTGACGGCTATGCGAAAGGCGCTCGACCAAGGGCGCACCGACCAGCACAAAATAGAAGCAAGGCAAGAAAGTCACCCAGGTGGTCAGGGCGGCCGCAAGGGCCGCCGCAGCCAGGGGCGCCAAGCCTCCAGCATGACCGGCGACGGCGCTGTTCCACCCCGCGAAGAAGCCGACGTATTGGGTGACCAGGATTAGGGGTCCGGGCGTGGTTTCCGCCAGGGCCAAGCCATGCACCATCTCGGCAGGGCTTAGCCAGCCGAAATGGCCGACGGCCGCTTGAGCGACAAAGGGCAAGACCGCATAGGCGCCGCCGAAAGTGACGAAGGCGGCCTGGGTGAAGAACACCGCGACGTCGGCAAAAGGGCGTGGACCGGCCAGGCTCAGGGCCAGGGCGACAGGACCGGCCCACAGAACCGCGAAGGCCAGGCTGTAGAGCGCAAAGCGCCCCGGCAAATCCCGCCAACGAACGCGTGGGCCACCCTCGCCCGTCAGAGACCCATGCCCTGCCGGCCCAAGAGACAGGCCTACTCGGTCGGCCGCCAGTCCACACAACAAGGCCGCGCCGATCACCCACGGAAAAGCGATTTTGAAAAGAACCAGGGCGGCGAAAGCGGCCAGGGCCAGCCCCCAGGCTGCGCGGGTCTTCAAAGCGCGCCGCCCAATCCGCCAGAGGGCGTGGGCGACGAGGGCCACCACAATGGGCAGAAAGCCGTGAAACACAGCCTGGACCGGCGGTGATGCGCCGCAGACGGCCGCGATCCAGGCCAGCGCGAACATGACGAGGGCGCCAGGCAGCACAAACAGGGTCCCTGCCGCCAGCGCGCCTTTGAGCCCATTAAGCTTGAGCCCCATATAGGTGGCCAACTGCTGCGCTTCGGGCCCGGGCAGCAGCATGCAAAAGTTGAGGGCCGTCAGGAACGTCTGCTCATCCACCAAGCGGCGGCGATCCACCAGTTCCTCATGCAGGATGGCAATCTGCGCCGCCGGCCCACCGAATGACAGCAGCCCCACCTTCAGCCAAAGACCGACCGCCTCGCGCAGGGTCGGCGGCAAAGGGCGCTCCGGTTGTTCATTGGCAAGGTTCATGCGTCGGCTTTCTAAAGGGCCGCGATCAGCCATGTCTGTTTCACAGCCCAAGCGGCAAAATCCTTACGCGGAGGCTGGCTGTCCATCCCGGTATTTTCGATAGGGATTACAGTTTTTCTGGCGAGGCGCCCCCGCAACCCCTTTGGTGACAACGCGACGCCGGAGCGGGCGGAGGGGCTCAGGCGAAGCTTACCTACTAAGCTCGGTAGAATATCTGCGTTGGCGGCCATCCGTTCCGATCATATTCCCATTATGCCGATGGATTTAGTTATATTCGGTGCGTTGGAAGGGGGCATGGCTGTCGGGCGTATCGACTCGCGCTTGTCGTCAATCCGATTGGAACATTTCGTCGCGGCGGCGCTCTGGCCCCGTTCGCCATAGCCAGGAACAGAGGACACAGATGGCTGAAACCGCCGAAGCCCGGCAAGCCCTAGGCGATAACGCCGCCCGTCAGTTGGCCAACGCCACCAAGACGGTCCCCCAGCTTGCGACCATCTCCCCCCGCTGGCTGGTGCACCTGTTGCAATGGGTGCCGGTGGAGGCCGGCATCTATCGGCTGAACAAGGTCAAGAACGAGTCTGCAATCCAGGTGGCCTGCACCGCCAAGGACGAGTCCCTACTGCCGGACACCTATGTCGACTACGAGGATCCGGCGCGGGAGTATTTCTTGAACGCGGTAACGACCACCGTGGACATTCACACGCGGGTTTCAGACCTTTACAGCCGTCCCCATGACCAGATCCGCGAACAACTGCGCCTGACGATTGAGATCATCAAGGAGCGCCAGGAAAACGAGCTGATCAACAGCGCGGACTATGGCCTGCTGTCCAGTGTGCACCCCGGTCAGAGGATCAAGACCCTAGGCGGACCGCCGACCCCTGATGATCTGGACGAACTGATCGCCAAGGTTTGGAAGGAACCAGGGTTCTTTCTGGCTCACCCGCTCGCCATCGCCGCGTTCGGCCGCGAATGCACCCGGCGGGGCGTGCCCCCGCCCACGGTCAACCTATTCGGCTCGCCGTTCCTGACTTGGCGCGGCATTCCGCTGATCCCTTCGGACAAGGTGCCAATCGTCAAGGGCAAGTCTAAGATTCTGCTGATCCGTACGGGAGAGAAGCGCCAGGGCGTGGTTGGGCTGTTCCAGCCGGGCTTGGTGGGCGAACAGAGCCCGGGCCTGTCGGTCCGCTTCATGGGCATCAACCGCAACGCCATCTCCTCCTATCTGATCTCGCTCTACTGTTCGCTCGCCGTCCTCACCGAGGACGCGCTGGCGGTGCTCGATGACGTCGAGGTCGGCAAATATCATGACTACAAGCCCGTCTACCGGTGAGGCGGAGTTGGCGTCGCCGGGCGTGAGCCCCACGGGCCAAGGCCTGCCCGAAGAAGCCGAGATCGCCCGCTGGGCCAACGCCCTGTTCAGTGCTCTGCCGGGGCTTGAAGGGGCGTCGGAAGCCCCAACGATGGCGGGCGCCGATGGCGGCGCGGCGGCAGCGGCGCGTTCGGTCACAAACGGACCCTTGGCGGCGCCGTCTTTGTCGGCGGGCGGCCTGGGTCTGTCGCCGTCTGGAATCCCCGAACAATCGCTGGCGCTCAACGCTATTCCACTGGAGGGCTATTTGGGCGGGGGCCTGCCCGGCGCAGGCCTTCCCCCTCTGGGCGTCTCCGGCATCGGCCCCGTCGGACCCCTCGCCGCTCCGTCGCTGAGCGGGTGGGGCGCATCGCCCACGCAGCCGAGCCCACCAAAGAATCCCGACGGGTTCGCCTATCCGGGCGACGGCGGATTGCCCCGGCTCGGGTCCACGCCCGAGCACCAAGTTGTGTCGCCGACCGCAACTTCGGGGACGGATCTCTATGTTCTGACCGAAGCGCAGGGGCGCAAACACGGAGCGCCTGCGTCGGGGTCGGACTGGCTGACGGCGCGTGCCGATTTGCTGCCCGGCGCGGAAGACCTAACCTTGGTTATCGGCGACATCCCGGAGTCCCGGATCGAACCCCGCCCGTCCACCGGCGCACCAGACTTCGAGCAAGCACCGGCCCTGGCGGCGGGCGGCCACCCCGCTTTCGACGTTCAGGCGGTGCGGCGCGACTTTCCCATCCTCGCCGAAAAGATTCACGGGCGCCCCCTCATCTGGTTCGACAACGGCGCCACGACCCAGAAGCCGCAGGCGGTGATCGACCGGCTGGCCTATTTCTACGCTCATGAGAACTCGAATATCCACCGGGCGGCTCACACCCTGGCCGCACACGCCACAGACGCCTATGAGAACGCGCGCAAAACCGTCGCCCGCTTCCTCGGCGCAGGCTCACCCGACGAAATCGTGTTCGTGCGCGGCGCGACCGAGGCGATCAACCTGGTCGCCCAGGCATGGGGCCGTCAACATATCGGCGAAGGGGACGAGATCATCGTCTCCCACCTGGAGCACCACGCCAACATCGTCCCCTGGCAACAGTTGGCGGCTGAAAAGGGCGCGAAGATCAAGGTCATCCCCGTGGACGACAGCGGCCAGGTCTTGCTGTCCGAATACGAGCGTCTGCTGTCGGACAAGACCAAGATCGTCGCCGTGACCCAGGTGTCAAACGCCCTGGGCACGGTCGTTCCGATTGAGGCGATCATAGCCAGGGCGCACGCCGCAGGCGCCAAGACGCTGATCGACGGCGCACAGTCAGTGGCTCACGCGCGCGTCAATGTTCAGGCGCTGGACGCGGACTTCTTCGTCTTCTCCGGCCACAAGATCTTCGCACCCACCGGCATCGGCGTTCTATTCGGCAAGCGGGAAATCCTTGAGGCCATGCAGCCCTGGCAGGGCGGCGGCAATATGATAGCCGACGTGACCTTCGAAAAGACGATCTACGCGCCGCCGCCGGCGCGTTTCGAGGCGGGCACCGGCAATTTGGCCGACGCGGTGGGTCTCGGCGCCGCGCTAGACTATCTGGAGCGTATCGGGCTGGAAAACATCGCCCGCCACGAGCACGATCTGCTTGAGTACGCCACTCGCGGTCTTCTCACTGTGCCCGGACTGCGCATCATCGGCACGGCCGCGGAGAAGGTCAGCGTGCTCTCCTTCCTGCTGGAAGGATTCGAGCCGAGCGAAGTGGGCGCCGCTCTGGATAGATACGGCATCGCCGTGCGCTCGGGCCACCATTGCGCGCAGCCGATCCTGCGCCGGTTCGGATTGGAAGGCACGGTGAGAGCCTCCTTGGCCCTCTACAACACGTTCGAGGAGGCGGACTGTCTGGTGAGCGCGCTTCACCAGATCGCCGCCACGCGCGGGCGGCCCCAGATCTGATCGGATGACGGCGCCGATAAAAAGGGGGCGAGCGACCGGTCTGTACCCGAACCTGGCCAGGGTCGCGGCCGAATTGGGTGAACTGCGGATCCAGTCGCACAGGACGCGCTATGGCGGCGGAGCCCTACCTGATCTGCCATCGCGCAAGGCCATTATCGAGATTGTCGACGGGCTGGCCGCAGCGCTTTTCCCGCGGCATTACGGTCCGGCTGGACTGACCGGCGAAAGCCTCGACGCCTTCGTCATGTTCACCCTGGCCAACATGGCGCAGTCGCTGCAGCAGCAGGTCCAACGGGAGCTGGAACTGGCTGGCCACGATGCCGAGACCCGCGGGGGCGATCACGCCGAAAGATCATACCAGATCAGCATCGCCTTCATCGATGAGCTGCCCCATGTCCGCGCGGTGCTGGAAAGCGATATACGCGCCGCCTACGAAGGCGATCCGGCTGCGGTGAGTCTGGACGAAGTGATGTGCAGCTACCCCGGCGTCTCGGCGGTCATTCGCCATCGGCTGGCGCACGGCCTGTATCGCCTGGGCGCTAAAATGCTCGCCAGGATCATCTCCGAGGTCGCTCATTCGGAGACCGGCATCGACATCCATCCGGGCGCACAAATCGGCGAGAGCTTCTTCATCGATCACGGGACCGGCGTTGTTATCGGTGAAACCACGGTCATCGGAAAGCGCGTGCGGCTCTACCAGGGAGTCACCTTGGGCGCCCGACGGTTCGCCGTGGGCGAGGACGGGATCTTATTGAAAAACTATCAGAGACACCCGACCATTGGCGACGACGTGGTGATCTATGCCGGCGCCACGGTCTTGGGTCCCATCGTAGTGGGCGACGGCTCCACCATAGCCGGCAGCGTATGGCTGACCTCTAGCGTACCGGCTGGAAGCACAATAACCCAGGCTAAAGTCTTGCGTAGCGAGGCGTTTTCAGATGGCGGCGGCATATAGGCTCCAGGCAATTCGCCCCGCGTCTAAGGGCCCGGCATTGCAGATGATCGGCGCCGATGGGGCGGTGCGAAATCCAACGCGATAGAGCGCGCAACGTCTGCAGCCTGGCGTCGCAAGTCCGGCACAGCCGTCGTTTCCCAAAAGGCGCCGCGTGTTAGCGGGCCAACGACGAACAAGCCAGGCGTGGGCAGCCCGTCCGAACCAATCGCGCGGCATCTGCTATCGACCTTAAGGCCGAGGTTCAGGGCGTCACTTTGGACCAACCCATTTTGGCAGAGATCGCTGAGCAATGAGCCCCCGGCGGCGCTCAGGTCGCCATGCGGGCCCGTGCAGTTGACCACGGCGACGAAGCGACGCTCACTGATTTTGCGCCCTCCCCTATGTCGGTAGCGCACAACAACCGCGCCCCCATCATCCAGGTCGAGATCCAATATCGATCCTGCGACGACGGCCAGTCGGCGCGACCGCATCAAACTGGCGACTTCGGCTGCCACGCTAGGCGCCATCCTGTGGCGATGAACCTCCCACCAGGGCCGCAGATGCCTCAGGAACCGGCGGCGTTCGCCTTCAGCCCAGGACTGCCAGACAGCCTGCGTCATCGGTCGGAGGCTGTCGACCGCCTCGCGCCAGCCTACCAAGCGGGCGTGGTTGCGCACAGTCCGCAGCGCCTTCAGTGGTGTTGAGAGATCTCCAAGTGGTGCAGTGGCCACGCCCGTCAGAGCATGGCTACGCGGTAAGAGCCCTCGCCTCGACACAGCGAGCAGTCGATGGCCGCGATGCGCCAGCGCCAACGCCACATCCACCATGGTCAATCCCGATCCGACGAGAAGCACGTCGCCCGGCGGAATTCTCGCCAACGCCGGGGACCAGGGGTCGGCGATATAGGCGCCGGGGGCGCTCAATAAACGGCCGGACGCCATGGGCAGCGGGCGCGGCGGTAGGAGCCCTATCGCCAGGACGGCCGCGTCGAATGCAAATTGACCGCCTGCATGGCCAAGGGCCGTTCCGCCATGGGCTGCCATCTGCAGCGCGATGATCTCTTCCGCCTCCAGCGGCAGACGACCGGGGCCGGCCGAGGCCATGGCATCGACCAGTTGAGCTTGCAGATAGTCCCCGTAGCAGCCCCGGCTGACAAACCCCTGGTGCTCCCTCGAACCTTCACGCCCCGCGAGCCAAGCTTGAAAATGGCCGGGCTGATCGGGAAATGCGCTCATGTTTTCCGCGCGCACGTTGAGAAGGTGTGCGGGGTTGGAGGTCGAATAGGCCCTGCCGGGGCCGAAATGCGCCGATTGTTCAATCAGCAGCACACGGAGCCGCGGGTCGGCGCGCAGAAGGTGGATGGCCGTCAGCACGCCGCTGAACCCGCCCCCCACCACCACCACCTGCCTCATTCGCCCACTCCATCGAGGCCCTGCAAAATGCTTTCCTATCCGCTTGTCGGATTAAACCCTACTGATTTAGTAGTATTTAAGCCAGCCCCAGACCATCGGCCATTTGATCTTCAAGGAAATTGTGAGCCGAACGCGGTTCGCCATCCGATTAATCCCCATAAAATATGGGATAACCAAATTCATTGTCCGGACATGGGCGCAACATATTGATAGTTTTTCTAAACTGATAGGCGCCCTTTCAACGATTTTCGCGTCGTTAATTCCTACAGTTTTGATAGGGATTAGATACGGCTTCGGCATTCGGTTCCAACCGCCCTAGCCGCCAAGCCGCGCTCATCGTGAACCGCGAAAAATCCGAAGGGGATAAAGTTGAACTTAAGACTGAAACTGGCGGCGTCGGCCGCCATGGCTGGGCTGTTGGCCGCCTCCGGAACAGCGCAAGCCGAGCAAAGCGTCGCGGCGGCGGACGCCGCCGCGCTCAACCAGGTGGTGGTGACCAGCAAGCGCGCGGCCCCCACCGCTCTGCACGAAGTGCCAGGCGGCACCAGCGTGGTGGCCGCTGAACAACTTCAGCCCCAGCGCATAGCCACGCTCAGCGACGCCTTGGAATATGTCCCCGGCGTATTCGCCCAGTCGATTAGCGGCGGGGAAGGCACGCTGCTGTCGGTTCGCGGCTCGGGTCTGACCAAGGGCGGCTTCACCTATGGCAACGGCGTGCAGGTGCTGTTCGATGGCGTGCCGATCACATCGATCTACGGCACGCCTTATGAATCCTTCGAACCCAATGTGGTCAGTCGGGTGGAGATCTATAAAGGCGCCAACGCCTTCGAATTCGGCGCCACTCAGTTGGGCGGCGTGATCAATTTCATCCAGCACACCGGCCGCGACAGCGACCCTCTTTTCGTCCGCCTAGAAGGCGGCAGCTTCGGCTACCAGCGCCAGCAACTGTCATCCGGCCAAGTGGTTGGGCCGTTCGACTATTATGTCAGCCTCACCCACTTTGAGACCGGCGGCTATCGCCAGAACTCGGCGGCCAGCAGCGGCCGGCTGTTCGCCAATTTTGGCTGGCAGATTACGCCGAACCTCAGAACCCAGGTCTATTTTTCCGATTCTCGGCAGTACCAGCTGAATCAAGGGGCCCTGACCTGGGCTCAGTTGCAGGCCAATCCGCAGCAAAACCCGTTCACTGGCGCGCGGGTTAACATGGGCTCGGTGGTGGTCGGCAGTAAGACGACCTGGACCGTGGATGAACATTCCAACGTGGAGCTGGGCCTCAGCTACAAGTCCACCCCCCTGCACAACGGCAACCTGCCCCAGCGCACCTTCTGGGACGTCGCCGACTGGTCGGCCCAGCTGAAATATCGCCGCGACGACGTCTGGCTCGGCCACGAGTCCAAGACGACTGTGGCTTACATCGGCAACTTCGCCACCCCCCATTCGGGCGCCACAGTCACCAACGACACGACCGGCGCCGTGTTGGGCAAGGTCAAATACGACGGCTCCAACAGTACGGTTCTGGTCAGCAATGATCTGGCGGTGACGCCCAATCTTTGGCTGCTCACCGGCTTGGCCTGGATTCATCAGAAGCGCATCAATTCCATTTTGAACCCGGTAGCGGCGGGGCTTAATCCCAACGCCAACCTCACCTATGACAACACCACACCGCGCATCGGCTTTCGGTACGACGCCACGGCGAACATTTCGGTCTACGGCAATTTCAGCCGCTTGATCGAGGCGCCCCAGACCATCTCTCTGACCACCTCGGCCAACGGCGCCTATACCGGTTTCACCACGGCGGGCCTGAAGGCTCAGAGGGGCGACTCCTATGAAATCGGCTTCCGCGGCGGCTTCGACCGAGTGTCCTGGGACATCGACTATTTCAACGAGCAGCTGACCAATGAACTGCTGACGGTCTACACCACCCTACCCAATGTCGACCCGAGGAACCCCAACGGCATCACCGCCACCACCAACGCGGCGCCGACGGTCAAGGAAGGCATTGAGGCCGCCGCCAATGTCGTCTTGTGGCGTGACGGCGCCAGCCGCCTGTCTCTGCGCCAAGCCTACACCTGGAGCAATTTCCACTTCAAATCGCAGAACGCGGCCCTGGGCCAAGCGGTCGAGCCGCGCCAGCCCCGGCAGTTCTATCAGGCGGGGCTAAGCTTCAATCACGCCACGGGCGTTTACGCCTCGCTCGATCTGGAATCGGTGCTGACGTCCTATCCCGTGGACTATGTGAATAAGACCTTCGCCCCCTCCTACGCCATCTGGGGCGCCACGATCGGTTATGCCGATCCCAAGGGCAAATGGCGGGTCTTCCTGCAGGGCCAAAACTTGGGCGACAAGACCTACGCCTCTTCGGCATCCGCCACCTTCCAGGCCGTGGCCACCTCAGCGATCTACACCCCCGGTGTAGGCCGCACCATCACCGCCGGGCTCACCTACGCCTTCTGATCTCATCCTTCCGTCAGTCCTCACAGAGGAGAAATACCCATGTTTCCAACACGCAGACCTGTCGCCGCCGGCCTAGCCTTGAGCCTGTTGGCCTTTGCGGCGCCCGCCTTAGCCCGCGAGGTGATCAACACCAACGGCTCCGATAAGAACGTCGCCATCAGCGGCCTGGACACGGTGGCCTTCTTCACCCAGCACAAGGCCGTGCCCGGCGACGAGGCCTATGCCTATGACTGGAAGGGCGCCCGCTGGCTGTTCGCCAACGCCGGCGACCGCGCCCTGTTCATCGCCAACCCGGAAAAGTACGCCCCGCAATGGGGCGGCTATTGCGCGGTCGGGGTGTCCGAAGGCCACCTGAGCCAGCACCTGGTCAAGGGCTCGTTCGATATTCACAACGGCAAGCTGTACCTGTTCGCCGAAGGCAAGCCGGACGATTTCGACTATTGGCGCAAGAACTGGCTGCAGACCAAGGGCGGACCCGTCAACCGCATCCCAACCGGCGAGTCCAACTGGACACAGCTCAAGCCCCTGGCTGAATCGGGCGTGCCCTGGCCAAACCTGAAGACCAAGGCCGTCGCTCAGTCACCGGTTCCGCAGAGCGCGCACTGACTGGTCCATTGAGCTCCGCAACGGCCACCCTTCGCGAGCGGCTGCTGCTGGAAGCGGAAAAGGCGATGCAACGGGACGGGTTCTTTGGCGTTTCGGCGCGGCAGGTCGCCTTGAACGTGGGCGTGCATCCCAGAATGGTCAGCTACCTGTTCGGCAGCCG
>CAYVHP010000049.1:0-14846 GCA_964451265.1 uncultured Caulobacteraceae bacterium | reverse complement strand
CGGCCAGCGCCGGGATGTCGTCCAGCGCGGTCTCGACCGGAAGGAGCGCCTCCGAGCCGGCGCCCTTATGGATCAACTCTTCCAGTTTTTCCAGACAAATCGCCCGGCTCAGATCGAAGGACCCTACCCGGGTGCGGCGTAATTCCGAGACGTGTCCGTGGGTTCCAAGGGCGAGGGCTAGGTCGCGGGCCAGGGCGCGGACATAGGTTCCCTTGCCGCAGTCGATCTCGATGCGCACATGGTCGGCGTCTATGGCCTCCACCACTCGGGCCTCGTGGATCGTCACGGTGCGGGGCGCCAGGTCCACCGTTTCGCCCTGACGCGCCAGGTCATAGGCCCGCTGGCCGTCGACCTTGATGGCGGAATAGGCCGGGGGGATTTGCTGAATCTCCCCGACGAAGGCTTTCAGCGCCTCGGCGACCGTCTCGGGCGCGGGGCGCACGTCCGAGCGGGCGATCACCTCGCCCTCGCGGTCCAGGGTGGTGGTGGTCTCGCCCCATTTGACGACGAAGCTGTAGGTCTTGCCCGCGTCCATCATGAAGGGGACCGTCTTGGTCGCTTCGCCCAGGGCGATGGGCAGGATTCCGCTGGCCAGGGGATCCAGCGTGCCGGCGTGCCCGGCCTTCTGCGCCTCGAACAGGCGCCGCACCCGACCGACCGCCTGGGTCGAACCCAGCTCCAGCGGCTTGTCCAGGCAGATCCAGCCGGAGACCGGCAGGCCCTTTTTCCTACGCCCCACGGTCGTCGTTCCCGCCCTTGCGCGGCGCGCCGGAGACTACGCCGCCGCTTTTAGAACCGGGGACCTTGGGGGTGATGCGGTGGGACGGCGCGGCCGGGGGCAGATCGGGTTCCGGCTCGGCTTTGGCGAGATCCTCGCGGATCTTGGGGTTGTCGAACAGGCGCGCCATGCGGGCGGCGTCCTCGAAGCTCTGATCGTGCAGGAATTTCAGAGCGGGGGTGAATTTCATCTCGATGGCGTGGCCCAGCCGGCCGCGCAGGAAACCGTGGTGCCTATTGAGCGCCTTGACCACCTCCGTGGCGTGGGCGCCGCCCAAGGGCTCGACGAACACGGTGGCGTTACGTAGGTCCGGCGAGATGCGCACCTCGGTCACCGTGACCGAAACGCCGTTCATGGCCTCGTCCTGGATATCCTCCTCGTGAAGGATCTGCACAAGGGCGTGGCGCACCAACTCCCCCGCGCGCAACTGGCGCTGGGACGCGCCGGTGCGGCTGGGCTTGGGCGCCGGGCGGCCTTTGGATCGGTGGTTGGATTTCATGGGCTGATGCAGTCCAAAATCCGCTCATCCCGGCGAAGGCCGGGACCCAGATGACAGAGCGCGAGGCCGACCGTCGGCCCGGCCTCTGAACGGCAAACGCCGCGCTTTATGAACTGGGTCCCGGCCTTCGCCGGGATGAGCGGGATTACATATTACAGCGAGCGCTTGATCTCTTCGACGGTGAAGCACTCGACCACGTCGCCGGGCTTCAGGTCGTTGAAATTGAGGTTCATGCCGCATTCCTGGCCGGACACCACTTCATTGACCTCGTCCTTGAAGCGCTTGAGCGTGACCAGGGTGCCCATCTCTTGCAGGACCACGTCCTGACGGATGATCCGCACCTTGGCGCCCTTGCGCACGACGCCGTCGGTGACCCGGCAGCCGGCGATCTTGCCGACCTTGGAGATATCGAACACCTGCAGCACCTCGGCGTTGCCGAGGAAGGTTTCCCGTTGAATCGGCGCCAGCATGCCCGAGAGCACGCCTTTGATGTCGTCCAGCAGGTCATAGATGATCGAATAGTAGCGAATTTCCACGCCTTCACGCTCGGCCAGGGCGCGGGCCTGTGACGAAGCGCGGACGTTGAAGCCCAGGATCGGCGCGTTGGCGCCCTTGGCCAGCAGCACGTCGGACTCGGTAATGGCGCCGGCCGCCGAATGGATGATGCGCGCACGCACCTCGTCGGTGGAAATCTTGTCCAGCGAATTGACGATGGCCTCGGCGGAGCCTTGCACGTCGGCCTTAACGATCACCGGCAATTCGGAGACGCGTTTGTCCTGCAACTTGGCCATCATGTCGGCCAGGGACACGCCGCCGCCCACCGGAACGAAGGAGCGTTCGCGCCGCTTGCGCTCGCGATATTCTGTCAGTTCCCGGGCGCGGGCCTCGTTTTCCACCACCGCGAAGGGCTCGCCGGGGCTTGCGGGCGTATCCAGGCCCAGCACTTCGACAGGCGTGGAAGGGCCGGCTTCGGCCACCTGTTCGCCGCGCTCATTGACCAGGGCGCGCACACGGCCCCAGGCGTCGCCGGCCACTACAATGTCGCCGCGGCGAAGGGTGCCGCGCTTGACCAGGACCGCCGCCACCGAACCCCGCCCGCGATCGAGCTTAGCCTCGATCACCACGCCTTCGGCCGTACGGTCGGGGTTGGCGCGCAAGTCGAGCACTTCGGCTTGCAGCAGGATGGCCTCGATCAGATCGTTCAGGCCGGTTTTTTCCTTGGCCGAGACCGGGATGGCTTGAGTGTCGCCGCCCAGGCTTTCCACCACGATCTCGTGCTGGAGCAGCTCGTTGATCACCTTGGTGGGCTCTGCGCCCGGCTTGTCCATCTTGTTGATAGCCACGATGATCGGAGCCCCGGCCGCCTTGGCGTGATGGATGGCCTCGATCGTCTGGGGCATGACCCCGTCATCGGCCGCCACCACCAGCACCACGATGTCGGTGATATGGGCGCCGCGGGCGCGCATGGCCGAGAAGGCCGCGTGGCCGGGCGTGTCCAGGAAGGTGACCCGTTCCCCGCCCGGCAGGCGCACCTGATAGGCGCCGATGTGCTGGGTGATGCCGCCTTGCTCGCCTGTCGCCACGTCTGTGGAGCGCAAGGCGTCCAGCAGGGAGGTCTTGCCGTGATCGACGTGGCCCATGACGGTGACGACCGGTGGGCGCGAAACCATGTGTTCGTCGAAGTCCTCGGCGTCGAGGAAGCCTTCTTCCACGTCTGATTCCGACACGCGGCGCACGGTGTGGCCGAATTCGGTAGCCACCAATTCGGCGGTGTCGTTGTCGATCACGTCGTTGATCTTCAGCATCAAGCCCTGACGCATCAGGAACTTGATCACGTCCACCCCACGCGTGGCCATCCGCTGGGCCAGTTCGCCCACGGTGATGACGTCGGGAATGACCACGTCGCGTGCGACGCGGGCCTGTTCCTGCTGGCCGCCGCCGCGACGCTTTTCTTTTTCCCGTTCGCGGGCCCGGCGAACCGAAGCCAGCGAGCGCATGCGTTCGACGGCGTCCTCGCCATCACCCGCCACCGCCTGGATGGTCAGGCGCCCTTCGCGGCGCTTGGGTTCGCCCTTGGTGCGCGAGACGGCGGTTTTAAGCGTGGCGCCGCCCTTGCCGCGCTTGCCGCCCTCTTCGTCCAGGTCGTCCGGCCGGCGGTCGATCTCGCCCGAACGGGGCGCTTGGCGCGTCGCGCGGGTGATTTCAGGCGCCGCCGGGGCCGGGGCCGGCCGACCGGCGCCGGGCGGACGCGGCCCGCCGGGACGGTCGCTTCGGGGGGCGGGACGTGGCGTGAGCGCCGAATAGCGAACGGTTTCCGCGTCGCCGCGGCCTTCGGGCCGTTGGCCGTCACGCGCCGGACGCTGGCCCTCTGGCCGGGGTCCGCGATCAGCATAGCCGCCCTCAGGGCGCGGCCGGTCGTTGCGATAGGTTGTCGTGCCGCCGGCGTTGCGGTCATCCCGGCGGAAGTCGCCCCGAGGACCGTCGGCGGGACGCGGGCCGACCGCCGCGCCGGGGCGCGGGGAAGCGCCTGCCGGGGGCCGAAAAGCCTCGGCCGGCCGTGGCGCGGGCCGTTCGGGCGCTCGCGCTTCCACCGGCGGGGGCTCCGGCCGCACTTCAGCCGGCTGTGGGGCAACGGGTGCGATGGAGGCGACGACCGGAGCGACAACCGGGGGCGCAGCGGCGGCTTGACTGGCCTCGGCTTCGCGTCGCGCGGCCTCGACCCTTTGCGTTTCGACTGCACGTCGTTCGGCGGCTTGCTGCTCCTGCGCCTCGCGGGCGGCTTCCAGCACGCGTTGGCGCGCTTTCAGCTCCTCTGGCGACAGGTTCAGATTGGACGAGGACGGCGCGGGCGCGGCTGGGCGCGGCGCAGGCGGCGCCTCGACCGGCGGCCGGGGCTTCATCTCGAAGCCGACAGGGCGAGGCGCAGCAGCCGGCGCTGCGGGGACGCCTTCTATGCGCCGCCGTTTGGTCTCCACAACCACGGTCTTGGACCGGCCGTGGCTGAAGCTTTGCTTCACCGTGCCTGAACTGACCGCGCCGGTGCGCGGCTTCAGGGTCAGCGGTGCCCGGCCGCCCGGCCGGTTCTCATTGTCGTTCGCGTCGCTCATTCGCTCGCTTTAACTCACTCCCCGCGCAAATGCGGCACGGTTCGCATAAAAAATTGCATAGCCGATGCGCACGGAACGTTGCCGTTCCGCCCACTTCAGGGCTCCTCGCGCCAACTCTGAGGAAGGAGCGGACAGAAGCCCGACAGCCGCTCGACATCCAAGGTCCAGCGTTCGGCGCCTCGTCCCGCAAGGAAGGCGAGGTGTATCACATTTCCCAGGCCCAAGGCCAAACCCAATTCCTCAGAACCGAACAGTGCGATCAGGCGAGGCGCCGAAAGGCCTGCGCCCTGGGCGCGGCGAACGACCTGCAACATCTTGCGACGCCCGTCGTCCGCGCCATCCGCAGCCTCAATCAGCCAGGCGGCTTTGCCCGCTGAGACGGCTGCGGCGACCTTCTCGAATCCCAAGATAAGGTCCCCCGCCCTGCGCGCAAGACCAAGTCCGGCGATCAGGCGAGTGCGAAGCAATTGCTCGACCCGATCCGCCAGATCCGGCGCGGCGGTCAGTTTGGTCTTGGCCGCACGCGAGAATGCGCCGCGCTTGGCTGCTGTCTGCACCGCCTCGCGCTTGGCCTCGACCCACAGCCCCCGCCCCGGCAGTTTGCGCGCCAGATCCGGCACGACGGATCCGTCAGGCCCGGCCACGAACCGCACGAGACGCTCCTCGGGCATCACCTCGCCCGAGACAATATCGCGCCGTTCGCGGTCTTCTGAGCGCATCCAATTTCCGATCTCCTTCCCCCTCGAGGGGGGAAGGTCAGGGATAGGGGTGTTCGCGCCGGCGTTTCAGGACGGGTGTATGAGGCGGATCGCCTCAAGCGCCACATCTTTTAGAGGCTTGCGGGCCGCACCCTCTCCCCCGCCCCTCTCCCCTCGAGGGAGAGGGCCAGCGTCTAGTCCTTTAAGCGTCCTGCTCGACTTCCTCGGCCACGGCGGCGTCGACGGCCAAGTCCCCGTCTTCCGCGTCCGGCTCAGGCTCGATCCAGCCCATGACCACGCGGGCGCGCATGATCAAGGCC
Source organism: uncultured Caulobacteraceae bacterium (assembly GCA_964451265.1). GTDB lineage: Bacteria > Pseudomonadota > Alphaproteobacteria > Caulobacterales > Caulobacteraceae > BOG-938. The sequence continues at coordinate 9,444 of CAYVHP010000049.1, read as the reverse complement.
TCGGCGTCTTCCGGCGACAGATTGAAGCTTTCCAGGGCGCCGGGCTGACGCACGCGTTCGCCGTTCTTGGCTTCGAACCAGCCGCGCAGATCGTCGGGCACCAGGCCGGCGAGATCCTCGACGGTCTTGGTGTCGGCTTGGCCCAGGGCCACGGCTATGGGCAGGGTCACGCCTTCGATTTCCAACAGGGCGTCATCGACCCCGAGCTCGCGGCGCTTGGCGTCCAGCTCGGCGGCTTCCTTGTCCAGATATTCGCGCGCCCGGGCCTGAAGCTCTTCAGCGGTATCCTCGTCGAACCCTTCAATCTGGGCGATTTCGTCGGCGTCCACATAGGCCACGTCCTCGACGGCGGCGAAGCCCTCGGTGACCAGCAGTTGGGCGATAACCTCGTCCACGTCGAGCGCTTCCTGGAACAGGGCGGTGCGCTCGGCGAATTCTTTCTGGCGCCGCTCGCTTTCCTGGCTTTCGGTCATGATGTCGATCTGCCAACCGGTCAGCTGGCTGGCCAGGCGCACATTCTGGCCGCGACGGCCGATGGCCAGCGACAGCTGTTCATCGGGCACCACCACCTCGACCCGCTCGTCTTCCTCGTCCAGCACCACCTTGGTCACCTCGGCGGGCGCTAGGCCGTTGACGATGAAGGTCGCTTCGTCCGGCGACCACTGGATGATGTCGATCTTCTCGCCTTGAAGCTCTGCGACCACCGCCTGAACCCGCGATCCGCGCATGCCGACGCAGGCGCCGACCGGGTCGATGGAGCTGTCATTGGACACAACGGCCATCTTGGCCCGGCTGCCCGGATCACGCGCCACGGCGCGGATTTCGATTACGCCGTCATAGACCTCGGGCACTTCCTGGGCGAACAGCTTGGCCATGAAGCCGCCGTGGGCGCGGCTGAGCATGATCTGCGGACCCTTGGTCTCGGTGCGCACATCATAGATGTAGCTGCGGATGCGGTCGCCGATCTGGAAGTTCTCGCGCGGGATCGACTGGTCGCGGCGCATGATGCCCTCGCCCCGGCCCAGGTCGACGATGACGTTGCCGTATTCCACCCGCTTGACCACGCCGTTGACGATCTCGCCCACGCGGTCCTTGAATTCTTCGTACTGACGCTCGCGCTCAGCCTCGCGCACCTTATGGGTGACCACTTGGCGGGCCATCTGGGTCTGCACCCGGCCAAATTCAAAATGCGGCAGGATTTCCTCGAAAACCATGCCCGGCTCGGCCTTGGGGTCGCGCTTTTTGGCGTCGGCCAAGCCGATCTCGGTGTCCTCGTTCTCCACCACATCGACCACGGTGAGGCGCCGCTTGATGGTCATCTCGCCCGACTTCGGATCGATATGCACCTGGATGTCGTGCTCGGCGCCGTAGCGCGAGCGCGCAGCCTTCTGGATCGCCTCCTCGATGGAGGCGATGACAATGTCCTTGTCGATCGACTTTTCGCGGGCGACCGCGTCGGCGATCTGCAGAAGTTCGAGCCGGTTGGCGGAAATGCCGGTGGCCATGGGTTCACTCCTCGTCTTGGGACGATGCCAGGGATTCAGATTGAATGCGGGCCGCGCGCTCCTCGGCGCCGCGTTTGAGCAGTTCCTCGCTCAGATAGAGCTTGGCCTCGACGATCCAGGCGAAGGGCACATAGATCGTCACGTCGGACTCATCGTCCAGATCGATGCCGATATTGCCGTCCTCCACCCCCGCCAGCTTGCCGCGGAAGCGCTTGCGGCCCTCGGCCAGGCGGTCCAGCTCCAGCCGGACCTCCAGGCCTTCGTAGGTGACGAAGTCCTTCAGCCGGGTCAGAGGCCGGTCGATGCCGGGGGTGGAGACCTCCAGCAGATACTCGCCCTTGATCGGGTCTGCGGCGTCCAGCACGGCGGACACCGCGCGCGACAGGCGGGCGCAGTCCTCCACGTCCATGGTTCCGTCCGGACGCTCGGCCATGATTTGCAGCCGGCGCGTCTGCCCGCCCATCAGGCGCAGACGCACGATCTCATAGCCGGCGGCCTCGGCCACGGGGTCGAGCATCTCGATAAGACTGCGATCTTCGGGGGTTTTCCCGCGCACGGTCCTTGAGCCAACAAAAAAGCGGCGGGCCGGGTGGCCGCCGCTCGAACGCGCCATCCAGCGCAGACGATCGATGTGACACCTATATAGCGCGCGGTTTTGGGTTTGTCAGCCCTTCTAAAGAAGCCGTTCAAGCAGACGCCGCTCGGACCTCAGCGAGCGCCATCCCCGTGTCTGATTTGCGGGATTCTTTTGGATTCCCGCTGACGCCGCCCATCAGTGGAACTTCAATTTGGGGCGGATAATAGCGTTCACGCGGCCGATCAGAATCAGAAGCGAGCCCCTCAGCCAGCCGTGGATCGCGATCAGGTGCATGCGATAGAGCGATTGATAGACCAGCCGTGCAATCGCGCCGTAAACCGCCATGCGTCCGCCGACCAATGCGCCCATGAGGCTGCCCACCGTTGAGAATCGGCTGAGGGACACCAGTGATCCATGGTCGTGATAGGCGACCGGGACCAGGGCGCGCCCCTCCATGAGCCGAAGGAGGTTGTCAAAGGTCGCGCTCGCCATCTGGTGGGCGGCCTGGGCGCGCGGCGGCACAGGAGCCCCGGTTTGGGGGTCGATGCAGAAGCAGCAGTCTCCAATGGCGAAAACCCGCTCGTCCCGGGTCGTCTGAAGGGTGGGTCGGACGACAAGCTGGTTGGCGGCGTTCGTCTCCAGTCCGCCGATATCCTTAAGCACCTCCGGGCCTCGAACGCCGGCCGCCCAAACCTTTATATCTGCGTCGATCTTGTCCCCCTGGGCGGTGATCACCGCATGGGCGGTGACTTCCACGACCCGTCGTCCGACCAGGACCTTGACCCCAAGGGCCTCAAGCTGCTGTTGCGCAGCCTCGGCCAGCGCCTGGGGAAGCAAGGGCAAGATGCGCGGTCCGGCTTCTATCAGCGTGACCTGCAGGCGGGTCTCGTCGAACACCTCAAGTCCGTAGTGCCTCAAGGCCTGAGCGGCGTTGTACAGTTCGGCGGCCAGTTCCACGCCCGTGGCCCCGCCGCCGACAATCGCGATGCGGACGTATTGGTCGGCCTCACCGTCCTGGCTCATCGTGCGAGAGACGCGCAGGCAGTGATTCAATAGGCGGCTTCTGAACCGGTCGGCTTGCGGCCGATCATCAAGGAACAGGCAGTGCTGCTGGACGCCGGGAATGCCGAAGTCATTGCTCACCGAGCCGACCGCTATAACCAGATAGTCGTAGCGAATGGAGTGACGGCCGACCAATTCTGACCCGTCGTCGTCTAGAAGCGGCGCGATGATCACCCGGCGGGCGTCCAGATCGATGTCCGCCATCGACCCCATGAAGAATCGATACCCCCACCGGTGGCAATGGGCGCGATAGCCGACTTCATCCAGGTTCGCGTCCAGCGAGCCCGCAGCCACCTCATGCAGCAGCGGCTTCCAGACGTGGGTCCGGCTGCGCTCTAGGAGAATGATGTCATGTCGACGACGTCCAAACTTGGCGCCCAATCGTCTGACGAGCTCCAGACCGCCCGCGCCGCCTCCGACGACGACGATCTGGGTCTTCCGGGCGCCGGCGCCTGGTCCATGTTGCATTTTTCGGCCCCCGACCCTGAAAGGGATAGAGCCTAACCTAGTTCGGCTGAAAATGCTCGGCGGCGCCTGAGGGTCAGTGATCATTGACTTTCTGAAAGCCCCGCGCGCATAACCCGCCACCCTCGGCGCAGTTCAAACGCGCCCTCCACCGCCACGACCCCCTCCCAAGCCTCGGCGAAGGAGGGACGAGGGCGGCGAGGCCCCCCGTCGACGTGATCGTCCACGGGGGCGTTTTGCGTTGTGTCGAGGTTCGGTTGTTGAGGCAGGCATGTTCGAGAGCTTAGGCGAGAGGCTTACAGGCGTTTTCGACCGGTTGACCGGGCGCGGCGTGCTGTCGGAACGCGATGTCGAGGAGGCCCTGCGCGAGGTGCGTCTGGCCCTGCTTGAGGCCGACGTGGCCCTGCCGGTGGTGCGCGACTTCATCGCCAAGGCCAAGGACCGGGCCACGGGCGAGGCGGTTCTTCGCGCGGTCAAGCCGTCCGAACAGGTGGTCAAGATCGTTCACGACGGTCTGGTGGACATGCTGGGCGGCGATCAGGTCGAGGGCCTGAACCTCGCCGTCACGCCCCCGGCCGTGATCCTGATGGCCGGCTTGCAGGGTTCGGGCAAGACCACCACGGCGGCCAAGCTGGGCCTGCGCCTGACTAAGCTTGAGCGCAAAAAGGTCCTGATGGCCTCGCTCGACACCCGGCGACCCGCAGCGATGGAGCAGCTGGAGGCGCTGGGCAAGCAGGCCGGGGTCGACACCTTGCCGATCATGGCGGGCCAGAGCGCGGCCGACATCGCCCGCCGGGCGCTGAACGCCGGTCGCCTGGGCGGCTATGACGTTTTGATCCTGGATACGGCCGGCCGTACGACCCTGGACGAAGCCATGATGAGCGAGGCCGCCGAAATCGCGCGCATCGCCCAGCCCGCGGAAACTCTGCTGGTGGCCGACAGCCTGACCGGCCAGGACGCGGTGCGCACCGCCAAGGCCTTCCACGAACGCCTGCCCCTGACCGGCCTGGTGCTGACCCGGGCGGACGGCGATGCGCGCGGCGGGGCGGCGCTTTCCATGCGCGCGGTCACCGGCCTGCCGATCAAGTTCCTGGGCGCGGGTGAGAAGATCGACGCCCTGGACGCCTTCGACGCCCGCCGCGTGGCGGGCCGCATCCTGGGCGCGGGCGACGTGGTGGCTCTGGTTGAAAAGGCCGCCGCCGACTTCGACCAGGCCAAGGCCGAGAAGATGGCCAAGAAGATGCAGAAGGGTCAGTTCGACCTGGAAGATCTGGCCGAACAACTGCGTCAGATGCAGCGCATGGGCGGCATGCAGGGCCTGATGGGCCTCCTGCCCGGCGTGCAGAAGATCAAGAAGCAGATATCCGAGGCCAATCTGTCGGACAAAACCTTCAAGCGGCAGGAGGCGATCATCACCTCCATGACCCCGACCGAGCGGCGCAAGCCCGACATCCTCAACGGCTCTCGCCGCAGGCGCATCGCCGCCGGGGCGGGCGTGGAGGTGCAGGAGGTGAACCGCCTGCTCAAACAGCACCGCCAGATGGCCGATGCGTTCAAGATGATGAGCCGCGACGGCGGCAAGTCCATGGCCCGCATGGCGTCGGCCATGGGCATGGGCGGTCCCGGCGGGGGCATGCCCGGCATGCCGCCCGGCGGAATGCCCAGCCAGGCTGACTTGGCCAAGCTGATGGGCGGCGCGCCCGGATCGGCGCCGGGCCTGGGCGGCCCGAAATTGCCCGGCCTAGGCGGCATGCCCGGCCTTCCCTTCAACAAACCCAAATCCTGACCAGAATACACAAAGGAAATCTGATGCTTAAGATTCGTCTGACCCGCGGCGGCGCCAAGAAGCGCCCCTACTATTCCATCGTGGTGGCCGACAGCCATTCGGCCCGCGACGGCCGCTTCATCGAGAAGGTCGGCGCCTATAATCCCCTGCTCAAGAAGGACGATCCCATGCGGGTCGTGCTGAAGCTTGAGACCATCGAAGCCTGGATCAAGAAGGGCGCCCAGCCCACCGACCGCGTGGCGCGCTTCTTGTCGGCTCACGGCCTGGTCAAGTGGGAACACGGCAACAACCCCAACAAGGGCAAGCCGGGCAAGAAGTCTGAAGAACGCACCGCCGAACGCGCTCAACGCGAACAAGACCGCGCCGCCGCCGTCGCTGAAGCCGCCGCCGCCCCCCCGCCCGCGCCGGAGCCTGAGCCCGAAGTCGTCGCCGAAGAGGCCCCGGCCGAGGTCGTGGCCGAAGTCGCCGCTGAAGCGCCCGCAGAAGAACCCGTCGCCGAAGTCGCCGAGGAAGCGCCCGCTGCCGAAGCGGCGCCCGCCGCCGAAGAAGAAAGCGCGAGCTGATTTCGTCTTCGTCGTCCTCGGAAAACACCCCCGGGCTCGGCCGTAGGCCGACCCGAGGACAGGCTCCGTGTTTGTCCGAGGACCCAGCAGCTCCAGGCGTCATGCTTGCTGGGTCCTCGGGCTTGCTCTCCGAGCGCCCCGAAGATGACGGCATTGGGTTTGAGGGATGACCGACAAACTCGTCCTGGTGGGCAGGGTCACCGGCGCATTCGGCGTGAAGGGCGAACTGCGTATCGCGGCCTATACCGAAAGCCCCTTGGCCTTGATCAACTTCAGGACGCTCCTGAAGGAAAACGGCGAGCCGGCCCTGACCCTGTTGTCGGGCCGCTCTTTTAAGGGCGGGGTGATCGCTCGGGCCAAGGACGTGGACAGCAAGACCGCCGCCGACAAGCTGCGCGGGATCAAGCTGTTCGCCCCCCGCTCGGCCCTGCCGCCGGTGGAGGAGGACGAGTTCTATCTGACGGACCTGATCGGCTTGGCGGTCGAGACGGTCGACGGAACGTTTTTGGGCAAGGTCAAGGCGGTGCAGAACTTCGGCGCCGGGGATATCCTTGAGATCGACGCCAGTCCGGGGCGCAAGGGCTGGTACTTGCCCTTTACCCGCGACGCCGTGCCGACGGTTGATATCGAGGGCGGCAAGATCGTCGCTGATCCACCCAATGAGGTGTCGGAAAAGGATTAGGCCGACATCGAGGGCTTTGATCCTTTCGCCGACGTGAGCCGGTGTTCGGATCAGAGAATTGTCCTTCGTGAGCTTGGTGGTTAAATAATCTTGGTTCCGGCTTACGCCGGGACGAGCCGAATGGGTCTCAGGGCGCGCCATGCCGTTCACCGCCACCGTCCTGACCATGGCGCCGGAGGCCTTTCCGGGACCGCTCGGCGCGTCGCTGATCGGCACGGCCTGGCTCCAGCAGGGGCTGTGGGCCCTTGAGACAGTGGACATTCGCGGCTTTTCAAGAGATAAGCGCGGCTTCCTGGACGATACCCCCGCCGGGGGCGGCCCGGGACAAGTCTTGAGAGCGGACGTCATCGCCGCCGCACTGGATTCAGTGGAGCGGTCGGGACGGCCGCTTTTGTATATGAGCGCCCGGGGTCGGCCCCTGACCCAGGCGAAGGTGCATGAATGGGCGGCCGGCCCGGGACTGATCGTCCTGTGCGGGCGGTTCGAGGGGGTGGATCAGCGGGTGCTCGAAGCTCGCGGGTTTGAGGAGGTCGCCGTGGGCGACGCGGTGCTCGCCGGCGGCGAGGCGGCGGCCATGGTGACCATCGAGGCCTGCGTGCGGCTGGTTCCCGGGGTTCTGGGACAGGCCGCCTCGCTGGACAGTGAGAGTTTCGAGAACGGCCTTTTGGAGCACCCGCAGTATACGCGGCCGCGCAGCTTCGAAGGGCTGGACATACCCGAGGTTCTGCTCGGCGGTCACCACGGCGATATCGCCAAGTGGCGCAGGGCTCAGAGCGAAGAGACCACCCGTGAGAGACGGCCCGATCTTTGGTCGGCCTTTCTCGCCAAACAACAGGCAAAGGGCGACTAAGCCCAAGGAGTATTGGATATGGCGAACGTGATTGCTGAACTGGAACGCGAAGAGGCCGAGCGACTGCTGGCCAAGCGGGCCATCCCGACCTTTCAGCCGGGCGACACCCTGCGGGTGAATGTGAAGATCAAGGAAGGCGAGCGCGAGCGCGTGCAGGCCTATGAGGGCGTGTGCATCGCCCGCTCCGGCGGCGGCGTGCATGAGAACTTCACCGTGCGCAAGATTTCCTTCGGCGAGGGCGTGGAGCGGGTGTTCCCCCTCATGTCGCCCAACATCGAATCCATCGAAGTGAAGCGTCGCGGCGCCGTACGGCGCGCCAAGCTTTATTATCTGCGTGATCGTCGCGGCAAGTCGGCCCGTATCGCCGAACGCCAGACGGCCAGGGAAGAGACTCCGCGCGAGGAATAGACCCTCGCGTCGGATCCGACCCCAAGGCCTCGGCGGCGACGCCGGGGCCTTTGTTGTTTGGCCCTACCGCCTATCGGCTGCTTGAGGGCTGTTTTGTTTGCGCTAACGCCTATCGGCTGCTTGAGCGCTTCTTATTTCGCCCTATCGCCTAGCGGCTACATGAGGGCGGTCTTGTTTTAACGTCCTCCCCCCGCTTGCGGGGGAGGGGGACCCGAAGGGTGGAGGGGGCATGCCGGCGCACCCGGTCAGCGCCCCCTCAGTCACTTCGTGACAGCTCCCCCGCAGGCGGTGGAGCACGGAGGTAGTTATGACGACGGTTTTCATCGACGGCGCGGCAGGCACTACGGGGCTGGAGATCCGCGAGCGGCTGTCTAAGCACGCCGGACTGACGCTGACCGCCCTGGAGGGAGACAAGCGCAAGGACCCGGCCGCGCGCAAGGCCGCGCTCAATGAGGCGGACGTGGTGATCCTGTGCTTGCCCGACGAGGCGGCCAAGGAAGCGGTGGCCCTGATCGACAATCCGCGGGTGAAGGTGATCGACGCCTCCACCGCGCACCGCACGGCCCCCGGTTGGACCTATGGCTTCGCCGAAATGGCGCCGGGCCAACGGCAGGCCATCGCCCAAAGCAAACGGGTGAGCAATCCCGGCTGCTATCCCACCGGCTTTCTGGCCCTGGCTGCGCCCCTCTTGCGGGCGGGCCTGCTGCGGAAGGACTTCGCAGCGTCCGTCAACGCGGTGTCCGGCTATTCCGGCGGCGGGCGAGCCATGATCATGGAGTTCGAGAATCCGGACGCCGACACCTATACCCAGGAGGTTGTGCGCACCTACGCCCTGTCGCTGCAGCACAAGCATGTCGGCGAGATGCAGATGCACGCGGGCCTGGACCACCCGCCGATCTTCGCCCCCAGCGTCGGCCGCTATTACCGGGGAATGCTGGTGGAGCTGCCCGTGCCCTTGTGGGCCTTGCCGGGCCGGCCTTCGGTCAAGCAGGTGCACGCGGCCCTGGCCGAGGCCTATGCAGACGAGGCGCTGGTGGATGTCGCGAGCCTCGAAGACGGCTACACGAGCCTGGACGCGGAGATCCTCAAGAACACCGACCGGCTCAAGCTGTTCGTGTTCGGCAATGAGGCGCGCGGCCAGGTGCGCCTGATCGCGGCCCTCGACAATCTCGGCAAGGGCGCGGCCGGGGCGGCGGTGCAGAACCTGAACCTGATGGCCGGCCGGGATGAGACGGAAGGGCTGGTGGTTTAGGCTATCGTCGGGCGCGCCTGATTTAAGCCTTATGTCCTGGCGAGCAGTCTTGCTTTGATCTGGCCTGGGTCAAGGACGGCGCGAAGCGCCGCCGCTTTGCGGCCGCCAAAGGCGGTCCTTGAGCCAGGTCATATCAAAGCTAATATTCCACCATGGACAAAAGGCGAGGTGTTTCACAGCGGTGTACTGGACGTAACCGGACAGCCACCCAGCCAAAATTCCTGTGGAGGACTTTATGCGAGCGCTTTCGCTTCCCCCTGCTGCTTTGCGTGACGAAGGATCAGTTGAAATGCT
>CAYVHP010000048.1:0-6926 GCA_964451265.1 uncultured Caulobacteraceae bacterium | reverse complement strand
GCCCTGTTGCTGGCCCGGCCCGTGTGGGTCGGACTGGCCGGCCTTCCCGCCGCCGGGCGCCTACGGGCCTCGCCCGCGCTTCAAGGCGCAGGGGAAGGCGCTGCCCTCGGCGCCTTTATCGGGGTGCTTGTGGCGTTCTTGGCCCTGATGGACGCCTTCGTGCGGTCGGATTTTTCCGTGGCCAATGTGGCCAACAATTCCACCACCACCGAGCCCATGTTCTACAAGGTGACCGGCGTGTGGGGCAGCCACGAAGGCTCGGTGCTGCTGTGGAACCTGGTGCTGACCGGCTTCGGCGCTTTGATCGTATTGTTCGGCGACAATCTCCCTCGTCCGCTCAAGGCGCTGACCGTGATGGTCCAGGGCCTGCTGGGCGTGGTGTTCATCGGCTACACGGTGTTCGCCTCCAGTCCCTTCGCCCGTCTGGCCACGCCGCCGGTGGAGGGTAATCCGCTCAACCCGATCCTGCAGGACCCAACCTTCGCCATCCACCCGCCGTTTCTGTACTGCGGCTATGTCGGATTTTCGGTGGTGTTTTCTTTGGCGGTAGCCGCCTTGATCGAAGGGAAGGTCGATGCGGCCTGGGCGCGTTGGGTGCGGCCTTGGGCGCTCACCGCCTGGAGCTTCCTGACCGTCGGCATCACCCTCGGCTCGTTCTGGTCCTATTACACCCAAGGCTGGGGCGGCTGGTGGTTTTGGGACCCGGTGGAAAACGCCAGCTTCATGCCCTGGCTCGCCGGCGCGGCGCTTCTGCACTCCGCCATTGTCACTGAGAAACGCGGCGCCCTGGTGGGCTGGACGGTCTTTCTCGCCTTGATCGCCTTCACCCTGTCCATGCTGGGGACGTTCCTGGTGCGCTCGGGGGTTCTCACCTCGGTCCACGCCTTCGCGGTGGACCCGACCCGCGGAACCATCTTGCTGTGCATCGTGGCGGCGGCGGTTGGCTCGGCTTTCGCCCTGTTCGCCTGGCGCGCCTCCAAGCTGTCGGGCGGCGGGCTGTTCTCACCGGTCAGCCGGGAAGGCGCCCTGGTGCTCAACAACCTGTTCCTATCGACGGCTTGCGCCACCGTGCTGATGGGCACGCTGTATCCCCTCATCCGCCAGGCCCTGGCGTCCAACAACCCTGTCTCCGTCGGCCCGCCCTTCTTCGCCCTGACGTTCAATCCCTTGATGGTCATCACTTTGATCCTTGTGCCGTTCGGACCCTTGCTGGCCTGGAAGCGCGGCGATTTGCGCGCGGCGGCGATGCGTTTGCGCATCCCTGCGGCCCTGGCCGTGGCCTGCGCCCTGGTCATCCTGGCGGTGATGCAGCCGCGACAGGCCCTGTCGATCGCGGGCCTGGCCCTCGGCTTCTGGCTGATCTTCGGGGCTCTGGCCGAGCTGGCCGAGCGCAGCCGCCTGGGCAAGATGCGGCCGTTGGACTCCTTGCGGCGGCTGGGCGGCCTTCCGCGCGGCGCCTGGGGCACGACCCTGGCCCACGCCGGCCTGGGCGTGTTCGTCCTGGGCGCCTGTTTCGAGTCCAGCTGGAAGCTGGAAAACGCCCAGACCCTCAGCCCCGGCCAGTCTATGCAGATCGGCGCCTACAGCCTGAGGCTGGATTCGGTGACGCCCATCGACGGCCAAGGCTATTCGGCCGAACATGCGATGATCAGCGCGTCCAAGGACGGCCGTCCCGTCTGCACCTTGCAGCCCGAGCGACGCACCTATCCCGCCGCCGCCGGCCAGACCACTTCGCGCAAATCCATCTGCGTGCGCGGTCCGAGTGATCTCTACGTCGGTCTGGACGACGGCCAGCAAAACCCGGACGTCACCCACGCCTGGGTTATCCGGGCCTATTGGTATCCCTGGGCGCGCTTCATCTTTATCGGCCCCTTCCTGATGGCCTTGGGCGGGCTGATTTCGCTGTCTGATCGACGCCTGCGTTTCTCCCTGCCGCAACAGGCCAAGAGCAAATCCGCCAAGGCCGCGCCGGAGCCCGCGGAATGAGACGCGGGCTGGCCGGCGTGTTGGGCGTGGCGGCGGCGGCGGTGATGCTGATGGGCGCGGCTGATGATCCGTCCGACCGACTGAAGGATCCCGCCCAGGAGACCCGCGCCCGCAGCCTTTTCCAGCAGCTGCGCTGCGTGGTCTGTCAGAACGAGTCCATCGACGATTCGGAGGCCGATCTAGCCCAGGACCTGCGCCGCATCGTGCGCACCCAGATTAGCCAAGGCCGCAGCGACGATCAGGTCCGCGCCTTTCTGGTCCAACGCTACGGCCAGTTTATCCTGCTCAAGCCGCCCCTGAACCCCGGCAACGCGGCCCTGTGGCTGACCCCCTTGGTTCTGGTGCTGGCCGGCGGCGCCTATGTCTGGACGCGCACCCGTGCGCCTCGTGCAGAGGAACCCGCCCTGACCCCCCACGAAAAAAAGGCGCTTGATCGGCTTCAAAAGTCCGAAGGCGCAGACCAATAGGCGACTTTGGGGATTTGTGCGTCTGCGGCGCGAAAGCGATGGCGTGTCGTCTGCGGGACTTCTAGTTTGGGCACTGACGTTCAGGACGTGTTGAGCCTGAGACAAGGAATGGGTTTCATGGCCTCCGCCAAGACCAGATTTATGCTTTGCGCCGTTCTGGGCGTCGCGGCGGCTATGACCGCGCCGGCCGGCCCGGGGATTCTTGCGCAGGTCGCCCACGCCGACCCCGCGCCGGCCAAGGTCACCGAGAATACCGGCGCCCTGGCGTTTGCGCCGCCGCCCGGCGCGCCGCTGTCTTTTGCCGATATCTTTGATCGGGTCTCACCGGCCGTGGTGTCGATCAATGTCACCGCCATTGTGGACCGGCGAGTTCTGGGCCTTCCCGGCTTGGATGCACAACCGCCTCGCGGTAAGGCCAAGCCGAAAGGCGGCGATGACGATCAGGATGACCAGGACGATCCTGGCGCCGGAGACGATCCCAACAGCACCCAAGCCAAGGCCTCCGGTTCGGGTTTCTTTATTTCGGCCGACGGCTACATCGTCACCAACAACCACGTCATTGAGAACGCCAAGGACATCAAAGTTGTCCTGCCCGGGAAGGATCAGCGGGAACTGCCCGCCAAGGTGATCGGACGCGACGAGGGCACCGACTTGGCGGTGATCAAGGTCGAGGGCAAGAACTTCCCCTACGTGAATTTCGAGAATTCCGCGCGCCCGCGCGTGGGTGATTGGGTCATCGCGGTCGGCAATCCCTTTGGCCTGGGCGGCACGGCTACGGCCGGCATCATCTCAGCCTATGGCCGCGACATCGGCGAGAAGTTCGTCGACTACATCCAGATCGACGCGCCCATCAACCGGGGCAATTCGGGCGGTCCCACCTTTGATGTCTATGGCCGGGTGATCGGCATCAACACCGCCATTTTCTCGCCCTCGGGGGGCGGATCGGTCGGCATCGGTTTCGCCATTCCCGCCGAGGTGGCCGACGCCGTCACCAAGCAGCTGATGACCGGCGCCAAGATTACGCGGGGCTATCTCGGCGCGACCATTCAGGACATTTCCCCTGAGATCGCCGAAAGCCTCGGCAAGCCCGATATGAAGGGCGCCATCATCGATGAGCTGGTCCCCGGCGGTCCGGCCGCCAAGGGCGGTGTTCAGCCAGGCGATGTGGTGCTGTCGGTCAACGGCGTAGCCGTGCGCGGCGCCACGGATCTGACGCGTCATGTGGCGGCGTCGCACACCGGCGATATCCTTAGCCTGTCGATTCTGCGCGGCGCCGACACGGTGACCGTGGAGGTCCGTTCCGGGCTGAGGCCGTCAGAAGCGGAACTGGCCAAGGCGCAAGGCAGTCTGATGCCCGACGACGGCTCCGGGGACTCGGGAGCGGCGGATTTGCCGGCCGCCCTGGGGATTACCTTGGCGCCCTTGGACAGCGAAGCGCGTCGCAAGCTCAGCATTCCCGCCGATATCCGCGGCGCCTTGGTCATGGCTGTGGACGCCTCGTCGGATGCGGCGGGCAAGGGATTGAAGCCCGGCGACGTGGTTCTACGGGTCAACGGCCGGATCGTTCTGAGCGGCGCCGAGGTGGCTCAAGAGGTGGACGCGGCGCGCAAGGCTGGCCGGGCCAATGTGCTGCTGTTTGTCTACCACGACCGCCATCAGGCCGCCGTGGCCGTCAAGATCGCCTCGGATGACGATGCGCCGGCTAATGGCAAAGGCAAGGCGAAGGGCAAGGCCAAGGCGAAGTAAGCCCGCCGCCCTGGGTCAGTACCGCGCGCGCAAGGTGACTCCGAACGTGCGCGGATCGCCCGGCGTGCCCACGATCAGGCCCGAATTACCGGCCTGGACCGTGACGTTCTGCAGGTAGTTTTGTCCCAACAGGTTGCGAGCCCAGACCGAGGCTTCCCAATTGCCTTTGGCGCGGAAGCCTAGGCTGGCGTTGACCAGGGTGTAGCCCGCCAGCAGGGTGTATCGAGAGTCCGTCGGATCGCCGTAGGCGCTGGATCGATAGTTCAGCTCGCCGTGCAGATAGGCCTCGCCGGGGATGCGCGCCAGGACCGCGTCATGGCTATATTCACCCCCCGCCGACCACGCCCACTTGGGCAGGCCCGACAACGGCCGTCCGCTCAAATCGCATACGGTGGTGCTGGATCCGATCTGCTCCAGCGGGCAGGGCCCGTTCTTGTAGGACGCGTATTTGCCGTCGGTCCAAGCGCCCGACAGATGGGCTGTCAGGTTGGCGCTGATCTGATAGCTGGAATCCAACTCCACGCCCTGATCGCGCACCAGATCGATATTGGCGATGTAGCCGCGCAAGGCGCCGGGCCCGGAGTCTACGATATTGGTCTGGAAGTCGCGGATGGTCGTGTTGAAATAGTCGAGGTTCACCGTCAGACGCTTGTCGAACCACTGGGTTTTTACGCCCACCTCGTAGGTGGTGTTTTTCTCAGGCTTGATTGCGGCCGTGTTCAGCGCCGGCAGGTTCAGGGCGTTCAGCGGCAGGCCGGACATGTTGATGCCGCCGGATTTTCCCGTTCGGGCATAGCTGGCGTAGGCCATCACCGCGTCGGTGAGAGTGTAGGACGCCGTCAACCGGCCGGACAGATCGTGATCGTCGACGCCGGCCACATAGGACTGTGGTCGCAGGATCGACAACTTTGCGCTGGTCTGGGTCGAATTGGCCGGCGTCCCGCCGCCGAAAACCACCGTGGCGTAGCTGCCGCTTTTGCGTTCGATGGTGTAGCGAAGCCCGCCGGTCAGACTGAATTTGTCGGTGACCCGCCAGGTGACCTCGCCGAAGCCGGCGTAGCTGGAGCTGTCGAAACGGGTATGGCCTGTGGTGGTATAGCCGTCGAGCAGGCTTGAGGGATTGCCTGAGGTTGGACCAAGCAGCCAGTAGCTGGCCACGGGGCCGTACTGAGTGATCGGGGTCCCGGTGATCACCTGCCGGAACCAGTAAAGACCCGCGACGTATTCCAGCGTCTGGCGCCCGTTGGAGGCCACGCGCAGTTCCTGGCTGTACTGGTCTTGGCGCGAGGGAATGTGCTGCTGGGTCTGGATCGACAGACTGGTGTAGTCGCGGTCATTCGCCGCGTCCCAGTTCCACCAACGCCAGGCGGTGACGGACGTGACGGTGGCCTTGCCCAGGTCATATTCGCCGATGTTGGAGACCCCGCCCTCGTTGGTCTTCACCTTGAGCGCCGCGTCGATGTCGGTCAGTCGATCATAGGGATTGGTGCTGGGCGGCGCATAGCCGAGCCCGGCGGCCAGGGCGGGATATTGGTTGGCGGCGGGCTTAAGGTCCGTGCCCACCCGCACGAACACCTGGGTGCAGCAGCGCGTGTCCACCGAGTTGAAATCAGCCGACAGCCTCAGGCTCAGCCGGTCGATCGGCTTGATCAGAAGCTGGCCGTGGACCGAGGCGTTATTGACGGTGTTGTCCCATTGATGGGTCGTGACGTCTCTCAAGACCCCGTCGCGGAAGGTCCCGACCATGGCCAGCCGACCGGCGACCTTGTCGCCCCAGATCGGGCCGGTGATCGAGCCCTTGGCCTGGGCATAGTTGTAATTGCCGTAACTGACCTCGCCCTCGGCCCCCGGCGTGAAGCTGGGCGCCTTGGTGACGATATTGACGGCGCCGGCGGTGGTGTTCTTGCCGAACACCGTGCCTTGCGGGCCGCGCAGCACTTCGACGCGCTCGACGTCGAGGAAGTCGAAGGCCGCTGTCGCCGGACGGCCGTGATAGACCTGATCCACATAGAAGCCGACGCCGGGCTCCAGCCCGTCATTGGCCTGGGCGATCGCTACGACGCTGGAGCCCAGGCCCCGGATGGTCAGGGCAGTGTTGCGCGGGTTGGGCGAATTGTAGTTCACGCTCGGCGCCAACTGGCTGATCTGAGCGATGTTGTAGGTCATGGTGGTGGTCAGGGTCGAAAGACCGATCACCGACAGCCCCTCGGGCACCGACTGAGCGTTTTCCGGGCGCAGGCGCGCGGTCACGATCACAGCGTCCGTAGGCGCCGCGGCCCAGGCATTCCCGGCCGCCAAGGCGCTGAACGAACAGGCCATCGCCAACGCCTGGGCGCGACGACTCACAGTTTTTCGGATTCGAGATGACGTCACGGCCGGCCCCACAACTATATACGGTGAGATATAGAGTCACCGCATAACCGAGGGGTCGGTTGTCGTCCAGCGTGCGAATTGAAAATTGAACCACGAAGACATTCGTCATCCTCGGAAACGGCGAAGCCGTTATCCGGGGATCCAGCCGCTCCAGGCTGTCAGCTGCGCCAAGGATCAACCGCCGCAGCGTTGAAGTCATCGCTGCTGGGTCCCCTGTATATTGCCTTTGGGGTCAAGCCTTGGCTTGATCCTTGGCGGGTGTAGTCCGTTGGGTCCCTGGTTTGATGCCGTAGTCCCGGCAAGGGCGCGCCCGCCAGTCAGCTTTTCCGAACAGTCGCGCGGGCGGAGCGCAAG
>CAYVHP010000047.1:0-30916 GCA_964451265.1 uncultured Caulobacteraceae bacterium | reverse complement strand
AAGCAGCAGGCCCTCCTCGTCCGTCTTGCCGAGCAGAAAGGCCTTGGACAGGGGCGGCCGTTGATAGGGCCAGCCCGGCTCCTCGCCCACCAGGGTCAGGGCGCCGTCATAGCCCTCGTCGCGCAGGGATATGGCCGCCTGGACGCCCGCCTGACCGGTCCCGACAATGACGATCTTGTCCATCCGGACATCCTCGCGTCTGGCGGCCGCAGCGGCCGGGCCCTCCGCATAATCCATCAACCGGAGCGGGACAATGCGGAGCGAAAGGCGCGCCTCGTCGTTGTCCATCCGTAATCACGGATAAAGTTCGGACATGATCGAAGGCGGCCCCACGCGTCGCGCCATGGTCGGCGGCCTCGTTCTCTCGACGGTCGGGCTGTCGTCCGCGCTGGGGCGAGAAACCCGATGGCCCGGCGGCGCGCGGGCCGCGGTCAGCCTGACCTATGACGACGGCCTGAACAGCCAGCTGGACACGGTCGTGCCGGCGCTTGAGGCGCGGGGCCTGAAGGCGAGCTTCTTTCTGGTGCGCGAAAACGTCGACGCGCGCATCGCCGACTGGGTCAAGGTGGCGCAGCTGGGACATGAGATCGGCAACCATACCGTCTCGCACCCCTGCGACTTGGCCGGTTACGACGAGACCGCTTTCGCGGAGCGCGAGGTCCTGCCGATGGAAGCCTATCTGGATGGACATTTCGGATCTGAGCGCCCGCGCATCTTCGCCTATCCCTGCGGTTACCTGGGCCTGGGTCGTGGCGGCAGGGGCCGCAGGTTCGGCCGCTATCGCATGGCGGTGAAGGGCGCCATTCGCGCCGCTCGCACGGTGGCCGGGGCGCCCAACGACCCGGCGAAAGCCTGGGCCAATCGGCTGGACCTGTGTGCGTTTGAGCCGACCTACGAGGTGGACAGCATCGGCCCCGCCGTTCGCTATCTGAACGCCGCCTTGGCGCGCGAGGGATGGGCCATATTGGTGTTTCATCAGGTGCTGCCCAAACGCTTGGGCGAGGGCGACACCAGCATCGCCACGCACGCGCGCATCCTGGACCTGGTGCAGGGCCGGCGGTTCTGGTGCGCGCCCATGGGCCAGGTGTTCGAGCACTTAACGCATCACCCCGTGACGCAGGGTTAGGCGAAGAGCTCCGGATGTCGATCCCGCAGGGCGTAGATCAGCAAGAGGGTCTTGGCGTCGTTGATCTGTCCGCTGCGGGCCAGAGGCCACAGGGACTGGAGCGTCACTTCCAAGACCTGAATGTCTTCGTGCTCGCCCGCCACGCCCCCGCCCTCGGCCACGCGGTCCTGCTGGCGGTAGGGGGCAAGGTATAGGTCCACCTTCTCGGTGCTGACGCCGGGCGCGGTCCAGACATTGGCCACCGGCTCCAGGGTGGTCAGCTTGACGCCCAGTTCCTCCAGCGCTTCGCGGCGGATGCAGTCCTCCCCGGTTTCGCCCGGATCGATCATGCCGGCGGCGGCCTCGGTCATATAGGGATCCAGTCCCTGGAACAGGGGTCCCATGCGCGGCAGACGCGCCAGCAGCACAGTGCGCCGCTCGGCGTCGTAAGGCAGAACAGCCGCCGCCACCCCGTGGTCGTCCATCTGGCGTTCGATGACCGCCCCATCCGGCAGGGCGACCTTGAGCAGCAGATAGCGCCCCCAACCGGCGTGCACTACGGTTTGGTCGATGAGTTTCAGAGTCATGACGCGCTCCATCCGGCGCCTTCTGACCGGCCGGCGGGCGGGCGGCAAGGTCCAGCTCAACCTTTTGCCGTTTCGCGCGCTATTGTGGCCAAGGATGGGGACGCATGGACGGCGAGGCGGGTTTGCAAACGGGCAAGACGTGCTGGCGGGTGGAACAGGCCGGCCGAGCTGCGGTCCTGTTGGACAGCGGAGCCTATTTCGCTGCGGCCATCGCCGCCCTGCATCGGGCTCGCCATTCCATCCTGCTGCTGGGCTGGGGATTTGATCCCCGCACCCGGCTGACTCCCGACGCTGAGGGCCATGAGCACGGACCGGACGAACTGGGCGCCCTGTTGAGGCGTCTGGCCGCCCAAAGGCCCGAGCTGGATATCCGCGTGTTGATCTGGAAATCGGCCTTGCCGGTCAGCATCTCCCAGCACTTCTTCCCCCACCGGGCGCGCTGGTGGTTCATCGGCAGCCGGGTGAAGTTTGAGCTGGATTCGGCCGTGCCCTTCGGCGCCTGCCACCATCAGAAGGTGCTGGTGATCGACGACGCCATCGCCTTCTCGGGCAGCGGAGACTTCGGGGTGGATCGCTGGGATTCCACCCGGCACCTGGATGTCGACCAGCGCCGCGCCATGCCGGGCGGCGCGCGGCATGGTCCCCGCCACGAGGTGATGATGCTGGTGGACGGGGACGCCGCCCGGGCGCTGGGTGATCTGGCCCGGCAGCGTTGGAGCGACGCGGGCTTCAAGGCCCCCGCGCCCGTGGCGGCGACCGACCGCGACCTGGAGCGGCACGACCCCTGGCCCAGCGTGATCGCGCCCCATTGGCGCGACGTGCCGATCGCCATCGCCCGCACCGAACCGGCCTGGCGGCGCAACGCGGAGGTGCGCGAGGTGGAGGCCATGCACCTGCACAACATCAGCCGCGCGCGCCGGCTGATCTATCTGGAGAACCAGTATTTCACCTCGGCCCCGGTGGCCGAGGCCCTGGCCGCACGGCTGGCCGAACCGGACGGGCCGGAGGTGGTGCTTGTCACCTCGGCGCGCAGTCCCAGCTATTTCGACCGCTGGACCATGGACCGCACCCGCTGGCGGCTGGTGGAGCGATTGATGGCCGCCGACCCCTTTGGCCGCTTTCGCGCCTATTGCCCCCACACCAGCCACGGCCGGCCCATCATCGTCCATTCCAAGGTCGCGGTGATCGACGACGAAATCCTGCGCGTGGGCTCAGCCAATCTGAACAACCGCTCGTCTGGCTTTGACACCGAATGCGATCTGGTCCTTACCGCCAAGACGGGCTCGCCGGAGGCCCGGGCTGTGCGCGATTTCCACGCCCGCATGGTCGGCCACTTCCTGGGGCTGGGCGGCCCCGCCGTGGAGGCGGCTATGGACGAGGCTGGCGGCAGTTTGATCGGCGCGATCGAACAGCTGAATATCGGCCGCCACGCCCGACTAAAGCCGTTGCAGCCGGTGCTGATGGGCCCCTTGGCGCAGATCATCGCGGCCTATCACCTGGGCGATCCCCTAACCCCCGCCGATTCCTTCAAGCCCCTGCTGCGCCGCCGGCTGCTGGAGGGCGTCCGCAACGCCCTGACCCGGGCGGCCAAGGCTTCACAGGATGGAAAAGTCGACGAGGAGCGGGAGGTGATCTGACGCCGTACGCGCCAGGGGCGCCGTCACCGCCCGCACGGCGTGAACCTCGACGCCGCCGCTGACGAACACATGGTCAATGGCCAGCATGGGAAAGCGTGAGGGGAAGGTGGGCGAGGCGCGCTTGCCGCCCGTGCAGGCCCGGGCGTCGCGCAATGAACGGGCCAGGGTGCGGTAGACCGCCTGGTGCGGGGTGGCGTTGAAATCGCCCAGCACGATCATGGGATCGCGCCGCAGACCGCCGCCGATCCAATCCGGCCCCGCAAGCGCCTGGGCCTGGGCGCGCTGCTCGTGGGGCACTAGTCCGAGATGGGTATTGAGCACCTGCAGCCTTTGGCCGCCGATGGCGATATCCACCCACAGGGCGCCGCGGGGCTCCAAGCGTTCCAGGGCCTGCGAGCCGGGCAAGGCGCCGGCCTTAACCAGGGTCAGAGCGCCGGTGGCGAGGATGGCGTCGCCGTACTGTTCCTCCTGCACCTTTAGGGCCGCGTTGAAGTGAAAGGCCATGCCCAGCCGGGCGGCGATGGCGTGCGCCTGATCCACACCGCCGGTGCGCGGACGGCCCACGTCGAGCTCCTGCAGGGCGACGATATCAGGGCGGGCCTGAGCGATCACCGCCGCGATGCGCCCGGTGTCCAGCTTGCGATCCACCCCGACGCAGCGGTGGACGTTGTAGGTCATGATCCGAAACATGGCCTATTGAACGCCCGGCGAGGGGAAAAGGCGAGGCGGGCGTGGGTTGAAAAAATTGAACCACGAAGCACACGAAGAGCACGAAGAGTCATAACTCACTCCGCCATCGCCCGGCTTGACCGGGCGACCCAAGCAACGCCTGAACTTGAAAACGCGCTTGGGTCCCCCGGTCCGCCTTTCAGGCGGCCGGAGGATGACGAGCTTTCGTGGTCGTCGTGAGCGCCTTACACCGCCTCGCGAGCCCCGATTGCCCACGACACCGTCACCCTAGGCCTTGGGCCTAGGGTCCAGCGTTCCGTTGCTCAGTGGGCGGACAAGTAGGTGCACGATTTCAGCGCCTACGGATGCGAAACCTTGGATTCCAGGCACAAGGCCTGGAATGACGGGCGGGGGGCGCCTTCAGGGTGACGCCGCGTGGGGTGTGAACTGGGCCACGCCTGTCGCAGAGGGCGGCGCACGCGTGTCCAGCCCCTTGCCCATCACCGCCGCTAAGGGCGCTGCGGCGACGCCGGTGTTGATCTCGGCCTGTGCCCAGGCCTGTTCGGCCAAATCGGGCCAGTTGGGCTCAAGGCCCATGTCGTTGCAGATCTGGGCGATAAGCTCGCTGAGCGGCCGCGACAGCACGTCGCCGTAGAGCTCGTCCTGCTCCAGCCGCTCGCCGGTTTCCCGATACATTCGGTCGGCCTCAAGCTTATCGCGGCCGTTGGCATCGGCGACGCGCCAGACGATTCTCTGGATGCGCTTCTTTTGCTCGTCCTCAAGGTCGGGTCGGGCAATATCCTGGCTCATCGCGGCCAGGTTAGCCGCTTGCGCGCCCTTGACCTCAAGGGCCTGCAGATCAGCGATCAGCTTGGATTGCAGCAGGATGGTCATGCGCACCGCCCGCGCCACGCGGGCATAGGCCATGGGGGCAGCTTCAAGCACCGCGTCTTCGCTCTCGTCCGATGTCGCCCGGCGCTCAATCGCCCGAGCGATCTCCAACCCGCCCTCGGCCAACTGGCCTAGCACCCACAGCTGGCGCTCGAGCAAGGCCCGCGCCAAATCAGGGGCGGCGGCGCTCATCGGAGCGCCGGTCGTGGCCGGTTGGTGAGGGGTTTGGGTGGCGAAGGTCATAACAGAACAAAACGTGAACGACAGCGAGTGATTTGTCAAGGTTTTTGGCGGGGCCTTTAGAATTTGAGCCACCAAGAACACCAAGATCAAAAACCGCCGTTATCCTCGGAAATCGCGCAGCGATTGTCCGGGGACCCAGCAAGCGGGAGCTGAAAGCTGGGCGCCATACCGCGCGTTGAGGTCATCGCTGCTGGGTCCCCGGGCTCGCCCTTCAGGCGCCCCGAGGAAGACGGGGTGAGAGGTGAGCGTCCGTCAGAAAGAGCCGTCGATCTCTTGCCAGCCTTTGTTTTTCCGTCTGACCAGGTCCGTCAAGGGCCTCCGGCCGCTTCGCGGCGCGCCTCGCGCGCCCTTGACGGACCTGGTCAAGCGGAAGATCAGCCTCCATGAGATCGACGGCGAAGTGTGCCTCGGTGCTGATCGGGGAATTGATATGGCGTCGCCGAAATTCCCGACGGGCGCGAGGTATCCCCACCCCTAGCCTTTTCGCGCCGCCTCAATCTGCGCGATGTCGATTTTCTGCATGGTCATCATGGCGGCGAACACGCGCTTGGCTGCCGCCTTGTCGGGGTCGGCGAGGGCTTCTTTGAGCTGGCGGGGGGTGATCTGCCAGGAGAAGCCCCAGCGGTCTTTGCACCAGCCGCAATCGCTCGCGGCGCCGCCGTTGCCGATGATGGCGTTCCAGTAGCGGTCGGTCTGGGCCTGGTCTTCGGTCTCAACGATGAAGGAGACCGCCTCGTTGGGTTTGAATATGGGGCCGCCGTTGAGCCCAAGGCACGGCCGGCCAAGCAGGGTGAACTCGACGGTCAGCTCGGCGTCGGCCTTGCCGCCCGGAAAATCGCTCGGCGCGGCCAGGGCGGGACCCACGTGGCTGTCGGGGAAGAGGCCGGCGTAGAATTCAGCGGCCTGGCGCGCCTCGCCGTGGTCGAACCACAGGCAGGTGATGAGCTTGCCGGTCATTCATTCTCTCCGTGTTGGACCCTGTTCAGCATTTGAACTTGCTTCTAGGCCCCTTCGTTCCTGCGACAGCGACGCCGCCGGCCTCCAGGGCTAGCCCTTCTGAAGCAAGGCGTCTGAGGCCGCCTTTTCGGCCTTGATCCGGTTGTATTCCTCCAGGCCCGCGCCGTTCATCGTGCACGTCACCCCGAACATAGGCTGGGCCAGATCGGCGTTGGTGGCGAAGCGGTCGTCGATCACACCGCTGGCGGCGCCCGTTTCCCCGCAGTTGAACTTTTCGTCCGGGTGGTGGATGACCTCAAAGCGGTAGGACCTGCCCGCCTCGGCCGGGTAGTTGAACACATGGGTGTCGCTGCGGGTGATCGACCAATCAAAGGTGCGCGCGCCGTAGGGGTCGTCAATGGTCAGATGCACCTCCACAAAGGGATGCGAACAGCCCTCTAGATCGCACATTTGTCCGTCGGTGCGCATGAACGCCTTCAGCCAGTGAGGTTCGGGCTCTTCCACCTTCTTGAAAGCCTCGGGAGGGACGTTCTTGAGGCCCAAAGGCGGCTCGTCGGCGGGCGCCGAGGGCGCAGCAGCAGCGGCGACCTCCGCACGAAGCTGGGTCAAACGGGCGCGGGCGATGCAGCGATAGATCGGCACTTCGATCACCATGCTGGAGTCGATGGGCGGGGCGTTGTCCAGCGTCGCCTGAACCTTGGGAATGTCGGACGTGGGAATGTTCATGGCCTTGACGGCGAACTCTTGGAAGACCTGCCGGAACTGGGCGGACTCCTCGGGCGTCGGAGTCCGGCCGGCCATCTTCAAGGCCAAGGCGTCGATCATATCGCTGCACGCCGCCATTAGCCCATCGGCGCCGGGTGGAACCGTGGCGCTCTGGGCCATGGATGCGGCCGGCGCCATCACGATCAACGCGGCCAATGCGGCCGCCAAGCGTTTCATCATCGAATTCCCCCCCCCGGGATGAAGGCCCAATCTGATCGAGGAGAAAATGACTGTCCAGGGCAGGCAGGAAAGCCGGCCTCTAAGCCGGCCGCCTGGCCCGCAGCGCCTGGGCGATGGTGCCGTCGTCCAGCCAGTCCAGCTCGCCGCCTACCGGCACGCCGCGCGCCAGGCTGGTGACGGGGATGTTCAGACCGGCGAGGCGCTCAGCCAGGTAGTGGGCGGTGGTCTGGCCGTCGACGGTGGCGGGCAGGGCCAGGATCACTTCGCGCACCGTTCCATCAGAGGCGCGAGCGACCAGTTCGCTGGCGCGCAGATCGTGCGGCCCCACGCCGTCCAGGGCCGACAGCAGGCCGCCCAGCACATGGTAGCGGCCGCGAAAGGAGCCGCCGCGCTCCAAGGCCCACAGGGCGCCGACGTCCTCCACCACGCACAGCAGGGCGCCGTCGCGGGCCGGGTCGGCGCACACGGCGCAGGGGTCTTGGGTGTCCAGCGAGCCGCAGGTGGAGCAGGCCTTCACCCGGGTTCCGGCCTCGGCCAGGGCCTGGGCCAGGGGGACCAGCAGCTGATCCTTGCGCTTGAGCAGAGCCAGGGCCGCGCGCCGCGCCGAGCGCGGGCCGAGCCCCGGCAGCTTACCCAGCAGGGCGATGAGCCGTTCGATCTCCGGGCCGGCTGAAGCGGCCATCGATTAGAACTTCAGGCCGGGCAGCCCCAAACCGGCCCCCATGCCGGCCAATGGCCCGGCGGCCTGTTTCATCAGCTCGGCCTGGGCGGCGTCGAGCTTGGCCTTGGCGTCGGCGTGGGCGGCCAGGATCAGGTCGCCGATCAGCTCGCTCTCGCCGGGCTGCAGCAGGGATTCGTCGATCGCGATGGACTTCAGCACGCCCGTTCCGGCCAGGGTCAGGCGCACCAGGCCATTGCCGGCGGCGCCCGCAACCTCCGTTTCGGATATGCGCGCCTGGGCCCCCTGCAGCTTGGCCTGCATAACCTGGGCCTGCTTCATCAGGGCGCCGATGTCTTTCATGACGTGCTCCTCTCGTCTCCTTCCCTGCTTGCGGGGAAGGGGGACCATCCGAAGGATGGTGGAAGGGGCCCCCACCACCGCCTTTCAGGCGGTCCCCCTCCCCCGCTGCGCAGGGGAGGAGACTCATTCAGTGCTGGCTCTCGGGCATGCGGACGACCAGGCCGTCCAGGTCGTCGGTGACCTTGATCTGGCAGGACAGGCGCGAATTGGGCTGAAGCTCGTTGGCGAAGTCGAGCATGCTCTCCTCCATGGAGGAGGCGGTCCCGGTCTTGGCCTGCCAGGCTTCGTCCACATAGACGTGACAGGTGGCGCAGGCGCAGGCGCCGCCGCAGTCTGCGTCGATGCCGGGAACGTTGTTCTTTACGGCCCCTTCCATCACCGACAGGCCGTTGCGCACCTCGATGGTGTGGGAGGTCCCGTCGTGTTCGATATAGGTGACTTTAGCCATGCTCAGAGCACTCTCTCGACCATCATCGTCTTGATCTCGGCGATGGCCTTGGCGGGGTTGAGGCCCTTGGGACAGACCTGGGCGCAGTTCATAATGGTGTGGCAACGGTAGAGTTTGAAGGGGTCCTCCAGGGCGTCCAGCCGCTCCCCCGTGGCCTCGTCGCGGCTGTCGATCAGCCAGCGGTAGGCCTGGAGCAGGACCGCCGGCCCAAGATAGCGCTCGCCGTTCCACCAGTAGCTGGGGCACGAGGTGGTGCAGCAGGCGCACAGGATGCACTCGTAAAGGCCGTCCAGCTTGCTGCGGTCCTGCGGCGATTGTCGCCATTCGGTGCGCGGGGTGGGCGTAGTGGTGTGCAGCCACGGCTCGATGGAGGCGTACTGGGCGTAAAACAGGGTCAGGTCCGGCACCAGATCGCGCACCACCGGCATATGCGGCAGGGGCGAGACCTGAAGCTGGGCGCCGGGCACATCGGCCCAGGCGTGGGTGCAGGCCAAGGTGTTGCGCCCGCCGATGTTCATGGCGCACGAGCCGCACACCCCTTCGCGGCACGAGCGGCGGAAGGCCAGGGTCGGGTCCATGGTGTTTTTGATGTGGATGATGGCGTCCAGCACCATCGGCCCGCAGGCGCCGACGTCCACGTCATAGGTGTCCCAGCGCGGGTTCTCGCCGGTGGAGGGGTCATAGCGATAGACCTTGAAGGTCTTGACCTTTTTGGCCCCCTGGGGCGCGGGCCAATGGCGGCCCTTGCCGATCCGGGAATTCTTGGGGAGCGCCAGTTCAACCATACAAAGCTCCTAATGCGCGCCGGAGGGGGAGGCCGCCTCGCGGCGGCCCAGGATCAACACTCCGTGGTATCCGCCGTGATTGGTCGTTTCCAGCATCATCTTTTGGATGCCGTTTTGATTCAGTCGATGCAGGATGGCGCTGAAGTCGTAGTCATACATCGACATGACGCCGGGCGCCTCAGGGACGATTTGGCGAATCAGCCGCTTCAGCAGGGGCCGCTTCAAGTGCGCCTCGCGCGACACGGTGAATTGCAGGCTGGCCACCCCGCCGGGGCGTAGGCGCCCCAAGAGGGCCTCCAACAGCTTCAGCCCACGCTGGGGCGGGATGTGCTGAAAGACGATGGCGGAATTGATCCAGTCGAAAGGTCCGTCCGGCAGGCTGTCCACATAGTTGATCTTGGCGCCCAGCGGGCGGGTGCGGGCGGCCTGGAGCATACCCGGCGCAATGTCATAGCCGACAACCTCGTCGGCATAGGCGGTCATGGCCTCGGTCAGGCGGCCGACCCCACAGCCGAAATCCAGAGCGGTGCGCACCTCTAGAGGCGCGTCGATCAGGCGAGCCAAGCCGGCGGCGCTGTGGGCGATCTGGGGGCGGCCGCTGGCGTAGAAGTCTTCGAGGGTGTCTTCCCGCAGGGCGTCGCGCTTGAAATCAGGATTGCTGAGCACCGCCCAGTAGGGCTCGGTTTCGGCCAGCCGCCGCCAGTCGGCGTCTGTGTCGCGCCCCGCCTCACCCAGCCCAGCCCTGCCCGCCATGGCCATGCCTCAGTACACCCGCGCCTTGGGCGGGATGTAGGCGATGTCGTTGGTCATGGTGAAGGTGTGCACGGGCCGGTAGTCAATGTGGGTCTTGCCGGTGGCCGGGTCGAACCAGGCCAGGGTGTGCTTCATCCAATTTTTGTCGTCGCGATCCTTGAAGTCCTCGCGGGCGTGGGCGCCGCGACTTTCCTCGCGGTTTAGGGCGCCATTGACCGTCACCGCCGCCTGGCCGACCAGATTGTCCAGCTCCAGGGTCTCCACCAGGTCGGAGTTCCACACCAAGGTGCGGTCGGTCACCTTCACATCGGGCATGCGGTCGTGGATGGCCTGCAGCTTTTCCACGCCCTGCTTGAGCGTCTCGCCCGTGCGGAACACCGCCGCGTCTTCCTGCATGGCCTTCTGCATATCCAGCCGGATGACCGCGGTGGGGGTGGAGCCGGAGGCGTTGCGGAAGCGGTCGAAGCGCGCCAGGTGGCCGTCGGTCATGGCGGGCTTCAGCTCGGGCTGGGTGTCGCCCGGCTTGAGGATTTCGGCGGCGCGCAGGGCGGCGGAACGGCCGAACACCACCAGATCGATCAGGGAGTTGGAGCCCAGACGATTGGCCCCGTGCACCGACACACAGGCCGCCTCGCCTACCGCCATCAGGCCCGGCACGATCTTGTCCGGGTCGTCAGGGCCGCCGCTGACCACTTCGCTGTTAAAATTGGTGGGGATGCCGCCCATGTTGTAGTGCACGGTGGGCAGGACCGGGATCGGGTCCTTGGTCACGTCCACCCCGGCGAAGACCTTGGCGCTCTCGGTAATGCCGGGCAGGCGCTCGTGGATGATCTTGGGATCCAGGTGGTCCAGGTGCAGGAAGATGTGGTCCTTGTGTGGACCCACCCCGCGCCCCTCGCGAATCTCGATGGTCATGGAGCGCGAGACCACGTCGCGGCTGGCCAGATCCTTGGCCGAAGGGGCGTAGCGCTCCATGAAGCGCTCGCCTTCCGAATTGGTCAGATAACCGCCCTCGCCGCGCACGCCTTCGGTGATCAGGACCCCGGCGCCATAGATGCCGGTGGGATGGAACTGTACGAACTCCATGTCCTGCAGCGGCAGTCCCGCGCGCAGCACCATGGCGTTTCCATCGCCGGTGCAGGTGTGGGCGCTGGTGCAGGAGAAGTAGGCGCGGCCATAGCCGCCGGTGGCCAGGATCACCTGTTGCGCCTGAAAACGGTGCAGGGTCCCGTCGTCGAGCTTCCAGGCGGTGACGCCGCGGCAGACGCCCTCATCCATGATCAGGTCCAGGGCGAAGTACTCGATGAAGAAGTCCACGTCGTTGTTGAGCGACTGGCCGTACAGGGTGTGCAGCATGGCATGGCCGGTGCGGTCGGCCGCCGCACAGGTGCGCTGGATCGGCGCCTCGCCGAAGTTGCGGGTCATGCCGCCGAAGGCGCGCTGATAGATCTTGCCCTCGTCGGTGCGCGAGAAGGGCACGCCCCAGTGCTCCAGCTCATAGACCGCGGCCGGGGCGTTGCGGACCATATATTCGATGGAGTCCTGGTCCCCGAGCCAGTCGGCGCCCTTGACCGTGTCGTACATATGCCAGCGCCAGTCGTCCTCGCCCATGTTGCCGAGGGAGGCGGAGATGCCGCCCTGGGCCGCGACCGTGTGCGAGCGGGTGGGAAACACCTTGCTCACGCAGGCGGTCTTCAGACCGGCCTGGGCGCAGCCGAGCGCCGCGCGCAGGCCCGAGCCGCCCGCGCCGACCACCACCACGTCGAACCTGTGATCGATGAAGTTGTAAGCCGCCATGAAACCAGTTTTCCTTTGGGCCTAGGGCGCGATCATGGCCGGCCCGAAAGCGACCTTGAGGATGCAGAAAATGGCCAGGGAGGCGCCCAGGACGCACACGAACAGATTGGCCAGGAGCAGGACACTGCGGTTCAAGTGGGTGTGGATGTAGTCCTCCACCACCACCCGCAAACCCGCGTGCATATGCTGAAAGCCCACCGCCAACAGCAAGACCGACAGCACCGCGTTCGCCGGATTGTGCAGCCAGGCGACGGCGCCGTCATAACCGGTCTTGGACAGGCTGAGCGCGGCGACAACCGCCCACAGCGACAGGGGAACCAAGGCGACAGAGGTCACCCGTTCGGACAGCCAGTGGCCGGCGCCGTGCTTGGCGGAGCCAAGTCCGCGCGCCCGCGCAAGCGGCGTACGATAGCTGACCATCAATTCACTCCGCATTTTACTGAAGTCAGAACGCTCATCCGGCGGCTCCGCCGAATATGGCCACCACCCAGATGGCGATGGCTGCCACCACGCCGAAGGCAATGGCTGCGGCGCCGGTCATGTCGGCGGTCTTGGGCTCAAAGCCCTGGCCCGCGTCCCACCACAGGTGCCGCACGCCGTTGGCCAGATGGTAGAACAGGCTGACCGTCAGGCCGAACAGCACCAGTTGGCCCAAGGGGCCGGCGAGCAGCGCCCGGTACTGGCCGAAGGCGCCCGGCCCCCTGGCCAGGGCCACCGCCCACCCCGCCAGGATCAGGGCGCCGGCATAGAGCGCAAGCCCCGTGGCGCGATGCAAAATGGAGGTGGCCATGGTGATGTGCCAACGCCAGATTTCCAGATGCGGCGAGATGGGCCGATCTGCTGGCCCTCGCGGCGCCGGCGCGGCGTTGCTCATAGTCTGACCCCTCCGGTCTTTCGCATTGCGGCGCCGGTTTTAGCCCCCTGCCCTCAGGTGTCAACGCGGGCGGCGCCCTGTTTCGCCCGCGTTGGCTATTCGGCGCGCGCGTGCTTAGGAGCGGGGCACATGCATGGTCATCAGGACCAGGGCGCCCTCCACCGAAACGACTTGGTGTGGCGTGCCCTGAGGCACGATCAGCACGTCGCCCTTGGTCAATTTGTAGGTCTGGCCGCCGTCGATGCTTTCGCCCTCCAGGTTATGGGCGTTGGCGCGGTGGGCATTGACCAGCTGCCCCCCCATCGTCAGCGCGCCCGAGCCTTGGATGACGTAGAACAGCTCAGCGTCGGTCTCGTGAACGGCGGAGGGACCCTTGCCCGTGCGGTATTCCAGATTGGCGTGATAGGGCGCCAGCACCACGATTGGCTGGGACACCAGAGCGGCGCCCGGCTTGAGCAGCGAGGGCGCCTTGGCGATCATGGCGGCGATCTCGGCTGAGGACGTGTAGGTCTTCATGTCCGGCGCGGTCTGGGCTGCGGCGGGAATCGCGATGGCCAGAGCGGCCGCTGCGAGGGCGAGTTTGATGGTTGAATGCATGGAAGCCTCCCAATTTTGTTGTGGAGCGGACTAGACCCAGGGTTGGCGGCGTTGTCCAGCTTTGGGGTGCTGCAAATAAGCACGTCTTCCTCGGGGCGGCCGAAGGCCGGGCCCGGGGATCCAGCAAGCGGAACGCTTGGAGCTGCTAGGTCCCCGGACAAATGCTCCGCATTTTCCGAGGATGACAGGCTAAATTTTACCCGCTCAATCCCGCGCCTTCTCCAGATATGCCTCAGACCGCATTTCCTGCAGGCGCGAGGCGGTGCGTTCGAATTCGAAGGCGCCGTCGCCGGCCGGGTAGAGGTCATCCGGTTCAGCCCCGGCCAGGACGATCAGCTTGGCGTTGGCCTCGTAGAGGGCGTCGATCAGGGTGACGAATCGCCGGGCCTCGTTACGTTTGTCGACCGTCAGGCGCGGCACATCCTCCAGGAACAGGGTGTGGAAGCGCTCGGCGATGGCCAGGTAGTCCTGCGGACCGAGGGCGGCGGCACAAAGCTCGGCGAAGTTGGCCCGCAGGAAGCCGCCGGCCACGCGTTTGAACGCCACCTTGCGGCCCAGCACCTCCAGGCTCGCCCCGGTTTCAGGCGCGCCTTCCAGCATGTCGGTCCACAGGGCGTCGAACCGGCCGCGGCTCGTCGCATTGATCGGCGACAGGTAGGTCTGCGCGCCGCGCAGCCGGTCCAGGCGGAAATCCACCGGCCCACGCACGCCCACCACGTCCATCTTGTCTTCGAGCAAGCTGATGAAGGGGAGGAACAGTTGGCGGTTCAGCCCATCCTTATAGAGGTCTTGCGGCGCGCGGTTGGAGGTGGCGACCAAGGTCACGCCTGCGGCGAATAGAGCCTCGAACAGCCGGCCCAGGATCATGGCGTCGGCGATATCGGTCACCTGTAGTTCGTCAAAACACAACAGGCGCGCGCCGGTCGCGATCAGGCCGGCGACCGGCGCGATGGGGTCATCGCCCTTGTGCTGGCCGAACTGGGCCTTGCGCGCGGCCGCGTCGCCCTTGCGCCAGTCGTCGATCAAGCCGTGAACCTGCGCCATGAAGGCGTAAAAATGCGCGCGGCGCTTTCTCTCCACCGGCGCAGACGCGAAGAACAGGTCCATCAGCATGGACTTGCCGCGTCCGACCGGACCCCACAAGTAGACCCCCTTGGGCGCCTTGGGCTTGCGGAAAAAGGAGAAGGCCGAGCCTTCGCCCGCCTCGTTCAGGTCGCTCTCCAGCCGCGCCAGGGCCTCCACCGCCGCCTGCTGGGCGGCGTCCGGCTTGAGGGCGCCGCGCTCAAGGCGCTCGCGATAGGCGGCTTTGAGGGACAGGGGCATAGCGCCCAATTAGAGGGACGGACGGGGAAAGGAAAGACCGGGACAACGCCCCTTGAAGACACGGCGAGTCCAGGTCCATCTAGCAGCATGGGAGCGGCGGAAAATCAGGGCGAGCCTATCGTCGACGTGTTGATCGCCGAGCGGGCGCCCCGGCTGCGCGCCTCTTGGGCCTGGCCCCTGCTCCGTCCGGCGCTGTACCGGATGCTCGGCTATGAGGCGGCGCGGGCCATGGCCGACGCCATTGCGCCCATGGGCGGCTATGCGGCGATGGACTACGCTTCAGACCTGCTGCACCTGGATTTGCGCGTCACCGGCGCCGAACGTATCCCCGCCAAGGGCCAGGTGTGCATCATCGTCAACCACCCGACGGGACTGGCGGACGGGGTGGCGCTGTATGACGCGTTCAAGGCCGTGCGGCCCGACATCTGCTTTTTCGCCAATTCAGACGCTCACCGGATCAATCCGCGCCTGTCGGACATCTTCATTCCCGTGGAATGGGTGCCTGAGAAGCGCACCCGCGAGCGCACGCGGCTGACCCTGGCCCTAGCCAATCAGGCGTTCGAGGACGAACGGGCCCTGGCCATTTTCCCGGCCGGGGCCATCTCGACGCCGGACAAGAGCCACCGGCTGCTTGATCCGCCCTGGCAGACCACCGCTGTGTCCCTGGCGCGCAAACATGACTGCCCGGTCTTGCCCGTCCATCTGGACGGACCCTGGTCTGAGCTGTTCAACCGCTTTCATCGCTTCTCGCAGGCCGTGCCCTTTTCCAAGGAGCTGCGCGACATCACCCTGTTCCAGGAATTGCTGAACAAGGCCGGCAAGCGGTTTGAGGCGGTGATCGGCCCGCTGATCGCGCCCGAGGCCTTGCAAGGCGACGCCGCCCAGGTGACCGAGGCGCTGAAGGCCTATATCGAACGGACCTTGCCCGAGCATCCGGATCGGCCCTTCTCATGAGCCACGATATCGCCCTGGCCGACGCCGCCGCCACCGAGGCCCTGGGCGCCGCCGTCGCGCGCGCCTTGCTGCCCGGCGATGCGGTGTGCCTGTACGGCCCCCTGGGCGCCGGCAAAACCACCCTGGCGCGGGGCCTGATCCGCGCCCTGACCTGGCCGGACGAGGAGGTTCCCAGCCCGACCTTCACCCTGGTGCAGCTTTACCAGGGTCATCATTTTCCGGTCAGCCACTTTGATCTTTATCGCCTGCAACGGGCGAGCGAGGCGGAGGAGCTTGGCCTGGACGAGGCGCTGGAGGACGGCGCAGCCTTGATCGAGTGGCCGGAGCGGCTGGAAGGGCGCCTGCCGGAGGATCGACTCGATATAGAGATCACCATCGACGCGGAAAGGCGGCGCGCGCGCCTCGACTTTCACGGCGCATGGAAAGGCCGTTCCCTTGAGCTCTGAGCGCGAAACTCTCAAAGCCGCCTTCCTCGCCAACGCCGGCCTGGCCGACGCCGAACGCACGCCCCTGCCCGCCGACGCCTCCACCCGCCGCTACGAGCGCCTGACCACGGTCGGGGGACAGACCCTGTTGCTGATGGACGCCCCGCCCCTGGCCGAGAGCCCGCCGTGCCATCCGGCCTGGAGCGCCGAGGAGCGCATCGCCGCGGGATGGAACGCCGTGGCGCGCTTGGCTGCGGGCAGCGTGGCGGCCTTCGCCGCCGTGGCTCGGCACCTACGGTCGCTGGAGCTGTCGGCGCCGGCGGTGCATGCTCTGGATACCCAGCACGGCCTGGCTGTGGTCGAGGATTTCGGCGACAGCGCCTTCGCCCGGATGATCGAACGGGGCGTGGACGGACAGGCCATGTACTTTGCCGCCGTTGACGCCTTGGCGGTGCTGCACGATGCGCCGCCGCCGAAGGAGCTGCTGGGTCCCGGCGGGACATGGCCGCTGTTGACCTATGACGCGACGGCGCTGAAGGCCGGGGCGAACCTGTTCGTCGAATGGATGCCGAAGCTGAAGCCCGCACTGAGTTTCGGCCCGGCGGCGCAGGCGGAATGGGATGCTCTGTGGACAGATATAGCGATGCGCGGCGAGACAGGGGCGCATGTGCTGGCGCACCGCGATTTCCACGCCGAGAACCTGTTGTGGCTGCCCGAGCGCAAGGGCGCCGCCCGGGTGGGCATGATCGACTTCCAGGACGCCGTCGTCGCCCACCCCAGCTGGGACCTACACTCCCTGCTGCAGGACGCCCGCCGCGATGTTCCCCCGGAGCTGGAAGCCCAGGCCCTGGCCCGCTATTTCGACCACCGGCGCGCCCTGGACCGGCAGGCCTTCCTCGCTGACTACGCGGCGCTGGCGGCCCTGAACGAGGCGCGCATACTGGGCGTATTCGCCCGCCTCGTGGTGCGAGACGGCAAGGCGCGCTACCTGGACTTCATGCCGCGCATGTGGCGCCAACTGGAGCGCAACCTGCAAAACCCCGCCCTGGCCGATCTGAAAGCCTGGTTCGACCGGCATGTGCCCGT
This sequence comes from uncultured Caulobacteraceae bacterium, assembly GCA_964451265.1. GTDB lineage: Bacteria > Pseudomonadota > Alphaproteobacteria > Caulobacterales > Caulobacteraceae > BOG-938. The sequence continues at coordinate 13,819 of CAYVHP010000047.1, read as the reverse complement.
GGAGGCGAGGGGATGAGATTGTCCTTTCACCCCTCCCCCGCATGGGAAGGGCAATTTCATGTGGGTTCAAGCCTGCGCCGCGAATGCATCTCCTTCCCTGCGCAGCGGGGAAGGGGGACCACACGCAGTGTGGTGGAAGGGGCCTCTTGCGCCGGTAAAGCCCCCACCACCGCCTTTCAGGCGGTCCCCCTCCCCCGTTCCGCTACGCTTCACAGGGGAGGAGAAGGTTGAACGGTGAGCCCCCCTCCACCGCCATGGTCCTGGCCGCCGGGCTGGGCACGCGGATGCGGCCGTTGACGGACGACCGGCCCAAGGCTCTGGTGGAGGTCGCGGGCAAGGCCCTGATCGATCACATGCTGGACCGGTTGGTCGACGCCGGCGCCCAGACCGCCGTGGTCAATGTCCACTATTTCGCTGATCGGCTTGAGGCGCACCTGGCGTCGCGCGCCCAGCCGCGCATCGTCGTCTCAGACGAACGGGCCCAGCTACTGGAAACCGGCGGCGGATTGAAGCTGGCCCGCCCTCTGTTGGGCGAAGCGCCGATCTGGGCGGCCAATATCGATTCGGTCTGGACGGAGCGTTCCGGGCCGGCCCTGGGCGCCCTCGCCCGCGCCTGGGACCCTGAGCGGATGGACGCCTGCCTTCTGCTGGCGCCGCTGGAGCACAGCCTGGGCTTTGACGGCAAGGGCGATTTCTTCCTGGGCGAGGACGGGCGGCTGACCCACCGTGGGGACCAACCATCCGCCCCCTATGCCTATATCGGCGTGCAGATCATTAAACCCCAGGCGGTGGACGAGGGCCCGGAGGGGCCTTTCTCGCTGTTTGGCGTGTGGATGACGATGATCGCCGAAGGGCGCCTTTATGGCGTGGTTCTAGACGGCGAATGGATGCACGTGGGCGATCCGCAGGCGCTCAAGGCGGCTGAAGCCAAGCTGGCGCAATCGGCGTGAGCACAGGCGGCCCCTTTGCTCGACCGGCCCCGCGTTGGTTCACCATCGCCGGCCACAGGCCGTTTCTGGAGGACCTGGCGCGGGGCCTGACCGACAGCCTGGCGGCGCGTGGACCGGAGGCCTTGGCCGAGGCGGTGGTTCTGGTTCCCACCCGACGCGCGGCGCGCGCCCTGGCCGAGGCGTTCCTGGCCGTCAACGGCGCCCAGGCGGTGTTGCTGCCCCAGGTGCGGGCCCTGGGCGATCTGGACGAGGGCGAGCCGCCCTTTGAGCCCGGCGCCTTGTCCTTGGACCTGCCGCCGGCGGTCAGCGCCTATCGCCGCCGGTTCGAATTGGCGCGGCTGGTCAGCGAAAACGCGGACATATTTGAGCGCACAATCGACGCCGCCGGCGTCCTCGAACTGGCCGACGCCCTGGCCTCATTTCTCGACAGCCTGCAGATCGAGGAGGCCGACGGCGCAGACCGGATTGACCGGTTAGTGGAGGGCGACCTCGCCCAGCACTGGCGGATCTCCGCCCGGTTCCTCAAGCTGGCCCTGGACGCCTGGCCCAAACGGCTCGCCGAGCTGGGCCTGATCGATGTGAATGCGCGGCAGGTGATGCTGCTGAACCAGCTCACTCGTCAGTGGACGGATCATCCGCCCGCGACGCCCCTGATCGCCGCCGGATCGACGGGCGCTGCGCCCGCCACCGCGCGACTGCTGGCCGCCGTCGCGACTGCGCCCCAGGGCCTAGTGGTCCTGCCGGGGCTGGATCAGGAGTTAGCGCAGACCGCTTGGGACCAGGTCGGCGAACAGCATCCTCAAGGCGCGATGAAGCGGCTGCTGGACCGTGCGGGCGTGAAGCGTGAGGACGTTGCGTCCTGGCCGATCCCATCGTCGGCGGGCGAATCCCAGGGGCGCTGGCGGCGTCGGTTGATCAACGAGGCCCTGCGTCCGGCGGAGGCTACCGCCGACTGGCGCGTCCAAATTCGCAAGCTGCGGGACGAGGCGGTTGACGGGGGCGAAGACCCGATTGCGGTGGGGCTGAAAGGCCTGTCGGTCGTCGCGGGCCGCAACGAGGAGGAGACGGCCGCTGTCGCCGCCTTGCTTCTGCGCGAGACCCTGGAGACGCCCGGCAAGACCTGCGCCCTGATCACGCCGGACCGCGATCTGGCCCGCCGCGTGTCTGCCCGGCTGGCGCGATGGGGGGTGGAGGCGGATTCCTCGGCCGGCGAGCCGCTGTCGCATAGCCCGGTGGGGGTGCTGTTCAGCCTGTTGGCCCAGGCGGCCGTCGATCCGTGCGATCCGGTCAATCTGCTGGCCCTGCTCAAGCACCCATTCGTCCGCCTGGGCCTGGACGACGAGGTCCGCGCGACAGGCCTGAAGGCGCTGGAGCGGCATGGTCTGCGCGGACCCCGGCCCAGGGATTGGTCCGCGCTGGAAGCCAAGCTGACAACCGCCAGGGATGGGGCCGCCGCGATTGTGCTGGGGGCGGTCAAACAGGCGCTGGATCAGTTGAGATATGATCAGGACGCCGACCCGCCGGCCTTGTCCGCGCGCCGGTTGGCGGCGAGCGCCGAAACCTTGGCCTTAGATGTCCGCGCGGAGCTGGGAGCCCTCTGGTCTGGTCCCGGCGGGGAGGCCGCCGCCAGCCTGATCAGCGCCCTGATCGAGGACGGCGAAAGCTTGCCAGACGCCACGGCCAAGGGGTTCGCCCTGCTGCTGGAGCGCCTGATGGCGACAGCGACCGTGCGCGGCGTCGGCGGGGCGCATCCGCGTCTGCACATCCTGGGCGCCATCGAAGCGCGGCTGGTGCGGGCCGACCGGCTGGTCCTGGCGGGACTGGAGGAAGGGGTCTGGCCCCAGGCGGCGCCGATTGATCCTTTTCTCTCGCGGCCCATGCGCGCGGCGCTGGGCCTGCCGCCGCCCGAGCGCCGGATAGGGCTGTCCGCCCACGACTTCGCCCAGGCCGCCTGCGCGCCAGAGGTGATCCTGCTGCACTCCGAGCGCCGCGAAGGCGCGCCGTCGGTGCAGTCGCGGTGGCTTTGGCGGCTGAAGACCCTGGCGGAAGGCGCGGGACTGCCCCTGCCCAGCCGCCCTGACGTCCTGGCTTGGTCCCGGGCGCTGGACCAACCTGTGGACTACAAGCCCGCCAAAAGGCCCGCGCCCACGCCGCCGGTCCCGGCGCGTCCGCGTGAGCTGCCGGTTACGGCGGTGGAGACGCTGACGCGGGACCCCTACGCCGTCTATGCCCGTCACATTCTGAAGCTGCGGGCCATGCAGCGGCCAGACGAGCCGGTGGAGGCCCGCGCCCGAGGCACGGCGATCCACGCCGCCTTCGAAGCCTTCGCCACGACTTGGCCCGAGGCGCTGCCGCCGGACGCCTCCGAGCAGTTCCAGGCCCTCTATATGCAGGCCCTGCGCGACGCCGGCGCGCCGCAGGCCGCCCTGGCGCGCGAACAGGCCCTGGCGCGCGAAGCCGGCGCCTGGGTCGCCGAGATGGAGCAGCGGCGCAGGGCGGCCCGCCCCGTGATCCTGGTGGAGCAGAAGGGCGAGCTGCGCTTTGATTCAGACGCCGGAGAGTTCCTGCTGACCGCCCGAGCGGACCGGATCGAATTGACCGCCGACGGCTATGGCCATGTGCTGGACTTCAAGACCGGCGGCGCCCCAACCGCCAAGGAAGTGAAAACCGGCTTTTCACCCCAGTTGACCCTGACCGGCGCCATTCTCGCCTCAGGCGGCTTCGCCAAGGCCGGGCGGCGCACGCCGGGGGATCTGATCTATCTGCGGGTGACCGGGCGCAAACCGGCGGGGGAAGAGATCGTCCGCGCCGCCGCCGGCGCCGAGAGCCGGGACATGTCCGAACAGGCCCTGAAGGGGCTGATGGGCCTGATCGGCCGGTTCGACAACGCGCGCCACCCCTACCTGTCGCGCACCGCCCCCCAGTTCGTGCACAGCTACCGCAGCGACTACGACCACCTCGCCCGAGTTCACGAATGGTCCGCCGGAGAAGAGGAGGGCGCGGAGTGATGAAGCACGGGCGCACTTCCCCCTCGAGGCCAGGGAATAGCCTATGGAAAAACGCGAGGCGGATTGGCTCTTCCTCCCCTGTGCAGCATAGCGGAACGGGGGAGGGGGACCGCCTGAAAGGCGGTGGTGGGGGCTTTACCGCCGCAAGAGGCCCCTTCCACCACACTGCGTCCCAGCCCTTCGGGCGTTCTTCTCGATGGCCAAATCGTTGGCCATCGCATCATCACCCCCCTTCCCCGCTGCGCAGGGAAGGAGAAATATGACCGTCTCCCTAGACCCCCAACGCGACGCCTCCGATCCGCGCGCATCGGCCTTCGTTACGGCCAATGCGGGGTCGGGCAAGACCACGACGCTGGTGGCGCGGGTGGCGCGGCTGCTGCTGGCCGGGGCGGAGCCGCAGGCGATCCTGTGCATCACTTACACCAAAGCGGCGGCGGCGGAGATGCAGCAGCGGCTGTTCCGCCAGCTCGGCGGCTGGTCGGTGATGGAGGACGAGGCCTTACGGCGCGCATTGGATCAGTTGGACGGCAGCGGCGAGGCCGCCGACGCGGCGGACCTGTCGCGCGCCCGCGCCCTGTTCGCCCGCGCCCTGGAAACGCCCGGCGGGCTGAAGATCCAGACCATCCACGCCTTTTGCGAAAAGCTGCTGCGGCGCTTTCCTCTGGAGGCCGCCGTCTCCCCGGGCTTTCAGGTGATGGACGACGCCGCCTCGGCCAAGATCGCAAAGGACGCGCGGGACGCGGTCGCCCGGCTGGCCCTGCACGGCGATGGGGCGGTGGCCCAGGCCTATGCCCGCCTGTCGGTGGCGCTGGACTATGAGGCCTTCCAGGCCATGTTCCGCGCCTTTGAAGACCGCCGCGCCGCCTTGGCCGCCTATGCCGAAGGATGCGGCGGGATGGACGGGGTGCGCGCCGACATATGGGACCGCTGCGGTTTTGCGCAGGAGACCTCCCCGGCCGAGATCGAGGCTGAGGCCCTGGCGCAATTGGACGTGTCCCTTTGGCGGGCCTGCGCCGAGGTTCTGCGCGGGGGTACAGCCACCGACGGCAAGTGCGCGGACAAGCTGCTGTCAGCGGCGGCTTCAGGCGAATTCGCCGAGCTGCTCGCTGCGTTGTTCATCGCCGACGGCGCCGGGACCCCTGCCAAGTGGGTGGAGGGAGCCAAGGTCCTGCAAGCCCATCCGGCTCTACGCGCGGGACTGATGCTGGAACAGGACCGCCTAGGCGAGGCTCGTGAGCGCTTGCGGGCGGCGCGGATAGCGCAGGACACTGAACTAGCGCTCGTCCTGGCTGAGGCCTACGTCATCGCCTATGAGATCGAGAAGGCCGCCGCCGGTCGGCTCGACTTCGCCGACCTGATCCTCAAGAGCGCGGCCCTGCTCAACACCCGGGCCGACGCCGCCTGGGTGCTCTACAAGCTAGACGGCGGGATCGATCACATCCTGCTGGACGAGGCTCAGGACACCGCCCCGGACCAATGGGCCATCGTCAAGGCCTTCACCGCCGAGTTCTTCGCCGGCGCCGGCGCGGTCCGCCTTCGCCCTGGGCTGGAACGCAGCCTGTTTGTGGTGGGCGATGAGAAGCAGTCGATCTATTCGTTTCAGGGCGCCGATCCGGACCTGCTGCGCATTGAGACCGGCGCCTATGTCCAGCTGATCACCGGCTCGGGCCTTGAGGCGCGCCCGGTCAAGCTGGCGCAATCGTGGCGCTCGACGCCCGAGGTGCTGAGCTTCGTAGACGGGATGTTCGCTGATCCGCTGGTCTGGACCGGCGTGCCCCCGTCGTTCGGCGAGACCGTGGTCAGCCACGTCGCCACCCGCGTGGACCACGCCGGCTGTGTCGACCTGTGGCCCCTGGAGCGCGAGGCGCCGGGCGAGGATCGTCAGGCGTGGGACGATCCGCTGGATCAGGAGGGAGCGGGCAGCGCCAATGTGCGTCTGGCCGAGCGTATCGCCGATGAAATCGACGGTTTGATCAAACGCGGCGAGGCGGTGTTCGACAAGGACCAGCGCCGCTGGCGGCCCGCCCACGGGGGCGATTTGCTCATCCTGGTCCGTCGGCGCAAGGTGCTGTTCGAGGAGATCCTGCGGGCCCTTAAGCGGCGGGGAATTCCGGTCGCGGGGGCGGACCGGTTGAGCCTGTCGCAACACATTCTGTTTGACGATCTGCTGGGTCTGGCGCGGCTTGTTCAGTATCCGGACGACGATTTGACCCTGGCGGCTCTGCTTAAGAGCCCCCTGTGCGGCCTGGACGAAGACAGCCTGTTCGCCCTGGCCCACGGCCGGGGCGGCTCACTGTGGAGTGTCCTGGGCGCCCGGGCGGGCGAGCGGGAGGACTGGCGCGCGGCCTTGGACCTGCTGAGCCGCGCGCAGGCGGAAGCCCGCGCCAGGCGGCCGTTCGACTTCTATTCGCGGCTGCTGGGCTGGACCGACAAGGACGGACGCTCAGTGCGGGCGCGCATCCTCACTCGGCTGGGCGCGGAAGCCCGCGAGGTGATCGACGAATTCCTGGCCCAGGTGCTGAGCGCCGAACGCAACGGGGTCGCCGATTTGGAGCGCCTCGCGGCGGTGTTTGCCGACCTCGACATTGTGGTCAAACGCGAGATGGATGCGGTGCGCGACGAGGTGCGGGTGATGACCGTGCACGGGGCCAAGGGCCTGGAGGCGCCCATCGTGATTATGCCCGAGACCACCCTCAAACGCGGGGCGCGCGGCTCGCCGCTGCTGCCGACGGAGTTTGGCGGATTTTTGTGGGCGCCGACCGCCGGTCAGGACTGCGCCGCGTCTGCCGAGGCCCGCGCCTGGCGCGACCGATGCGAGGATGAGGAAGGTCAGCGGCTGTTCTATGTGGCCCTGACGCGCGCGCGCGACCGGCTGATCCTCTGTGGACGGATCGCCTCGAACGCCAAGCTGGAAAACGTCGGCGGCTGGTATGCGGCGGCCGAGGCGGCCCTGGCCCAGCCCGCCGTGGCGCCGCAGGTGCGGACGATCCAACGCGGCGGCATGGAGGTGCGTCGGTTCGGCCCCGACCCCGCGACCCTGCCGCTGGAACAGGCCGCCCAGGCCGTGCCCAGCGCCTTGCCCGCGTGGGCGCTGAGCCCAGCCGCCGCCGAGACCGCCGAGCGCTTCGCCTCGCCGTCGCGGATGGGCGAGCAGACCCTCGACAAGGGAACGGCCCCCTCGCCCCTGGCGGCTAATGGCGGGCTGGGTCGTTACCGGCGCGGGGACCTGATCCACCGGTTGTTGCAGCTTTTGCCCGACCTGGCGCCGGGCGAACGGGAAGCGGCCGCCGCTCGGATGATGGCGCGCGAGCCCAAGCTGACCGACGATCAGCGGACAGAGATTGCCGCCGCCGCCCTGGGCGTGCTGAGCGACCCCCGCTTCGCCGCCGTGTTCGGCCCAGGCTCACGCGCGGAGGCCGCCATCGCCGGGCGGGCGCCGGGCCTGGGACCCACGGGCGCGGTGTCGGGACGGGTGGACCGGCTGCTGATCGAACCAGACCGGGTTCTGGTGGTGGATTTCAAGACCAACCGGCCTTCGCCGGATCGTATTGAAGACGCCGACCCGGCCTATCTTCGGCAGATGGCTGTCTATGGCGCGGTGCTGCAGTCCATCTTCCCCAAGCGCGCGATTGAGGCGGCCCTGGTGTGGACCGATGGACCCAAACTGATGATCGTTCCAGAAAACTTGCGGACCAAAGTCCTGGCGGGACTCGCCTAAGCCGTTGATAGTCGAACCCTGTAGACCTACATCGCAGGCCTACACTGAGGAGCAAGACCCATGAGCACCGTGAAGGTGACCGACGAATCCTTCGAGCTGGACGTGCTGAAATCCGGCCAGCCTGTACTGGTGGATTTCTGGGCCGAATGGTGCGGCCCCTGTAAGCAGATCGCCCCGGCTCTGGACCAGATCTCCGAAGAGCTGGCCGGCAAGGTCACCGTGGCCAAGGTCAATATCGAGGACAGCCCCGGCGTCCCTTCCCGCTACGGCGTACGCGGCATCCCCACCTTGATGCTGTTTCGCGACGGCCAGATGGCCTCGATGAAGGTCGGCGCCATGCCCAAACAGAAGATTCTCGACTGGCTGAGCGAAGCGGGGGTTGAGGCTTAAAGCGCCACTTAGCCAACACACCCACGTCATCCTAGGCCTTGTGCCTAGGATCCAGGTTTCAGCTTCACCAGCGGGTATGAGTTGGCGTGCCGGCCGATGCTCACTGCACCGGACGCCTGGACCCTAGGCACAAGGCCTAGGGTGACGGTTTGGTTTTGGGAGCGCCATTGCTGTGGACCTATGTCGGCCACGTCTCCTCGCTCGCCGCCAGGACTTCGCCGGCCAGGTAGAGCGATCCGCAGATCAGCACATGCGGCGGCGGGCCTTGCAGGGCGCGCTGCACGGCGTCGGGCATGGACTCGGCGACCTCCGCCTTGAGCCCCGCCCTTGCGGCGGCCTCGGCCGTGCGTTTGGCGGGCGCGGCCGCCTCGGCGTCAAAGGTCACGGCGATCACCCGCGAGACCACGCCCGGCTCGGCCAGGGCCGCGAAGAAGCCCTCCGCATCCTTATTGGCCAGGGTCCCGGCGATCAGCGTCACCGGACGGCCGTCCCGCGCCAAGTCCTGCAAGGTGCGGGCGATGGCGCGGGCGCCGTGGGGGTTGTGGCCGCCGTCCAGCCACAGGTCCGCTCCGTAGCCGGCCGCAGCCTTGCCATAGGGGCCCAGCGTCAATCGCTGCATGCGCGCGGGCCAGTCGGCCGAGGCGACGGCGCGCGCGATGGCGCCCTCATCAATGCGCGGATCGTTCAGGGCCAGGGTCGCGGCGATGGCCAGGCCGGCGTTGTCGACTTGGTGAGGGCCGATGAGCGACGGTGCGGGCAAATCCATCAGCCCGGCCTCGTGCTGGAAGATCAGACGCCCGCGCTCGGTCCAGGCGTCAAAGTCCACGCCCATTCGGCTGAGCGGCGCGGCCAGCGCTAGGGCCTGGCGTTCGATCACCGCCTCAGCGACCTCAGCCTGACGCGCGCAAACCACCGGCCGCCCGCGCTTGATGATGCCGGCCTTCTCGCCCGCTATGCCCGCCAGGTCCTCGCCCAGGAACTCCTTGTGGTCATAGTCCACCGGACAGATCACGCTGACCGCGGGCGCCGCGACGACATTGGTGGCGTCAAACCGCCCGCCCAGACCCACCTCAAGCACCAAAAGGTCGGCCGGGGTTTCGGCGAAGGCGAGGAAGGCCGCGGCCGTGACGATCTCGAAGAAGGTGATCGGCAGCCCCGCATTGGCCGCCTCCACCCTGGCCAGGATGTCGGCCAGGTGGTCCTCGGTGATCAGCGTCCCGGCCAGGCGGATGCGCTCGACGAAGCGCACCAGATGCGGCGAGGTCAGCACATGCACGCGGAGCCCGGCCGCTTCGCCGATGGCGCGGATGAAAGCGCTGGTCGACCCCTTGCCGTTGGTGCCGGCCACATGGATGGTCGGCGGCAGGCGGTCCTGCGGGCGGCCGAGCGCGTCGAGCAATCGGGAGATGCGGTCCAGCGACAGGTCGATCTTGATCGGATGCAGGAGGCGCAGGCGCTCGAGGGCGGCGTCGTGGGCGCGGAGGTGATCACTCATCAGATTATCCGCTCATCCCGGCGGAGGCCGGGACCCAGATCATAGCGCGTAACGGCACAATTGGATTTGTCTGATTGTTGGGCGGCCGAGCCAAACTTCCCTGCCTCGCGCATTATGAACTGGGTCCCGGCCTCCGCCGGGATGAGCGGTTGGGTTGGGACTATGCCTTCGCCGGCAACGTCTCCACAAACGCCGCCGCGCGCATCAGCCAGTCGCGCAGGGGCTCGTCGTCCATCGCGGCCGCTTCGTCGATCACCGCCATGCCGGCGGCCGCCTTGCCCTTCATCGGCATGAACGGCCGCGCCTGACCGGACGCGATAACCGCCGCCGTGCCTTCCGGGCCGAGCCGCAGGATCAACCCATCGCCGCGCATCAGGCCGCAGATCATGTGGCCGCGATACATCACGCCCAAACCGCCGAACATCTTGATCTCGCGCACCGGCCCGACCTCGGCCAGCACCTCGCGGATGCGTTCGGCGAGGACCTGATCGAAGGCCATGGTCTAGGTTCCCTCCCCGAAGCAAAAAACATGAACCACGAAGGCACGAAGAACACGAAGAAAACACCGCCCTCTTGGTGACCTTCGTGTTCTTCGTGGTTCAATTTTTAATTGGCTGCGCCCCGTGCACCGCGTCCGCCAGCCGTCCGGCCGCCGCCAGCACCTTGGGCGCCGCCGGTTGGCCGTGCTCCAGGGCGCGGGCGATTTCTTCGACCAGGGCGGAGCCGACCACCACGGCGTCCGCAACGGCGGCCACCGCGGCGGCGCGTTCCGGGGTTTTGACGCCGAAACCGACAGCGACCGGCAGGCCGGAGGCCTTGCGCACCCGCTCCACCGCCGGGCTCACGCCCTGGGCGTCGGCTTCCTTCACCCCGGTCACGCCCGCCACCGAGACGTAATAGACAAATCCGGAAGCGCGGCGCAGCACGGCGGGCAGGCGCTTGTCGTCGGTGGTGGGGGCAGCCAGGCGCACCAGGGATATGCCTTCGCCGTCCAGGGCGTCGGCCAGGGGATCGGCTTCCTCCGGCGGGCAGTCGACCACGATCAGGCCGTCGATCCCGGCAGCAGCGGCGTCGCGGGCGAAGCGGTCGTAGCCGTAGCTGAGGATCGGGTTGAGGTAGCCCATCAACACCAGGGGCGTGGCGCCATTGCCGGCGCGGAAGGTGCGGGCCAGGTCCAGCACGCCGGCCAAGGTCATGCCGGCCTTCAGCGCCCGCTGGGCCGCCAGCTGGATCGAGGGGCCGTCGGCCATGGGATCGGAGAAGGGAAAGCCCAGCTCGATGATGTCGGCGCCTGCGCCCGGCAGGCCCTTGATGATGTCGAGCGCGGTGGCGGCGTCCGGATCGCCGGCCATGACATAGGCCACGAAGGCCGCACGGCCCTGGGCCTTCAGCTTGGCGAAACAGCCTTCCAGACGGCTCAAATCGTCCTCCCCAGGGCGGCGGCGACCGTGCCGACGTCCTTGTCGCCCCGGCCCGACAGGCATAGGGCGACGATGCCGCCCTTGCCGATTTCCTGGGCCACCTCGCCCACCTTGGCGATGGCGTGGGCGGATTCCAGGGCGGGGATGATGCCTTCCAGCTCGGCGCACTGCTGGAAAGCGGCCAGGGCCTCGGCGTCGGTGCAGGTGCGGTATTCGGCCCGGCCGATGTCGTGCAGCCAGGAATGCTCGGGGCCGATGCCGGGGTAGTCCAGCCCGGCGGAGATGGAGTGGGCGTCCTGGATCTGGCCGTCGGCGTCTTGGAGCAAGTAGGTCTTGTTGCCGTGCAGCACCCCGGGCCGCCCGCCGGTGATGGAGGCGGCGTGCAAATCGTCCAGGCCGTAGCCGGAGGCTTCCACCCCAATCAGGCGCACGCCTTCGTCGCCCAGGAAGGGATGGAAGATGCCGATGGCGTTGGAGCCGCCGCCCACACAGGCCATGACTGCGTCGGGCAGGCGGCCTTCCATCTCCAGCATCTGGGCGCGGGTCTCGCTGCCGATCACCGACTGGAAGTCGCGCACCATGGCCGGATAGGGGTGCGGCCCGGCAGCCGTACCGATCATGTAATAGGTATCGTCCACATTGGTGACCCAGTCGCGCAGGGCCTCGTTCATGGCGTCCTTGAGGGTCGCCTGGCCGGAAGTGACAGGGCGAACCTCGGTCCCCAGCAGATTCATGCGGAACACGTTGGGCTTTTGCCGCTCCACATCCACCGCGCCCATATAGACGATGCAGGGCAGGCCGAAGCGGGCGCAGACGGTGGCCGAGGCCACGCCATGCTGGCCCGCGCCGGTCTCGGCGATGATGCGGGTCTTGCCCATGCGCTGGGCCAGCAGGATCTGGCCCATGCAGTTGTTGATCTTGTGCGCGCCGGTGTGGTTCAGCTCCTCGCGCTTGAAATAGATCTTCGCCCCGCCGAACTTTTCGGTCAGGCGCTCAGCAAAATACAGCGGCGAGGGGCGGCCGACGTAGTGGGTCAGATAGCCGTTCAGCTCAGCCTGGAACGTCGGGTCGGCCTTGACGGCGGCGTAGGCCTGCTCAAGCTCCAGCACCAGGGGCATGAGGGTTTCGGCCACGTAGCGGCCGCCGTAATCGCCAAAGCGTCCGGCGGCGTCGGGAAAGGCCGAATAGTCGTTCGGGCGGTGATCGTTCACGGGTTTCAGTCCTCGGTTCAGCGGCATCAGGCGCGGCGAACGGCGTCCAAAAAGGCCGCGATGAGGCTCAGGTCCTTTAGGCCAGGACCCCGTTCCACGCCAGAGGAAACGTCCACCAAGGGCGCCCGCGACAGGCGAAGGGCCTCGCCCACATTCCATGGATCCAGCCCGCCGGCCAGGAACCAGGGACGTTGCGGTTTGACGCCGTCCAGCAGTGTCCAGTCAAAGGGCGCGCCGTGCCCGCCGGGGCGCTCGGCGTCCTTGGGCGGTTTGGCGTCGAACATCAGATGGTCAGCCGCGCCGTCATAGGCCAAGGCCGCCCGGACATCAGACGCGTCGCGCACGCCGACAGCCTTGATGGTGTCCAGCCCGGTGATGCGGCGAATTTCGGCCGCCCGACTTGGGCTCTCGGCGCCATGCAGCTGGATCATATCGGGCGCCAGAACCCTGACCGTATTGGCCAGCAGGGCGTCGTCCGGATCCACCAGCAGGGCCACGATCCTGGCTCGCCCACGCACGGGCTGGGCCAAGCGCGCGGCGGCCTCGGCGCCGATGGCGCGCGGGCTCTTGTCAAACAGCACAAAGCCCAGATGGCTCGCCCCCCTCTCGAGCGCGGCGGCGACCGCCTCAGGCGTGGTGAGGCCGCAGATCTTGGCGGTGGCGTGGGACATGGGGGCGATTAGGGGATGAAGGGGCGCGGATGCAAGGGGCAACCCTTCCCCCCTCGAGGGGGGAAGGGCAGGGATGGGGGTGAGGCCCTGGACCTTGACGGGATGGCTCAAGAGGCGGCTGCGCCTCCAGGGTTATGCCGAACCCTCGGCGCGAACACCCTCATCCCCGCCCCTTCTCCCCTCGAGGGAGAAGGGAGTTATTTCTTCAGCAGATCCCGGATCTCGACCAGCAGGGTCTCTGTGGCCGTCGGCGCTGCGGGGGCGGCAGGCGTTTCGGCTTCCTTGCGGCGAAGGGTGTTGACGATTTTGACCAGGACGAACACCGCCGCCGCAACGATAACGAACTGGATGATGGTGTTGAGGAAGGCGCCGTACTGGATCGCCACGGCGGCGCGCTTGGCGGCCGTATCCTCGGGCTTGAGGACCCACTCCAGCTTAGAGAAGTCGATGCCGGACATCAGCAGGCCGATGGGCGGCATGATCACCTGATCGACCAGGCTCTTGACGATGGCGCCGAAAGCGCCGCCGATGATCACGCCGACGGCGAGATCAACCACATTGCCGCGCGAAACGAATTCGCGAAATTCCTGTAAAACGCCCACGCCTTTTGTCCTCGATTCTTGAGGATGCAGAGACTGTTGCGGCAAGGTCGGGTGGTCAAGGGCTAGTCCAGTCGACCTACATGAGGCTCGCCGCGTCATCGGCTCCGGTCGGAAACAAGTTATTGAACCACCAAGGGCACGAAGGACACGAAGGAAGCACCAACCTCTTGGTGATCTTCGTGAGCTTCGTGGTTCAATTTTTTATTTCGCTGCCTAGGGCCTGTTGAGATTCATCTGGAATGGATGACGGCTGCGGTGAGGTAGATCATGGCTGAGAAGCTCTGATCGGTCTTGTCGCTGCGCATGGCGATGCGTTTGAACTCTTTGAGTTTGCAGAAGAAGTTCTCGATCAG
>CAYVHP010000046.1:0-10811 GCA_964451265.1 uncultured Caulobacteraceae bacterium | reverse complement strand
CGTCAGCGCCATGCCCGAAATGCCCGTGGGAAAGCCCAGATAGTTCTCGATGCGGGCGGAGGCGCCGGCCTGTCCGCCGAAGGCGCGCGAATCCAGAACCAACACAGACAGACCCTCGGACGCCGCATAGACGGCCGTGGCCAACCCGGCGGGACCGGCGCCCACCACCGCCACATCGTACAGCTTGCCGGGATCCAGCTCAGGCGTGATGCCTAGGGACGCGCCGACCTGGCGGTCAGACGGCCGTTTGAGCACTGTCCCGCTGGGGCACAGCACGATCGGCAGGTCGTCATTGTCCAGGCCCAGGTGCTCGACCATGGCTTGGCCTTCCGCACCGTCCTTGCAATCCAAAACGGCATAGGGATGTCCCAAGCGGCGCAGGAAGCCCTCGATGCGCACGAGGTTGGCTTCGCCAGGGCGCCCGACCAGGACCGATCCCGCCCCGCCGTCGGCGATCAGGGCTGTGCGGCGCAGGATGAAGGCGCGCATGACGATCTCGCCGACCTCGGCCGAGCCGATGATCAAGGCGCGCAAATGGGCCGCGTCGAACGCCAGCGCCTCGCAGCCGTCCGGCCCCGCCCGGCCTTCGGCCAGGGACGCGCCAGTGCCGAGCTGACTGGTCTCGCCGCTGATCTGACCGGGACCGTGGGCGGTGATCGGTGTCTCATGGCCTGCGCCGTCGCGGCGGACAACTTCGATTCCGCCGCTCAGGACCAGGAAGGCCGGAGCGTTGCGCTGACCCACGGCGAACAGGGTCTCGCCCGGCGCGAACACCCTTGGCTCTCCTGCCGCGAAGCGGCGGGCGGCGGCGACTTGAGCGGGCGTCAGGATGGGAAAGACCTGATCGCGACGGGTTTCAATGATGCTCACGGCGAACTTTCGACAGGGTGAGGGCGCAGCGCCATATCCGGTCGCTTGGCGCGCGGATGCAACCGGAATCGGCGCCTTAAATCATCTGGCCTTAGACACGCCGAAATCCTATGTGTCTGTGGCGCCGGCGCGCCGGTTGGGAGGAGTTCATGGTGAAGCTGCGCTTTGTCGCCTTGCTGGCCATTCTTGCTGTGTCGGGCTGCGAAACCGCCGGACCGCCACCGCCGCCCCCACCGCCGCCGCCGCCACCGGTTCCGCGAGACGAGATCGTCATCCATGCTCCCTACAGAGCGGAGGATTTCGCCTGGTCCACCGCCATCGGATCGGCGCGCATCCACATCAGCACCGCCGCCGGGCGCAGCTGCGCGGGCAACTCGGTGGCCCTGACCCCCGATACGCCCTATTCGCGCGAACGCATTCGCGCCCTTTACGGCTCCTCGGAGTCCGCCAGCGAGCCGGTGGAACAGGTGCGCAGTCGGGTGATCGGCAATGACAACGCCGACATGCGGCGCTTTGTTCGGGCTGGCCGATGCGATTCTGCGGGCGCGTTTTTCTTCGAGGGCCTGCCCGCCGGGTCCTTCTTTGTGATCGCGGAGGTCAGCGATCCCGGCGGCCCGCGCGTGGTGATGCGCCGGGTGACCACCGCCGCCGGACGCCTGTCCAACGTGGCCTTGACCGCCGCCAAACCCTAACCGGCAGCCTCCAGGGCTTGGGCCCGCGCCAGCAGGCGCTCCATGCCACGATCGCGCACCCCGTCCTGGCGCAGGTGCTCCACCAGTTCGCGCAGATAGTCGATGTTGCGACCGGACAGGCCGGTGGAACGGGCGATCAGACGCGCCTGGGCTTCCGGGTCCAGCCGGCCTGCCCACTGCGGGTGGGTCATGTCCGACAGGAAGCTCAGCGCCGGCGCGCGACGGCCATCGGCCAGACGCACCTGCACGGTCGCCTCCACATAGGTCTCCGTCGGCTGTTCGCGTTCAAGCAGATAGGCGTAGGTGGATGGCCAGTCGGCCTCCGCCACCCGATAGGCCACCCCTCGCGTGGACCCTCCCGGCGCCAGACCCAGCACTAACCCCGGTTGGGCGGCCGTACCCCGGTGGTGGACCGAATAGATGCAGAAGGCGCGCCGTCGCCCATGGAGCGTTGCGCCGGTCCGTTCTACAAAGGCGAAACCCGGCCGCCACATCAGTGAGCCGTAGCCGAACACCCACCGGCCTTCGCCGTCCGATTGCTTCACACCCGCTCCGCCCACCGAGATTGCGCCAGAACCATGCCCGAACCCGCCGACCCGAGTAAACCGCCCCATCGTCGCGTGAGCCGGTTCTGGCTTTTGGCGCCCTTTGTCGCGACAGCCCTGCTGGCCCTGGCCGGTTCGGTCGGTTGGTGGGTGGAAGCAATTCGGCTGGAGACCCGGCTGGACCAGACGGCCAAGGCGCTCAAGGTCCAGGGCGTGGATATCGCCTGGACCAAGCGCCAGGTGAGCGGGTTCCCCTTCCGTCTCGACCTGACCTTGACCAGTCCGCGCATCGCCGACCGTTCCGGCTGGGCCCTGTCGGCGCCGCAGGTCGTGGGCGAGGCCTTCGCCTATGACCCAGGGCACTGGATTTTCGCGGCGCCCTCGGGCGTGACGCTCGTGCGGCCCGGCAAGGGGGCGCTCGATGTGACCGGCCAGGCCCTGCGCGTCAGTGTTTCACACCTGGGCTCGCCCGCGCCGCGCTGGTCCTTTCAGGGGCTGAAGCTGACTTTTTCGCCCCAGCCGGGGGCGGCTCCGGCCATGCTGGCGGGCGCCGACCTGCTGGAGGCTCACCTGCAGCCCGGGCCGGACGATCAGGCCGCCCTGCTGATCCGGCTGGACGCAGGCCGCTCAGCGGGATCCGGAGCCGACGGCCCCGGAGATGTCCTAGCTTTGGTGTGGGATTCGCGGCTGTCGCATATGAGCGCCCTGGCCGGCTCTGATTGGCCCGGTGCGGTCAAACACTGGACCACAGCGGGCGGGACCATGAGCGTGAGCCAGTCAAAATTGACCCTGGGCGCCATCCAGCTGGAGACCCGCCCTGCGACCCTCACCGTTGGCGCCGATGGACGCCTGCAAGGGGTCATGCCCCTGGCGCTTAGCCAGGGCCGCGCCGCGAGGACTTTGCTGGGGACCGCGCCCCTGAGCCTGACCTTCCAGAACGGCTCAGCCAGGCTGGGCCCGCTTGTTTTGGGTCCGGCTTTTCGAGTGTTCTGAATCGCCACACGAGGTTGCGCGCCAAGCCTCAAGGTTTATGGTCCGCGCCTCTTTCGGGGGAGACCATGGACGACCCAAAACCGCTGTCGCTGGACGCTGTACGTCGCCGGATCGACGAGATCGATACGGGCCTATTGCGCCTGATCGACGAGCGTACTCAGCTGTCCGCAGCGGTGGCCGAGGCCAAGAAGGCCGCCGGCGACGCAGAGGCGTTCGGCCTGCGGCCCGCGCGCGAGGCCCAGATCTTGCGCCGTCTGCTGTCCTTGCGCACGGCCGCCTCGCCCCAGCTGATCGTCAGTCTTTGGCGACAGTTGATGGCCGACAGCCTGGCGCGCCAGGGGCCCTATCATCTGTCTGTGTGGGGCGGGGCCAACGGACTGCGCCTAATGGAGCAGGTTCGCCTGCGCTTCGGCGCGGCGCCTCAGGTGACCCTCGCGGCCGAACCCGCCCAGGCCCTGGCCGCCGCCAAGACCAGGGGCGGAGTCGGGGTGTTGGCGTTAGCAGCCGACAACGCCTGGTGGGGTCGACTGCTGGCCGAGCCCCGGCTCAATGTGTTCGCCGCCTTGCCTGACCTGGCCGGTTGGGGTCCGACCATGGCCCTGGCGGTCGCTGAGGTCGAGGTCGAACCGTCAGGCGGCGACGAGACCTTCTGGGTCACCGACGCCGCCGCCTCAGCAGCCTCCATCGCCGACACCCTCAGCCGCGACGGCCTGGCCGGCAGCCTGTTGGCGCAAGCGGGAGGTCTCAAGCTGTTCGGCCTGGCGGGCTATGTCCAGCGCGACGACCAGCGCCTCACGCGCGCGCCGGGCGAATTGAAAGGCGTGATTGGGGCTGCATCGGCGCCCTTCGACGTGTAAGCCCACAGCATGACCGCGCCCCCGACCATCAAAGACCGCCCCGAGCCCAAGCCCGGCATCCTGGACATCGCCCCTTACGTCCCCGGCAAGTCCAAAGGCGTGCGCGCCGACATCGCGACGGTCAAGCTGTCGTCCAATGAGAACATCCTGGGCTGCAGCGCAGACGCCAAGGCGACCTATCTGGCCGCCGCCGAACGCCTGAACCTCTATCCGGATTCCACCGCCTCGGTCCTGCGCAGCGCCGTCGCCGGGCATTTCCATCTGGAGCCCGAGCGCCTGCTGTTCGGCTGCGGGTCGGACGAAATCTTCGCCCTGTTGAACCAGACCTATCTGCAGCCCGGCGACAACATCGTCATGGGCCAGTTCGGCTTTGCGGCCTACGCCATCGGCGCGCGGGCCTGCGGCGGAGCGGTGCTGTACGCGGCCGAGCCACAGCTGCGCACCGACGTCGATAATATGCTGGCGCTGGTCAATGAACGGACCAAGCTGGTGTTCTTCGCCAACCCTTCCAACCCGACCGGCACCATCATCACCGACGCCGAAGTGCGCCGGCTGCACGAGGGTCTGCCAAAAGACGTGATCCTGGTGATCGACGGCGCCTATGCCGAGTTCTGCTCGGACCCGACGTTCAACGTGGGGCTGGACCTGGCGCGCGAGGCGACCAATGTGGTGGTCACTCGCACCTTCTCAAAACTGCACGGCCTGGCCGCCCTGCGCGTGGGCTGGGCCTATGCGCCCGCCGAAGTGGCCGCGGCGGTGGAGCGCATTCGCCTGCCGTTCAACACCTCCATCGCCGCCCAGGAAGCGGCCGTGGTCGCCCTGTCGGACTTCGCATTCCAGGCCCGCTCGGTGGCCCTGGTGGAGACCTGGCGGCCGTGGCTGGCGCAGCAGATCGGCGGGCTGGGGCTGGAGGTTACGTCTTCCCAGGCCAACTTCCTGCTGGTCGGCTTTCCCAAGGCGCCAGACGCGCGCACCGCTTGGGCCGCCGAAGCTTACCTGGCCGACCAAGGCTATCTGGTGCGCGGCCTGACCAACTATGGCCTGCCCGACCACCTGCGCATCACCATCGGCCTGGAAGAGCACAACCGCGCCGTGGTCGAGGCCCTGGCCGCCTTCATGGGCGGCGAGGCGCCATGACCGCGCCGCTGTATGAGCGGATGGCCCTGATCGGCTGCGGCCTGATCGGCGGCTCGGTCGCGCGGGCGGCGCGGACCAAGGGCCTGGTGGGCGAGATCGTGGTGGCCGAACGGGGGGCCGCCAAGGACCGGGTCGAGGCCCTGGGCCTCGCCGACCGGGTGACCGACGACGCCGCCGATGCTGTGAAGGGCGCGGACCTGGTGGTGTTCGCCACGCCCGTGGGCGCTATAGCCGAGGCGGCGGCGCGGGCCGCGCCGGCCTATAAACCCGGCGCCACCATCACCGATGTGGGCTCCGTCAAGGGCGCAGCCGCCAAAGCCATGCTGGCATCCGCCCCCCAAGGCGTGTTCGTCATTCCCGGCCATCCCATCGCCGGCACCGAACAGTCCGGCCCGGATGCGGGATTCGCGGAACTGTTTGACAATCGCTGGGTGATTTTGACGCCCCAGACCGAGGGCGATCAAGCCTATGATGCGGCGGTCAGTAAGCTGTCTGCGCTGTGGACTGGCATGGGCGCCAAGGTCGAGTTGATGGACGATCAGCACCACGACCTTGTCCTGGCCGCCACCAGCCACCTGCCGCACCTGATCGCCTACAACATCGTCGGCACGGCGGCCGATCTGGAGACGGTGACCCAGGCCGAAGTTATGAAGTACTCCGCCGGCGGCTTTCGCGACTTCACCCGCATCGCCGCCTCTGACCCGATCATGTGGCGCGACGTGTTCCTGACCAACAAGGATGCGGTGCTGGAAATCCTGGGCCGCTTCACCGAAGACCTCCAGGCCTTGTCGCGCGCCATCCGCTGGGGCGAAGGCGACAAGCTGCAAGAGCTTTTCACCCGCACCCGGGCGATCCGGCGGGGGATCATCGAGGCGGGACAGGAAACAGCCGAGCCCGATTTTGGCCGTCATCATGGGGTAGCGCCGGTCACATCGCCCAAGGGCGACCACGAACCGTCGACCTGAGGGGGCCGCATGAGTGAAGGGCACGACCACGCGCACGATCATGGCCACGACCATGACCACGCGCACGGTCATGCCCACGGCGCCCATGCCCATGGTCATGGCCACAGCCACGCGCCGCCGCCGGATGACGGGCGCTACGGCGTGGGCATTGGACTGAACCTGGCCTTTGTCTTCGCCGAAGCGGTGGCCGGCTATTTCGCCAATTCCACCGCCCTGTTCGCCGACGCCGGCCACAATCTGTCCGACGTTTTGGGCTTAGCTTTGGCGGGCGGCGCAGCCTGGCTGGCGCGGCGGCCGGGCGGCGAGCGGCGCACCTATGGCTTTGCTAAGGCCACCATCTTCGCCGCCCTGATCAACGGCCTGCTGCTGGTGTTCGCGTCCGGCGCCATCGTGTGGGAAGGCGTGCAGCGCCTGATGTCGCCCGAACCGGTCAAGGCCACGGTGGTGATGGTCACCGCCGCGCTCGGCGTTCTGATCAACGGCGGCACAGCCCTGCTGTTCATGCGCGGCCGACATGGCGACGCCAATGTGCGGGCGGCGTTCCTGCACATGGCGTCAGACGCCGTCATATCCCTGGGGGTGATCGTATCCGGCTTGATGATCGCCATCACGGGCGCCCTGTGGCTCGATCCCTTGGTCAGCCTGGTGATCGTGACGGTGGTGCTGGTCGGAACCTTCGGTCTTTTGCGCGACGCGACAGACATGGCCCTGGACGCCGCGCCGCCGGGCCAAGACGTGGCGGCGATCCGGCGCTTTTTGAGTGAACAGCCCGGCGTATCCGAAGTGCACGACCTGCACGTCTGGGCCATGGGCGCGTCCACCTCGGCCCTGACCGCGCATTTGGTGCGCCCGGAGCCTTCTGGCGACGACGACGCCTTGCTTCAGAGCATCTGCCGGGAAGCAACGAAGCGGTTCGGCATCGATCACGTCACCATCCAGATCGAACGCAACGCCTTCCACTGTCACAAGCACCATCCCTAGAAATGTCATCCTCGGGGCGCCTGAAAGGCGAACCCGGGGAGCCAGCAGCGATGACCTGAACGCGCAGCATTGCGCCCGGCTTTTAGCCTGGAGCGGCTGGGTCCTCGGACAAATGCTCCGCATTTTCCGAGGATGACATTTGAGAGAAATTCACTCGCGATTTGGCCAAGGCTGCGGCCCGATCCCCGCCATGAGCGCGGCGAGGGCCAAGGCGTCCCTGTCATGGGCGCTCATCTTCGCCAGGCGCGCTTGCGCCGTGACGCCACCCGGCGCGCCTTCGACAATGCGGCCGTCTTTCATGGTCAGGACGTGATCGGCCAGCCGCGCCACCTCCGCTAGGTCGTGACTGACGTACAGCACCGGGATGGCCAGGGTTCGGTGCAGGCGCTCCAGATAGGGCAGAATCTCGGCCTTGGCCGCGACGTCCAGGCTGGACAGGGGCTCATCCATCAGCAGCAGACGGGGCTGGGTCAGCAGGGCGCGGCCGAGCGCTACCCTTTGCCGTTCGCCGCCCGAAAGGTTGGCGGTCGAACGGTCCAGCAGGGGCGCCAGGCCCAGCCATTCAACCACCTCATCCCAGGCGATCGGCGTCGCAGCTTTGACCGCACGCTTTTGCGCGTAGTGCAGGTTGCCTCGCACAGTCAGGTGGGCCAACAGACTGGCGTCCTGGAACACGAAACCCACGGGACGAAGGTGCGCAGGAACGAAGCGCTCCTTGTCCTGCCACACCTCGCCATCCAGCCGCACATCGCCGGGCAGGCGGGTGAGGCCGGCGAGGCAGCGTAGCAGTGTCGTCTTGCCCGAGCCGGAGGCGCCCACCAGGGCAGTGACGCCCTTGGGCGCAAGCGCCAAGGCCGCGTTCAGCTCGAACGTCCCCAACCGACCGCTCAGGCGCGCTTTCAGTCCCTCGCTCATGAGGCGGCCTTGGTCGAGCGGCGGTCGATCAACAACAGGGACAACAGCACCAGGAAGGCAAAGATCAGCAGTCCCGCCGCCAGTTTGTGCGCCTCGCCGAACTGCAAGGACTCCACCAGTTGATAAATGCGCACCGACAGCACCTCGGTCTTGCCGGGGATGGCGCCGCCGATCATCAGCACCACGCCGAACTCACCCACCGTGTGGGCGAACACCAGGACGGCGGCCGTCAGAAAGCCGCGCCGGGCCAGGGGCGCGGCCACGCTGAAAAAGGCGTCCACGGGCGATGCGCGCAGAGTCGCCGCAACCTCCATGGGCCGATCACCGATGGCCTCAAAAGCATTGCGCAAGGGCTGCACGGCGAAAGGCAGGGAATAGACCATCGAGCCGATCACCAGGCCGGTGAAGGTGAAGGCCAAGGTGCGCACGCCGAAGGAATGCAGCAGGGTCATGAGGGGGCTGGAAGGCGCCAGGGCGATCAGCAGGTAAAAGCCGATCACGGTCGGCGGCAGCACGATAGGCAGGCAGACCGTCGCAGCGATGATCTCCTTCCACCACGCGGGCCTGCGCGCCAGCCACCAGGCCAGGGGCGTGGCCAGCGCGAGCAGAAGCAGGGTAGTGACGGCGGCCAGCCTGACCGTGGTCCAGATGACGTCCGCCACGGTCAATGAACCTCGTAGCCGTAGGTCTTGATGATCGTGACAGCCCTCGGGCTCTTGAGGAACGTCATGAAGGCCCTAGCCGCTGGATTGTCGGCGCCGGTCTTGAGCAACACAGCCTGCTGATCGATCGGCGCATGGTCGCTCGTCGGCACGAGCCAGCGCGATCCGCCTGGCTCATTGATCACCTGGGACAGGGCCACGAATCCCAGTTCGGCCGCGCCGGTGGCCACAAATTGGTAGGCTTGGGTGATGGATGAGCCCTGCACGATCTTGGGCTTCAGCTTTTCATACAGACCTAGCTTTTTGAGCGTCTCAATGGCCGCTGCGCCATAGGGCGCCGAGCCCGGATCGGCGATGGACAGCTTGGCGAATTTGCCTGAGTCCAGCACCGCGCCCTTGCCATCCACCAAGCCGGGAGTCTTGGAGAACAGAACCAACCGGCCGATGGCATAGGTGAAGCGGCTGCCTGCGACGGCGTAGCCGTCCGCTTCCGCCCTCTGCGGGCGCTCCGCGTCCGCTGACAGGAACACCTCGAACGGCGCCCCCTTGCTGATCTGGGTGTAGAACTGGCCTGATGAACCAAAACTCAGCACGGCCTCGTGCCCTGTGGCGGCCCTAAAAGCTGTGGCGATCTGTTTGGCCGGCTCGGCAAAGTTGGCCGCCACCGCCACCTGGGTCTGGGCGGCGAAAGCCGGACCGGCCAGCGCCAGCACAGCGCTCGTCAGGGCCAAGACAAACAATGGGAAGCGGCGGGCAGACACGATGGGCCGTCCAACTTTCGGAAAAGTTATATCGGATGGAACATAGCGTGAGGGCGCAGCCCTTGAAACCCCGGCGCTAAACCACCCCGGCGGCTCCCAGAACCGCCGCGCAGCCCAGCATCCACAAGGGATTGAGCTTGGTGCGCCAGATCAAGGTCGCCGAGGCGGCGGTAAGGACCGCGCCGCGCCAGTCGGAGTCCGCGCCCTTGGCCAACAGAAAACCGCTGGCGCCGACCAGGCCGACCACCACCGGGGCGATCCCGGCCTGGACCCAGACGCGCCAGGGCCGGTCATGTATCCGCCGCCACAGACCCGCGACGACATAGGCCAGGATGGACGAGGGGATGCACATGGCCAGGGTCGCCACCACCGCCCCCCATCCTCCGGCTACGCGCCAGCCGATCACCGGGGCGATGATCAGATTGGGGCCGGGTGCAGCCTGGGCCACGGCGAACAGCTGGGCGAACTGGCGGTCGCTCATCCAATGGCTGACGTCGACCACCTGCCGGTGCATTTCCGGGGCGATGGCGTTGGTGCCGCCCACCGCCAGCAGGGACAGCACCGCAAAGTGGACGGCCAGGGTGGGCAGGCGGGACGGCTCGCTCATGGCTCGATGCCGATGGTTCGAGCGCGGCGCGCCCAGGCGATGGCGATGCCCGCCGGCGCGGCGACCAGAAGCACGGGAACCAGGGGCAGGTGCAGAAAGCCAGCCGCGATCAGCACGCCCAGGCCCGGCGGCAGGGCGAGGATCGGGTCCCTCGCCACCAAAGGAACGGCCATCTTGATCGCCGAGCCCAGGATCAGGCCGGACGCCGCCGGGGCCACCGCGCCCATGACATGGGCCACCATCGGCATGTCGGAATAGCGCACGTAGAGCGCCGCCAACCCCACCGCGATCAGGCTGGGCGCGGCGACGATGCCGGCGAGGGCGGCGACAGAGCCGGTCCAGCCGTGAAAGCGCGCGCCCAGGATCACCGACAGATTGACGATGTTGGGACCCGGCAGGAACTGCCCCAGACCCAGAAGCTCGATGAATTCATCGGGCGTCAGCCAGCGCGTCTCCTCCACGATCATGCGCCGACCCATGACGAACACGCCCCCAAACCCCCGCACGCCCGCCCACATGAACTGCAGGAAGAGCTGGGCGTGGGTCGGGACCGGCGGGGGCGAAGAGGTATCGGTCATCGGAGCTAGCCTAGGACGGTTGAGATTGGATGACACCGCCTGACTGGCAAATCCCGATCGAAATTCAAAATCTTAAAGTCTGTCATCCTCGGAATCGGCCCCCGGGCTCGGCCGATGGCCGACCCGAGGATAAACTCCGCCGATGTCCGAGGACCCAGCAGATCCAGGCCTTCCGACGTCACCCATTTCAGCCACGCAGCGTCAATCGCGCGCTTGCTGGGTCCCCGGGCTCGCTCGTCGAGCGCCGC
>CAYVHP010000045.1:0-5933 GCA_964451265.1 uncultured Caulobacteraceae bacterium | reverse complement strand
CCGCTCTCGCCCATCTCCAGCCGGTTTACCGCCGAGAGCTTAAACTCCCGGCTGAACCGTCGTCGTTCTTGTCTGGACATCCGTTCTCCTGATGAGAACTGTCCCTTATTTCTCTGTCTCGCTAAAGGGGGTCACTCCAGTCCAACTGGAGCCAATTTCGTCTTGGCCGGTCTGCGCCCCGCCGATAAAAGCCCCGCGTGCTGTTCACCGATCCGTCCTTTCTGTTCCTATTTTTGCCCACTGTTCTGACGGGCATGGCGTTGCTGGGTTGGCTGAAGGCTCCCCGTGCGGCGGCGGCTTGGCTCGTTCTCTGCTCGCTGGTGTTTTACAAATTGGGCAGTCCAACGCGGATGTTGGCGCTGCTTGTGGTGTCCGTGGCCTTCAACTACGGCGTTGGCCGACGCCTTGCCGCCCGACCCAGCCGCGCTTGGCTGTGGCTGGGCGTCGGCGTCGATCTGCTGGTGCTGGGCTGGTTCAAATACGCGAATTTCTTCAGCGCCGAATTGATCGCCCTGGGCGTCCACCTGCCGGCCCTGAATATCCTGCTGCCGGTGGGGATATCGTTCTTCACCTTCACCCAGATTGCGTTCCTGGTCGACGCGCACCGAGGCGAGGCGAAGCCCAGGAACGGTCTGCACTATCTGTTGTTTGTCACGTTCTTCCCGCATTTGGTGGCGGGGCCGATCCTGCACCACGGCGAGATCAAGCCGCAGTTGGCGCGTCCCGGCGCCTTCGAGCTCAAGCTGGCCAATATCACGCTGGGACTGAACTGGTTCATCGCCGGCTTCTTCAAGAAGGCCGTGCTGGCGGACTCGATCGCGGTGCATTCCAATCCGGTGTTCGACCTAGCGACGCACGGCGCGGCGATCGGAACCACCCAGGCCTGGCTGGGCGCGCTGGGCTACACCTTACAGCTCTATTTCGACTTTTCCGGCTATTCCGACATGGCTATCGGCTTGGCCTACATGCTGGGCATCACCTTTCCGCTCAACTTCGCCTCGCCTTATAAGGCCGCCTCCTTGATCGAGTTCTGGCGTCGCTGGCACATGACCTTGTCGCGGTTCTTGCGCGACTATGTCTACATCCCGCTGGGCGGAAACCGGGCCGGTCCGGTGCGTAGGCTGGTGAACTTGTTTGTGACCATGCTGCTGGCGGGTTGTGGCATGGCGCGGCTTGGACGTTTGTCATCTGGGGCGCGTTGCATGGCGTGGCGCTGCTCGTGAACCATCTTTGGCGCAGTTTGGCGGCCCGTTTGGGCGTGCGCTTGCCGACCGTCTTGGGGCAGGCGGCGACCTTGTTGGTTGTGATCCTGGCGTGGGTCGCCTTTCGCGCCAACACCATCGGCGCGGCGACGGCGATCTGGTCGGCCATGGCAACGCCCCGGGCGGGCGTGGGGCCGGTGGATTGGATGGGATGGGTCTGGGTTGCCGGATTGTCGGCTATCGCCTTGTTGGCCCCCAACACGGCGCAGATCTTCGGCCGGACGCCGTGGTCGGACAGTCGTCGCGTCCGGCCCGGATTGGCCATGGCGGTCGTCATGGGCCTCTGTTTCGGGCTGGCGGTATCGGCTTCAGTCGGCCATCCGACCTCGTTCCTGTATTTCCGGTTCTGACGGATGAAACGCCATCAGCACATTCTGTATCTGGTGGTCCTGATCAGTGTCGGTCTGTTCACGGGAGCGCCCCTATATTTCGGCAGTTGGGCGAGCCAGGTGGCGGCCTGCCGCAGCACTCAGCAGCCTGGCGCCTTTCTCGCCTATTGCGACCATCCGCTCTACGCCAGCTATGAGCACGAGGCCTACGCCTTCGGCGCCGAGCCCGAGGCTGTGCGCGCGATGAAGCAGGCGCGGGTTGTGGTCCTCGGAGACAGCCGCGAACAATTCGCCTTCTCAACGCCTCAGGTCGACGCCTTCTTTCAGGCGCGCCATACGCCCTATCATCTACTGGGCTTCGGCTATGGCGAGAGCGACATCTTTCCGGCCTATCTGTTCCAGCGCTACCGGCTCGCCCCGGCCGTCGTCATCATCAACGCCGATCCGTTTTTCGTGCACGACCTGTCTCCGGCCGCTCATCAAATGTTTGATGGCGGCCCGCAGATTTGGGTCGACACGGCCATGAAGAAGACCTTCGGTTTCTTACACCCCTTCCTTTGCGGGGCCCTCCGGCGGTGTGCTGAGACGGTGGCGGCCACTTATCGTGATCGTCGCACCGGCCAGTGGATTTGGCACGGCGTGCTCTTTCCGCCCGATAGGACTGTAGGCCCCATAACCGACGACAAGTCACAGCCTTGGTCAGCGGGCGATGTGCCGCCATGGGGCCGCCAGGCGGAGGCGTTCCTGGCGAAGATTCCGGTGCGCCGATCCTGCATTATCCTGACCGGCGTGCCGAACCCGCAGGTGGACGCCGAAGGCATGGCGGCCGCGATTGGGAAGATCGTGGGGACATCGGTTGTTGCGCCCCATGTCTCCGGGCTCAGCACCGTCGATCAGAGCCACCTGAACGCCCCGAGCGCAGCGCGCTGGTCGGAGGCTTTTCTGGCGGCCGCGGCCCCGACGATTGACGCCTGTCTCGCGGCGGACCGGGCGGCGACGTCGCCGGGGCGCTAAAGGCGGTCCAGCTTCAGCACGTGTACGGCATCGCCGGCCATGGCCGCCGGCGCGTTTGGCGGCCGGCGCAACAAGGCGTCGGCTCTAGCGAACACGCCCACCAGGCCGGAGTCCTGATCGGCAAAGGGACGTACGAGCAAACTTCCGTCGGCGGAGGATTGCAGGGCGGCCCGCATCAAATGTTCGCGCGCGCCATTGGCGGGCAGGGCCTCTGCGAGCCGGGCGACAAGCCTCACCGGGGTGGGGTCGGCGCCTTGCAGAGCCGACAGGAAGGGCCGCAGGAACAGCTCGGCGCAGACCAAGGCCGAGGACGGATTCCCAGGCAGTCCCAGCACCTTGCGTCCGTCGCCGAGGACGCCGAACCATGTGGGCTTGCCTGGGCGGACATTGACCGAGGCGACCTTGAGCTCGAGGCCCAGTTTGGTCAGGGCCGGCTTGACCACGTCGTAGTCGCCCACCGAGGCGCCGCCCACGGTGACGATCAGGTCCGCCTCGATCCCGTCCAGGGCGCCGATCACCGAGGCTTCGTCGTCGCGGGCAGGCTCTAAGCGCTGAGCGATCCCGCCCAAGGCGCCGATCAGGGCGCACAAGGCCGCGCTGCCGGACTCGTAGATCTGGAAAGGGCCGGGGACTTGCGGCGGGCGAACCAACTCCTCGCCGGTGCACAGCACGGCAACGCGGGGTCTGCGCGCAACCTGAAGCTCGCCAAATCCCGCCGCCGCCGCCAGGGACAGGCGCCAGGCGTCCAGCCTTTGGCCGGGCTCCAGCAAGACATTGCCCTGACGAAAGTCTGCGCCACGCGGACGGATGTTGCCGCCGCCCTGCACCAGGGGACCCAGGCGTACGCGATCGCCGATCCGTTCCGCGTTTTCCTGAATCACGACCGTGTCGGCGCCGTCGGGCAGGGCGGCGCCGGTGAAGATACGAACGGCTTGGCCCGGGCCGACGGCGCCGTCAAAGCCTCTCCCTGCGGCGCTTTCACCGACGACGTCCAGATCGACGGCGCCGGCCTGGGCGTCAGCGAACCGCACCGCCCAACCGTCCATCACCGAAGACTCGAACGGCGGCTGATCGCGTGAGGCGGTGATGGTCTGAGCCAGGACGCGGCCGGACGCTTGGTCGATGGCGACCGGCTCAGCCGGCAGGGCCGCGACGCCTTCAAGCATGCGAGTGCGCGCGTCGTCGACAGGCAGAAGCTTCATTCGTCCGGGCGCCGGAAATCGCCCGAGGCGCCACCGGTCTTCTCAACTAGGCGCACCGCTTCGATGGTCATGGCCTTATCGGCCGCCTTGAGCATGTCGTAGAGGGTGAGCAGGGCCACCGACACGGCCGTGAGAGCCTCCATCTCCACGCCTGTGGGCCCCGTGGTTTTGACCCGCGCGGAGACTTCAAGGCCTGAACCATCTGTAGCCGGATCAACTCGCACCTTGACCGAGGACAGGCGGAGTGGATGACACATGGGAATCAGATCGGACGTCCGCTTGGCCGCCATTACCCCGGCAATCTCGGCGGTGGTCATCACCTCGCCCTTCTTGCCTTGGCCCGATACGGCCAGGGCGAGGGTTTGCGGCGTCATGCGGATAAACCCCCTGGCCAGGGCCTCGCGCGCGGTGGCGTCCTTGCCCGACACATCAACCATTCGGGCGCGGCCGGATTCGTCGAGGTGGGAGAGCTTGGTCATAGCGGCGCTCCCTTCCCCCTCGATGGGGGAAGGGCAGGGTTGGGGGTGAGCGCAGAACGTTGACGGCCATGCGCATGAGGCGGCGCGCCTCTCGCGTCTAAAAGGAAAACGCGGTGCGAGCACCCCCATCCCCAACCCTTCCCCCATCGAGGGGGAAGGGGGCTGTGAACGGCCTGCCTCACCCCTAACGCTCCATCAGGCGCGGCATAAGCTCGACCATGTTGCAGGGCTTGTGGCGGCTATCGAGCTGCCAGCGGATGACCTTATCCCAGCCGTCGCGTACGGCGCCGCCCGAGCCCGGCAGGCAGAAAACGAACACGCCCTTGATGATCCCCGCCAGGGCGCGGGACTGCAGCGTGGATAGGCCGACGGTCTGATAGCTGACCATGTGGAAGATCACAGAAAAGCCGTCGATGGTCTTGTCGAATAGCGGTTGCACCGCCTCGGGGGTCACGTCGCGCCCGGTCAGGCCCGTGCCGCCGGTGGTGACGATGGCGTCGATCTGGCCGGATCCGACCCAGTCATTGATCTGACGGCGGATGTGTTCGACGTCATCGCGCACAATGGCGCGGGCCGCCAACTGGTGTCCGCTGTCGTTCACCCGTCCCGCGAGGGTCTCGCCGGAGGTGTCGCTTTCCTCATCCCGCGTGTCGGAAATGGTCAATACCGCCACGCGGACGGGGATCAGGGGCAGACTTTCGTCCAGCTTGCCGCCGGGGGCAGGCAGAATGGCGTTCATGGCGGGCTCCAGCGTGCGGCGTCTGCGTAGTCGGGCGCTCGGGGTTCGATCCAGCGATCTCCGTCCGGACCGGTTTCCTTCTTCCAGAAGGGCGCCTGGGTCTTCAGCCTGTCCATCAGGTAATCAACGGCTTCAAAGGCGTCACGCCGATGCTCGGCGGCGCCGGCGACGAACACAATAGCTTCGCCCGGCCCAATGGGTCCGTGACGGTGCACGATCAACAGGTCTTTGACGGCGAACCGTTCGCGCGCCTCTGTCTCCATCGTCGCGATAGCCGCCTCGGTGAAGCCGGGATAGGCGTCCAGCTCCAAGGTACTCACCTCAGCCCCGTCGGTGGCGGCCCGGGCCAAGCCGGTGAAGCTGACCACCGCGCCGCAATCGGTTCGACCGGCGCTGAAGCGGGCCAGCAGAGCCGCCGGATCGAATGGCTCAGTCTGAACTGCGATCACCTCAACCCCCGCTCATGGGCGGAAGGAAGGCGATCTCATCGCCGGCCGCCAGGGCCGGATCGCCGCGCGTCAGGGCCTTGTTAACGGCCGCCTGTACGCCCATGCCCAGCAGGGCCTCGCCCAACGCCGCATCCTCGCGAGCGAGCACATCGCGCAGGGCCGACAGGGTGGCGGGGACCGGCTCCAGTCGCCGTTCGCGCCAGCCGGCCACATCGCGCAGTCGTCCCATCAACAGCACCTTGAGAGCCATGTCAGCCGCCGGTCATGGACATGGTGCGGCTCAAGGCGGGCGCCTCGCCCCGCCGTTCGATCTTGAAATCGTGACCCTTGGGCTTTCGGCTCATGGCCTCGCGGATGGCGGCGATCAGAGGCTGGTCGTCCTGAGGATGAAGGCGCAGAGGCGCACGCAGATCGGCCTGATCGTCCTGACCGAGGCACATGAACAGGGTCCCGGTGCAG
>CAYVHP010000044.1:0-9926 GCA_964451265.1 uncultured Caulobacteraceae bacterium | reverse complement strand
CCGCTCTCGCCCATCTCCAGCCGGTTTACCGCCGAGAGCTTAAACTCCCGGCTGAACCGTCGTCGTTCTTGTCTGGACATCCGTTCTCCTGATGAGAACTGTCCCTTATTTCTCTGTCTCGCTAAAGGGGGTCACTCCAGTGGAGCGGGAAGCCCGTGTTTCGGCGACACCATACCCATTACCGAATTGGCGCCCGCTGGCGCTCACGCCGCCTGCGTCACCGCGCGCACTTCCAGATGCACGCCTGTGGTCTCCTGCAACGCGCCGATCACGCTGAACAGCCGGCCGGCGGTTGGATTGCCATTGGGGCCGAACATGCGCATCAGGCTCTTGGCCGGCGTGTGGGTCAGCGCCGCTAAGGCCTCAAAGCCTATCGTCGCGTTGATATAATCCCGCAGCACAGAACGGCCCCCGGCCGCATCGCCTTCCAGCAGCGCCTGCACGGCCTCCTGAAACAGGGCTTGGCGAAAGGCCGGATCACGCTGCACGCGCGCCCGCACGGTGGCCTTGAAATCGCGTGTCAGAGCCATGGGCTTGTCCTCACTTTAGTTCCAGCTTGCCCTTTCGGGCCTTGTAGTCGCGCCAGCAGGCCAGGGCATTGGCGATGTCCCGCTGCTGGCGCCGCTTGGAGCCGCCGCCCAGCAGGATCACCAGGGTCTGGCCGTCCCAGCCGAAATAGACCCGGTAGCCCGGCCCCCGGTCGATGCGGATTTCGGCCACGCCCTCGCCGATGGGCTTGACCCGCGAGGTATTGCCGTCCGCCAGCCGCGCCAGGGCGACCGTGATGATCGCCGCCGCGCCGGCATCCAGCTGCGCGAACCATTGGCCGAAGGGATTGCGATCCGCCTCGGTTTGGTATTCCTCAATTCGGATCATTTGGTATCACATAAGTTACCATAAGACAAGTCGGCATCCACACGGCCTGCGCGCTGGCGCCACCATGGAGCTTGACAAATCACTTATTACTGTTCACCCTTTGTGCCAACCATGACCGTCGCCACCCAAGCCCCTCCCCAAACCGCAACGGTCGCCGTTCCGACGAGCGCCGCCGTCGGCGATATGGCGCGGGCCTTGCTCGAACGTCAGCTGGGGATCCTGGGCCAGTTGGCCGAGGGCGGGCTGGAGATCGCTCGGGCTATCGAGCGCGAGGCGACGCAGGCGGGGTCGGCCAAGCGCGCCCCGAAGGGCGTCGGCGCCCACATCCCCATGGCCTATGCCCGCGTGTCTCGCGCGGTGCGCATGACCATCCTGCTGCAATCCCAGCTGATCACCGACCTGCAGACGCTGGAGGCCAAGGCGGCGCAAGCGGCCGCGCAGGCCAACTCTCTGAACGGGACCCAGCGGGTGTGCCGTGAGCACGACCAACAGAGGCGCATCGGACGGATCGTCGGCCGCATCGCCTTGGCCGATGACAAGGCCCACGGCGAGGCCAATCGGCTGGCGCGGGAGACCGTCGAGCGGCTTGAGCAGGACGAACTCTACGGCGATATCCTGACCCGCCCGTTCAGCGAGATCGTCGCCCAGATCTGCAACGACATGGGCCTGGAGCCCAACTGGCCCCAGCTGGCCGAAGAAGCCTGGGCCAAAGCGGAACTCAACACCGGCGCCGCCGCAGCCCCCTTGGCGGCGGCGATGGCCAAGACCGCTCAAGCCCGCCCGCCGCCGCTGTCCAAGAGCGTAGCCCAGTTCACGCCCCACGCGGCGTCACCCTAACCCCCTCCGTCATTCCAGGCCTTGTGCCTGGAATCCAGGGGTCAGCATCCATAGGCGCGGAAAGCGCGCACCCACGCCTCCGCTGACTGAGCAGCGGAACGCTGGACCCTAGGCCCAAGGCCTAGGGTGACGATGGAGTGTGCGTGGGGGTTTAAGGTGATGGCGCCGGTTGCAGGACTCGAACCCGCGACCTTCGCTTTACAAAAGCGCTGCTCTACCAACTGAGCTAAACCGGCATCACCATCAGGGCCTCGGCCGTCCGTATAACGGCGCCGGGCGGGCGCGCAAAGGGTTGTGAGGGGTGCATTTGTTTTCCACCGCTCACCCCGGCGGAGGCCGGGGCCCAGTTCATAGGGCGCCTCATTCAGACAGGTTGGCGCCTTACGATCTGGACCCCGACCTCCGCCGGGGCGAGCGGAGACTAGATCAACTGGTGTGACCAATGTTCTAGGGCCCCCGCCATCCCCGCCATTACCGGCTCCCACTCGCCGAACCGCTCGGCCACAAACACCCGCGAGCCGGCGAACCACGGATAGGTCGGCGCGCCCAGGCGGGGCCAGGCGGCGGGGGGCAGGCTGAGCCAGAGCGGGACGCCGCAGGCGCCGGCCAGGTTGGCCGAGGCGTTGCCCACCCCCAGCACCAGGTCCGTCGCCGCGCTCAGGGCCGCCGCGCCTTCGATGTCCCGGGTCAGGTTCAGGTCCGGCGCGGTCCAGATATCCACGCCCAGGGCGCGGGCCTGGGCCAGTTCGGCCTCGCAATCGCCATACTGCAGATTGACGAAGCGCACGCCGGGGGTGCGCAGCACCGGCGCCCAGGCCTCGAACGGGGCGTATTGCTTGCGCCGGTCCCCGCCGGTCTGCAGGCTCTTCCACACCAGCCCCACCTTGGGCCGGTCATCGGTTTGGCTCAGGGCCGCGCGCCAATAGGCGAGCCGAGCAGGGTCGGGGGTCAGATAGCCGGCCGGAGCCGCAAAGCTCGCCAGGTCCGGGCGAAAGCGTCGGGCCAGACTGGCCATGGGCGCCCACAGCTCGATCTCGCTCCCCGCGCCGGGCGCGGTTCTCAGGGGCCGGCCGTCGGCCTTGCCGGTGGCGTGGGCGCTCACGGCGGCGCCAGGGAAGGACCGCGCGAACAGGGCAACCAGCCGCGGCTCCACCGCCAGGCTCAATCGCCCGCCGGGACCTAAGGCGGCCAGCACGTCGGGGATCATGCCGGCGAACATGATCTCATCGCCCAGCCCCTGCTCACCCACGACGAGTAGCCGCCGGTTGGCGAGGTCGTCGTCCGGGGTCCAGCGCGACGCGTCGATGCGGAAGACCGGCGCCTTGGCGAAGTCGGGCTCCAGCCGCGCCTCATAGTCCGCCCACCCGCCCGCCAGCTCGCCCTGCGTCAGGCGGACCAGGGACCGCACGAAGCGGATCGGCGCGGTCTGTTGCGGGGCGGCGTGCTCCAGGGCGGCGTCGCAGTCGGCCAGGGCGCCCGCCAAGTCATCCAGATCCAGCTTGGCGCCGGCCCGGTTGTACAGGGGCTCGATCAGGTCCGGCGCCAGGGACAGGGCTTGTTCAAAGAACGTCAAGGCGTTGGCCGCATCCCCCTGCTGCAGCAGCACCGCCCCCAGGGCGTTCCACAGGAAGGCGTTCTCCACGTCCGCCGCTATGGCCGCGCGCAGCACCTCTATGGCCTGGCTATAGTCGTGCCCACCGGCCAGGGCGCGGGCCAGCTGAGCGGTCAGGTGAGGGGAGGCGGGGTCGGCGGCCAGCGCCCGGGCCAGCAGCTGAACCGCCACATCAGCCATACCCAGGTCCAGCGACAGGCGGCCAAGGTCCTCCAGCAGGTCCGCGGACTCGCCCTCCAGCGCCAAGGACGACTGATGGGCCTCCAGCGCCTGGACAAGCTCGCCTTGCCCCTCCAGCGCCAGGGCCGCGATCCGCCAGGCGGGGCCGCAGCGCGGGTCGATGGCCAGGGCGGCGCGGGCCTGCTCAACAGCCTGAGCATGCTCGCCGCTCGCCAGGGCGTTCAGCGCCTGCGTCAGCAAGGGGCCGACGGGCGCGGCCAGGGCGGCGACCGCCGCCTGCAGCCGCTGGGCGCGCGCCCTCCAAGCCGACGCCGCATCGTTCGCGCTTGCGTGTTCGGGCACCAACAGACCTAGCCTTCCTGAGTCGCAGGCTCCAGTATCGCAGCTGACGCCCAGGAGGCCATGACTTGACCGCGACCGTCCTCCACACCTCATGCTGCATCGTCGGCGGCGGACCGGCGGGGATGATGCTGGGCTATCTGCTCGCCCGGGCCGGCGTGCCAGTGGTGGTGCTGGAGAAGCATGCGGACTTCCTGAGGGACTTCCGCGGCGACACGGTCCACCCGTCCACCCTCAACGTGCTGGACGAGCTGGGCTTGCTGGACGCCTTCCTTCAGCGGCCGCACCACAAGCTGGCCAAGGTCGACATCCAGTTCGGCGATCAGACCTACTACGCCGCCGACTTCACCCGGCTGCCCGGCCGCAGCCGCTTCATCGCCTTCATGCCGCAATGGGAGTTCCTCAACTTCCTGGCCCAACGCGCCGCCGCCTTGCCCGCCTTTCGCCTGATGATGTCCACCGCCGGACAGGGGCTCATCATCGAGCGGGATCGGGTCGTGGGGGTAAAGGCGCGGGGCGCTGACGGCGACCTGGAGATCCGCGCCGATCTAGTGGTGGCCGCCGACGGCCGCACCTCGGACATGCGCACGGCGTCCGGTCTCCAGGTGAAGGACCTGGGCGCGCCCATCGATGTACTGTGGTTCCGCATCGGACGCGATCCCGCCGACTTCGACCAGACCCTCGGCCGGATCGATCCCGGCCGCTTCATGGTCACCATCGACCGGGGCGACTACTGGCAGTGCGCCTACGTCATCCGCAAGGGACAGGCTGACGCGATCAAGGCCAGGTCGCTTGAGGGCTTCAAGCGCGACGTCGTGGCCGGCGCGCCGCGCTTGGCGGACCACATCGACGACCTGACGAGCTGGGACGACGTCAAGCTGCTCAGCGTGACCGTGGATCGTCTGGAGCAATGGTCACGCCCGGGCTTGCTGTGCATCGGCGACAGCGCCCACGCCATGTCGCCGGTGGGCGGGGTAGGGATCAACATGGCGATCCAGGATGCAGTGGCTGCGGCCAACATCCTCGCCGCCAAGTTCAAGACCGGCGGCCTTGATCAGGCCCTGGACGGCGTGCGCCGACGCAGGCTGTTCCCGACCCGCGTGACCCAGGCGTTCCAAGTGTTCGTGCACCGCCAGGTGTTGGAGCCGGTCCTGGCCGCGTCGAGCCTGAAGGCCCCCCTGTTCGTGCGGGCGCTGAACCGGTCAGCCTTCCTGCGCGGGCTGCCCGCCCGGTTCATCGGCCTGGGCGTGCGGCCTGAACACGTCAAATCACCGATCGCCTAGGCCGCCCCGCCGCTTGGTCCTTCAGATTCTCGCCGTGGCGGCTTATATGGCCAGCCTCATTTGCCGAAAGCCGCCATGGCCCGTTACCTAATCACTTCTGCTCTGCCTTACATCAACGGCGTCAAGCACCTGGGCAACCTGGCGGGGTCCATGCTGCCGGCGGACGTCTACGCCCGGTTCCAGCGCGCGCGCGGTCACGAGGTGCTCTACATCTGCGCCACCGACGAACACGGCACCCCCGCCGAACTGGCCGCCGCCGCCGCCGGGCAGGATGTCGCGACCTATTGCGCTGAGCAGCACGTCCTGCAGGACAACATCGGCCGCGCCTACGGCCTGTCGTGGGACTGGTTCGGCCGCTCATCCTCGCCGCAAAACCATCGCCTGACTCAGCACTTCGCGCAGGTGCTGGAAGACAACGGCCTGATCGAGGAACGCACTGACCGGATGGTCTATTCGGTCGACGACCGCCGCTTCCTGCCCGACCGCTATGTGGAGGGCACCTGCCCCCATTGCGGCTATACCCCCGCGCGCGGCGACCAGTGCGACAACTGCGGCCGGCTGCTGGATCCGGTGGACCTGATCGATCCCTATTCGGCTATCTCAGGCTCGCGCAACATCGAGGTGCGCGACACCCGCCACCTTTACTTGCTGCAGACCAAGCTGGAAGGGCCGATCCGCGCCTGGATCGACAGCAAGGCCGACTGGCCGCTGCTGCCGCGCTCCATCGCCTACAAACACCTGGAAGAGGGCCTGATCGACCGGGGCATCACCCGCGACTTGGCCTGGGGCATTCCGGTGATGCGGGACGGACTGCCGCGCCCGGGCTTTGAGGACAAGGTGTTCTATGTCTGGTTCGACGCCCCCATCGAATACATCGCCGCGACCCAGGAATGGGCTGACGCGGCGCAGGACGGGGAGGCGCGCGACTGGCGCAGCTGGTGGCGCACGGATGAAGGCGCAGACGAGGTCCGCTACGTGGAGTTCATGGGCAAGGACAATGTGGCGTTCCACACCGTCAGCTTCCCCGCCACGATCATCGGCTCGGGCGAGCCGTGGAAGATGGTGGACACCCTGAAGGCTTTCAACTGGCTGAACTGGTACGGCGGCAAGTTCTCCACCTCGCAAGGCCGGGGCGTGTTCATGGACCAGGCGCTCGAGCTGCTGGCGCCGGACTATTGGCGTTGGTATCTGACGGCCAATACGCCCGAGAGCTCCGACACGGCCTTCACCTGGGAACAGTTCCAGTCCGCAGCCAACCGTGACCTGGCCGATGTGCTGGGCAACTTCGTCAACCGCATCCTGAAGTTCTGCGAGACTCGGTTCGACGGGGTGGTCCCCGCCGGTGGTGAGCCCGGAGAGCTGGAGCTGAAGCTCTACGCCGAGGTGTCACAGAAGCTGAGCGAGCTGACGCAGCAGATGGAAGCCATCGAGGTGCGCAAGTCCGCCCAGGCCCTGCGCGAGCTGTGGGTGGCGGGCAATCAATATCTGCAAGAGGCCGCGCCCTGGACCGCCATCAAGACCGACCCGGCGCGCGCGGCCGTTATCGTGCGCACGGGCTTGAACCTTGTGGCCCTGTTCGCCCGTGTGTGCGGGCCGATCCTTCCGTTCACCGCCGGCAAGATCGCCGAGGCGGTGGGCGAGCCCTATCCCGGCGACTGGCCGGGGCTGGATGCGGCGCTGGAGCTGTCGCGTCTTGAACCGGGCCGCCCGGTGCGCGCGCCCGAGGTGCTGTTTCGCAAGATTGAGGACTCCCAGGTCGAAGACTGGGCCGCCCGCTTCGGCGGCGCCGACGCCTAAACAGCAAAACGCCCCCGAGGACATTGTCCGCGAGGGCGCTGCATGGATGCGGCGGATTTGGCCTTAGTGGACCGGTTCCGGTTCGGGCTTATGTTCGTGTTCGTGTTCGTGTTCGTGCTTCGCGCTGTGGTCGTGGGAGACCTCAGGCTCATGATGCACAACTTCCGGCTCGTGGTGCGCGACCTCGGGCTCGTGGCTCGTCACGGGCTGTTGGCTCATCATTGGCTCGTGATAAACAGTCTGCTCCGGCTCCATTTCCATGGGCTGGTAGGCCGTATTCATGGTGCGGAAGCGCCGCCGTTCGGCCGCCCGACGCTGTTCAGCCATGTTGCGTTGGATCAGCAGCAGGATCAGCACCGCCAGGAAAGCCAGGAAGGCGGCGATCTGAGCGCGGACAGTCACGTGGCCGATGATCGGCAAGGTGCGATCATGCAGCGGAGATTGCGCCGCAGGAGCCGCCGCCGGAGCGGGTGCTGCGGCAGGGGCCGGCGCTGCTGCGGGGGCCGGCGCGGGAGCTGTGGCCGGATCGGACTTGTGGCCAAACAGCTTGGCGAAGAACTCCGACAGAGACGGAAGATGCAGGCCGCTTTGGGCCGCCTGGGCTTGGGCGGTGACCTGGGCCACGGCCGATTGCAGGGTGGCCAGGGACAACAGCTTGTGCGCGGCCTGACCCTTCATGTCGGCGGAAACCTCCGCGTGCAGCGGACCGCTGGCGTTTTGGCCAGGGGTGACCTGCCAGGCGAACCGGGCGGCCTGGCCTTCTTTCAGCGGCTGGCTTTGAGGGCCGTTCGGGCTCACGGCATAGCCATCGCCGGAGAGGGTGGCGGACACGTCGGTGTGGCGGGCGGCGCGCTTAAAGCCGAACTTCTCAGCTTCGGTCCGCAACACGTCCCACAGATTGGCCGGCAGGGTCAGAGCGACGCCGCCGGGCTTGCCTTGAGCGATGTCCGGTGAGACCGCCAGGTTCGAGCCCTGGACGACCGCTTGCCCGACCGCAGTTTGAAGTTGGACCAGCTTGGTCGGCGGCGCGGCGACGGGCGCCGCCGGCGCGGTGACCGGGGGAGCGGTTGCGACGTGAACAGGAGCGGGTGCTGAAGCGGCGACATGGCCGTGATCAATCCGCCAGGCGTGGTGGGCGCCGCCATGGCGACCATAGATGCGGCGGCGCTCTGCGGGGGACAAATCTTCCGGATTGGGAATGGGCGCCATGGTGACGACGGTAGGCGCCATCATGTGTTTGGCGACGGGCGGACCGCCGGCGAGAGGCGGCGGTGCGGACTGTTCCGGAGGCGGCGGCGGAGCGGTCTCCGCCGGGGCTGTGGGGCTGCAAGCCGCCAGCGTCGCGCATGCCGTCCCGGCCGCCAAAGCAGCCATCCAATTAGAAGCACGCACGATCATTGGGTCCCCCGTTCCCGAAAAGCACGAGTTAACGCTAACGCACCTACACGATATCAATATGACAGAAGCACGGCTGCAAATTGAATCAAGTCGTTTGGTCGACTCGAAGATAGAGTATTCACCCTGCAGGGGAATCATCCCTGCGCCAGATATACCGCGTAAAAAGCAATAGCGGCCGCGGCCGAGACGTTCAAGCTATCGAATTGTCCAGGCATTGGAATGTGCGCCAAGCTGTCGCAGTGCTCCGAAATCAACCGGCGAAGTCCATCGCCTTCGGATCCCAAAACTAAAACGGTGGGACGAGAGTCTAAGATTGTGGCCAAAGGCTCGCGTGCTTGACCGTCCAGACCAATCACGCGCCACCCCGACCCAGTCAGACTTTCGAGGGCGCGGGATAGATTGACCACTCGGGCGTGATCCACTCGGTCGACCGCGCCGGCGGCTGCTTTTGCCAGGGCGCCGGACAGGGTCGGTGCGTGGCGATCCTGCACGATTACGCCGCGCGCGCCAAATGCGGCCGCCGAACGGAAGATCGCGCCGACGTTCTGGGGATCGGTCACCTGGTCCAACATGACCAGCAACCCAGACGGGCTCTGGGCGAAGGTTTCAATATCCACCGACTCGAGCGGCTCGGCCAGCAGGGCTATCCCTTGGTGTACGGCCCCGGGCGGCAACAGGCGCGCGATATCAGCCGGGAGCATGGGCTCTGGGCGCAGGGCGACCTTTGCGGCGTCAGCGTGGAGCTCGTGCGTACGAGCGGGATTGACCACCAGCCGTTTGAATCCCGAGCGAGCCGGATTGGCCAGGGCCGCCTTGACGGCATGCCAGCCCCACAGCCAGTCCTGACTGATCTCCCCCCGGCGAGCTCGGGCGGGCTTACCAGAACGGCCATGCTCACGCGCCAGATCGGGCGTCCAACCCGGCTCTTTGCGCTCGCCCGAAC
This sequence comes from uncultured Caulobacteraceae bacterium, assembly GCA_964451265.1. Taxonomy (GTDB): domain Bacteria; phylum Pseudomonadota; class Alphaproteobacteria; order Caulobacterales; family Caulobacteraceae; genus BOG-938. The sequence goes on along the minus strand of CAYVHP010000044.1, from coordinate 661 downwards.
GCGCGCCGCTTGGCTTTGAAAAAGGCTTGGACGGACGGCCCGGGCGGTCGTTGCGTTCACGGGGAGGGGACACTATAAGACGCGCTCCAAATTGGGGCCCTAGGGACCTTCGGCATCCGGCAGGACCGATCTAGCATCGGCCCGGACGAATGCGGAGGGTTTTCACCGGCCCGTCCAGACCACCGGGCGGGCAGGGGATTTCCGAAGCTTCGGACGCGCGCGAGGGGGAATGTCCCGAGTGGCAAAGGGGGCGGACTGTAAATCCGCTGGCATAGCCTTCGTAGGTTCGAGTCCTACTTCCCCCACCACGCGCCGTTCGAGGACAGAGCCCCACAACACGAGGAGATGACGGCGATCCCGCTTTAGGCCGATTTCGGCGAGCGGCGGGTATAGCACAATGGTAGTGCAGCAGCCTTCCAAGCTGAGGATGCCGGTTCGATCCCGGCTACCCGCTCCAATCTTCTGAACGAGACTTTGAACGCAACGCCACGGCGCAACAGGACGACGCAAGGGTTAGACGATGGCCAAGGAAAAGTTTGAACGCAACAAGCCGCACTGCAACATCGGCACGATTGGTCACGTTGACCATGGCAAGACGACGTTGACGGCGGCGATCACGATCACGCTGGCGCGCACGGGCGGGGCCAAGGCGATGGCCTAT
>CAYVHP010000043.1:0-9823 GCA_964451265.1 uncultured Caulobacteraceae bacterium | reverse complement strand
TCTCTCCGTCCAGAACCTGAGCAAATCCTATGGCCAGACCCTGGCCGTGCAGGACGTGTCCTTCGCCGTGCGCCCTGGCGAGATCGTTGGCCTGGTCGGCCTCAATGGCGCGGGCAAAACCACCATCATCAATATGGTGCTGGGCGTACTGCAGCCCAGCGCCGGATCCATTTCGATCGCGGGGCTGGATCTGGCCAAAAAGCCCAGCGCCGCCCTGGCCAACACCAACTTCGCGGCGGTCTACGCGCCCCTGCCCGGCAATCTGACGGTCGAGCAGAACCTGCGAGTGTTCGGTATGATCTACGGGGTCAAGGCCCTGTCGGAACGCATCGAAACCCTGCTGAACGAATACGATCTGCAGCGCCACCGCCGCGCCAAATGCGGGGTGCTGTCCTCGGGCGAACAGACGCGGGTGATCCTGGCCAAGGCCATGCTGAACCAACCCAAGCTGCTGTTATTGGACGAGCCCACCGCCTCCATTGACCCGTCCACCGCGCGCGACATCCGCGCCCGCATCCGCGACTTCGCCGCCGCAGGTCACGGAGCGGTGCTGTGGACCAGCCACAATATGTACGAGGTGTCGGAGTCCTGCCACCGGGTGCTGTTTCTGGCGCGAGGCCGCATCGTGTTGCAGGGCGAACCCGACGCCCTGATGCGCGAACACGGCGCCAAGACCCTGGAGGACCTGTTCGTCACCGTGGCCGAGGACTCGCTGGAGGGAGCGGCGCGATGAATCCAACCCGCATCGCCGCCATCGTCCTGCGCCAGATCTATCTCTACCGGGGCAGTCCCGTGCGCCTGCTGCCCACGGTCGCCTGGGTGGCGATCGACATCGTGCTGTGGGGCTTTATCACCCGCTATCTGAACCATGTGACCGGGGCGCGGTTCAACTTCGTGCCGGCCATTCTGGGCGCCGTGCTGCTGTGGGATTTCCTAACCCGTGTGATGCAGGGGGTCACCACGGCCTTTTTTGAGGACGTGTGGTCGCGCAATTTCCTCAATGTTTTCGCCACACCGCTGAAGGTGTCCGAATATTTGACCGGCCTGGTCATCACCGGCGTAAGCACCAGCCTGGTCGGCCTGCTGGTCATGCTGGTCCTGGCGACCACGGTGTTTGGCCTGCCGATCTTCGCCTATGGCTTGGCGCTGATACCCTTTGTCATGGTGTTGTTTCTTTCCGGTATCGCCTTGGGCATCTTCGGGGCGGCCATCGTCTTGCGCCTGGGACCGGCCTCCGAGTGGCTGATCTGGCCGATCCCTTCGGTGCTCTCGCCTTTCGTCGGGGTGTTCTATCCCCTGTCCACCCTGCCCGGTTGGATGCAGGTGATCGGCCGGCTGCTGGCGCCGAGCTATGTGTTCGAAGGCATGCGGAACATCGTCGCCGGCAAGGGCGCATCGTCCGCCCTGCTCAGCTTGAGCTGCGGCCTGGCCCTATTCTATCTGGTCCTGGCCGCGCTGACCTTCACCTCGGTCTACCGCCACGCCATCCGCACCGGCCTGATCGCCCGTTACAGCGCCGAAAGCGTAAATTGACGCCCTGCTAACTCTTGCGCCGGGTCTGTCGCCGCCAGAGCGAGGCGTATTCGCCGTCCTGCTCCAGCAATCCGGCGTGGTCGCCCTGCTCCACGATGCGTCCCGCCTTGATCACCAGGATCAGGTCGGCGTCCGCCACAGTGGATAGGCGGTGGGCCACCACCAGGGTCGTGCGGCCCTGACGGGCGCGGCGCAAGGTGGCCTGGATCGCGGCCTCCGTGCGGCTGTCCAGGGCGCTGGTGGCCTCATCCAGGATCAGCAGGCGCGGATCGGCGATGAGGGCGCGCGCCAAGCCGACTCTCTGACGCTCGCCCCCCGACAGCTTCAGCCCCCGTTCGCCCACCTTGGTGTCGATGCCGTCCGGCAGGGCGCGGATGAAATCGCCCAGCTCGGCGGCGTCGGCGGCGGCCCACACCTCCTGGTCGTTAGCCTCAGGCCGGCCAAAGCCGATGTTCACGCGGATGGTGTCATTGAACAGGGCTACGTCCTGCGGAACCAGCGCCACAGCCCGGCGCAGGGAGGCCTGAGTCAGATCGCGCAGATCGCAACCGTCCAGCCGCACCACCCCCTCCTGAGGATCAATCAGCCGCATGGCCAGGCGCACCATGGTGCTCTTGCCCGCGCCCGAAGGACCGACCACGGCCACCGTGGTCCCCGGCGCGGCGCGGAACGAGACCCCGACCAGACCTTGCGAGCGCGCGGAATGGCGAAAGCCCACATGCTCAAACGCCAGCTCGGCGCCGCGCTCGTCGGCCGGCGGCAAGGCCCGGGCGTGCGGCGCATCGGCCACCGCCGGCTCTTGCCGCCACAGATCGACCATGGCCTCCATGTCGATGATCGACTGGCGAATCTCGCGATAGGCGAAGCCCAGGATGTTCAGCGGGGCGTAGATGTTCATCATCATCAGGGTGACGGCGGTGATCGCCCCCACCTCGATCTTGCCCGACATGGCGTCCATGCCCGCCATCACGGCCATCGCCGCCAGGCCGATGCTCATCACCGCAGCCTGCACCACGTTGAGCATGACCAGGGATGTATTGGCCTTCACCGCCGCCCGGGCATAGGCCAGCAAGGCCTCGTCATAGCCCGCGACAGCCCGCGCCTCGGCGCCGAAGCTTTTGACGGTCTCATAATTGAGCAGGGCGTCGACCGCTCGGCCTGCCGCCTCGGAATCCGCCTCGTTGAGCGCGCGCCTGTGGCCGATGCGCCAGTCGGACACCAGGAAGGTCAGGGCGCCGTAGATGACCACCGTGACCACCACCACCATGGCGTAACGCCAGTCATAGACGTGCTGGAGCACTGCGGCGGCGAACAGGAGCTCAAACGCCGTGGGCGCCATGTTGAAGGCCAAGGTGCGGATCAGATACTCGATGGAGCGTGCGCCCCGATCAATGGTGCGCGACAGGGCGCCGCTGCGCTTGGTCTGGTGATAATCCATCGACAGCGACAGGGCATGACCGAAGGTCTCGGTCGCCGCACGCCGTTGGGCCGCCTGAGAGACCGCTGTGAAGATCGCATCGCGCGCCTGAGGGGCGGCTGAAGATAGAAAACGCAGAAAGGCCCAGCCCAGGGCCAAGGCGGTGAAGGAGATGCCCAGGGTCTGGGCCGGTCCCTTGCCGTGAGACAGCCGGCTGATGGCTTGGCCGATCAACAGGGGGGACCACACCCCCAGCACCTTGCCTGCCAGGGTCAGCGCCAAGGCGGCGGCGGTGCGCAGGCGCAGCTGCGGCGCCTGGGAGCGCATGACCAACCCCCACAATTCGGTGAGGGCCCGCGCGAGGCTTGGCTTGGCGCTCGCCGCCTGGGTTTCCCGCGTGCGGTCACGCGATTCACGCCCGGCGCCCCTGCCGTTCAACGGCCGGTCCCCGTCAGTGCGAACAGTTCGGTGCTCTGAATTCCGCCGGTAGGCGTCGACCAATCGATCCGCCAGCCCGCGCCGCGAGGGACCGCGTGCATCACGCCGGTGAACACGGGCGGCGGACTCACATCCGCGCCGACGCGCGTCGCCCCTGTGGGGCTGACCACCTGCACCGAGCGCATACCGGCGCCCAGGGGCTTGGGCAGACTGAGAAAGAAGCGGCCGTCCGGCCCAGAGGTCCCCTCGTCAACCGAGGTCCCGTCCACCAGGACCTTCAGGGGCTGGCTGGACCCCGCCCATCCGGAAACAACCGCCGCCCCCGTGCCGTCAAAATCAATCGCCGTAATCGCCGGCCTGGCTGAACCGCGCGCGAGGGCCACGGCGCCGGCGCCGGACCGCAGTACCGCAGCTGCGGGTTCGCCATGGGGGAGAACCGCCAAATAGCCCTGCGCCTGCTGACGGCGCCCGCCAACCTCCTGGGACAGGCCATAGATCGCTGCCCCGCCCCTGGGCGCTGTCAAACTCCAGGCGCCCGAGGCGTCGGCAGTGGTCTGTTCGGCGCGTCCGTCGGGTGACGCAAGCCGCACCGTCGCGCCAGGCAGAGCCTGCCCCGTCAAGACGACCGCCCCGCCGGGTTCGCGCTGGGCGCCCTTCACCTGCGGCGGTTCGCGATAGCCGCTGTCATCCGCGTCGGCGGCGGGCGTATCGACCGGACTGGCCGTCCGCGTCCACGGCGCCGAGCGCCCGCACCCGTTCAGGGCGAAGCTTGCCAAGACTATGGCGGCGAGGACGGCGGTATTTTTCAAACGAACATGATCCCAAAATGGTCCGGCTGCTTGACCCTAACGGCGCAGGCCCGGACGGTATAGCGCCCAAGCGGGCCAGAAACTGCGCTAAATTACATCGCAACTTGTCAGCCTGGGCCAAGGTCGAGAATCGGCCAAGACCATGGCGCGACTCGCGGAGAGACGATGAGCCAGACGAATTCACAGGCCTTACCCCCGGCGTCCCTGCGCTCGGTCTGCGTGTTTTGCGCCTCGGCCGACGGCCTGGATCCCGCCTTCGTGCAGGGTGCGAGCGACCTGGGCGCAATCTTAGCCCGCGAGGGGGTGCGCCTGGTCTATGGCGGCGGCGGGGTGGGCCTGATGGGCGCCTGCGCGCGGGCGGCGCACGGGGCGGGCGGCCAGGTGCTGGGCATCATGCCGACCTTCCTGCGCGGCCGCGAAATGGCCCTGGATGCAGTCGAGACCGTGTTCGTCGCCTCCATGCACGAGCGCAAGGCCATGATGTTCGAACAATCAGACGCCTTCGTCGTCCTGCCGGGCGGCGTGGGGACCCTGGAAGAGGTGATCGAAATTCTGTCCTGGCGACGGCTCGGCCTACACGCCAAGCCCGTCGTGTTCCTGGATACCGGGAACTATTGGGCGCCCTTATTCAAGCTGTTGCGCCACACGGTCGAACAGGGCCTGACCCCGGACTGGTTCATGGACACCTTTAGGTCGGTGCAGAGCGCCGAGGCGGTGTTGCCCGCCATTCGCGCTGTGTTGCATCCCGGCGAGCCCTCGGGGACCGGGGCCACGGCGCTTACCTAGTCGTCGCGGTGGACGCGCTCTCGGCGTTCGTGGCGTTCCTGAGCTTCCAGGCTCAAGGTGGCGATGGGCCGCGCTTCGAGTCGCGCCAAACCGATGGGCTCACCGGTCTCTTCGCAATAGCCGTAGGATTGGTCCTCAATGCGCCGCAAAGCTTCGTCGATCTTGGAAATGAGCTTTCGCTGGCGGTCGCGCGTGCGCAGCTCTAGTGATCGGTCGGTTTCGGAAGACGCCCGATCCGCCAGGTCCGGATGATTTTCGGTATCAGCCTGTAGATGGGTCAGCGTTTCACGCGATTCGCGAAGGATATCTTCCTTCCAATCGAGGAGTTTTTGCTTGAAATACTCAAGCTGCCGCTGATTCATAAACGGCTCGTCCTCTGATGGACGGTAGCTGGAAACTTCTACTTGCACCACGGCCGCCTTCATTGACGCCCTCTAGCTCTGATGCCTGCGATCTATCCGGGCGGAGCGCTTATAGCAAATCGCGCAGGGCATTCAATCGAGGTCACGCATAAGTTTAAGCCGCCCTTGAGCGACCCAGTTTAGCCAATTCCACCGCGGCCCGGGTTTCGATCTGATCCAACACGGCGTCCAGGCGCGCATCTTCGGTCACGGCCCTCTCCTCGCGCACCGCGCCTACCAGGCGGTCGAGCATGGCGGGTGAAGCCCCGCCATCGATCAGGGCCAGCTTCAGTTCGTCCAACAGATCCAGGATGCGCCCGGCCCGCCCGACCGCGCGTTTGCGCTTGCTCAGAGGGTCGTCCACCCCTTGCAGGGCCAGCAGCGCCGACAGGGTGATCACGCCCTCAAGGCTCTCCAGACGCCGCGCTTCATCAGCGGGGCCCGCGTCATCGGCCCCGGTCGGCGCAAACGTCCCGCCCGCCGCCGGACGCGCCGGGCGTGCAGAACCGGTAGAGGATGCGCCGTTCGGACCGCTGATTTTCATGCGCTGCCTGGACCCATCGGATGGACGAATACACAACCATCGCCCGCCTTCAGACTCAGTTTGAAGCGGCTCTGCTTGCGGTATGGTTAATGCCCGGCAGTTCTTGCCCGGCGCGGTCGCCGCGCCGGGCCAATATCCGACAATTCATTGTATTGAATAGATTTTTTTGGCCAAAAAGTTGGCACGTTCATCGCATGTAGACGCTGGATCGGCGGTCGCTCCGCCGTAAACTCGGTGCGGAATTGCTTATGCGTCGTTTGACCTGGCTGAAGATTCTCATGCTGGCGGCTTTTTTTGCCGCCTCCGGGCTGAGCTCGCCCGAAGCCTTCGCCAAATCGCGCATCAAGGACATCGTCGATTTTGAGGGCGTGCGCGAGAACATGCTGGTGGGCTACGGCATTGTCGTCGGCCTAGCCGGCACCGGCGACACGCTCAACAACTCGCCCTTCACCCGCCAGAGCCTGGCGGCCATGCTGGAGCGCCTGGGCGTAAACACCCGCGACGCCACGCTCAACACCAAGAACGTCGCCGCGGTGATGGTCACCGCCAAGCTTCCGCCCTTCGCCGCCACCGGATCACCGGTGGACGCCACGGTCTCGGCCCTAGGCGACGCCAAAAGCCTGCTGGGCGGCACCTTGCTGGTGACGCCCCTGCTGGGCGCGGACGGGGAAGCCTATGCCGTAGCCCAGGGCACGGTGCAGACCGGTTCGGTGGCCGCATCCGGCGCCTCGGGCAGCTCCGTTACGCGCGGCGTACCCACGTCAGGGCGTATCGCCGCAGGCGCCGTGGTCGAACGCGAGGTCAATTTCCAACTCGCCAATATGGGCCAGCTTCGTCTCACGCTCAAAAATCCGGACTTCACCACCTCGCGCCGCATCGCCGAGGTGATCAACAGCCGCTTCGCCGGCAGCGCATCCTCGGACAACCCCACCATCGTCACCCTGCGCCCGCCGCCGGGCATGGGCATGGTCAACTTCGTGACCACCCTGGAGCAGCTGGACGTCGAGCCCGATTCTCCAGCGCGGGTGGTGATCGACGAAGTGTCGGGCGTGATCGTCATGGGCGCGGACGTGCGCGTGTCCACTGTCGCCATCGCCCAGGGCAACCTGACCATATCCGTCCAGGAATCACCACAGGTCAGCCAGCCGGCCCCCTTCAGCCAGGGGCAGACCACCGTCACGCCCAAATCCGCCGTGGCCATCGACGAGGAAAAGGGCAAGCAGTTATTGGTCGTCAAAGAGGGCGCTTCCCTCTCCGCCCTGGTGGCCGGGCTCAATGCCCTGGGCGTCACGCCGCGCGACATGATCTCCATCCTTCAGACCATCAAGGCCGCCGGCGCCTTGCAAGCCGACATACAGGTGCTGTGATGACCCCCGTCGTTCTGCCGCCCACCGCCGCCCAGGCCGCCGCCGCCATGACCCCGGCCCAGCAGGCCGCTACGCGCGCCAAGATCGAAGCGACCGCCCACAAGTTTGAAGCCTCCTTCATGTCCACCATGCTGCAATCCGTGTTCAAGGAGGTGGATCTGGGCGGCGGCGAAGGCGGCGAGGCGTTCAAATCGATCATGATGGACGCCGTGGCCAAGCAGATGGCCAACGGCCGTGGCGTGGGCCTGGCCAAGCAGGTGCAGGCCGAAATGCTCAAGCTGCAAGGCCTGAGCTGACATGGCGCTGGACGCCCCCGACGCGGCTACTCGCATGGCCCAGCTCATCACCCTGACCGAGCGCCTTACCGGCTTGATCGCCGACCAGGTCAAGGCCTTCGAGGCGCGTCGTCCCCAGGACGCGGCCCTGGACGCCGCCGAGACCGGCCGCCTGGCCAACCTTTATCGCCACGAGAGCCTGAGGGTTCAGACCCAGCCCGAGCTCTTGGCCGGCGCGCCGCCCGAATTGCGCGCCCGCCTGATCGCCGCCACCCGCGCCTTCGACGCGGTCCTGGCCCGGCACGGCCGCGCGGTGGAAGCCGCCAAAACCATCACCGAGGGGCTAGTCCGCGCCATCGCCGAGGAAATCGCCCGCCAACGCGGCGCGGTCGCGGGCTATGGCCCCAAGGCGGTGCAGTCCACGCGACCGGCGACGTCTCTGGCGTTGAACCGGCGGGCCTAAGACAAAGCTGAGCGCCGAAGAGGGCGATGCGCGACGCGCCTTAATCCCCTCGTCTTTGCAATTGAATTGAAGGTGTTTTGGACGACGCCCCTGCTCCGGTTTGCCGCGTTGCGAGTTAGACTCGGGCTTCGTGGACAAGGATTACGGCATGACCTTCAGTTCCTCCCGGTCCGCCTGGCTATCAGCCTTGGCCCTTTGCGCACTCTGCGCCTGGCCTGCCGCAGCCGAAGAGACCGGCATATCCGGCCTTTGGGTGCAGCAACACGCCGAACACGGCCGTCGCGATGATCCGCCCGTTCTCACGGCGCAGGCCCAGGCGGACGAAGCAGCGCGACGCGCCGACGCCAATCGCGTCATGGGCAAGCAGGAATGCCTGCCGGTGGGCATGCCGCGCATGCTGATGAACGAGCTGCCGTTTGAGATCATCGAAAGCCCCGAACGGATCGGCATTATCGGCGAGCAGGCCGAGCTGGCGCGCACAATCTATTTGAACACGACCGTTCACCCGGCCGACGTAGAGCCCTCCTGGATGGGCAATTCCTACGGCAAATGGGAAAACGGGGTCCTGGTCGTGGATGTGGCCAATTTCAATGACCGCATCTCGCATATCCCGGGCGTCGCCAAGGGATCGACGACCACCCACTTGGTGGAGCGCTTTCACTTGGAGAACGGCGGCAAGGTGCTGGTCGATGAAATGACCTTCGAGGACCCTAAGGTGCTGGCTAAGCCCTACCGCATCGTCAATCACTACGACCGGCTGCCCCCGGGGTCTCAGCGCTGGGAATATGTCTGCGACGTCAATGATCCGATGTGGAACACCGCCCTCGGATACGATCCCAACAAAGCCAAATGAGGATTGAGCCTATGCCCCAGCGCGTCACTCGCACCCGGATGGCCGTGCTCGCGCTCGGCCTGGCGACCGCATTCGGCGGATCAGCCTTCGCCCACCACGCCTTCAACATGTACGACAACAATGTCTACAGCAAAATGACCGGCACGGTGACCAACTTCAGGTGGGCCAACCCTCACACCATGATCGAGTTCATGGTGTTGGGCGCGGACGGCAAGGAAACGAAATGGACCGCTGAATGTAGCCCGACCAACATGCTGCGCCTGCACGGATGGACCCTCGGCTCGCTAAAGGCCGGCGACAAGATCGACTTCGTCATCCATCCGAACCGCAATGGCGCCAATTACGGGCTGTTGGTCAGCGCGGGATTTCCTGACGGAAGAAAGCTGACCGACAAGGACTAGTGGAGTGACCCTCTGTATCGAGACAGGGAATTCCCAAATCCGGCTCGCCATTGAAATTCGCATCATTTGATGTGATTTTTGATGCATGCGCACCACCATAACCATAGACGACGAGCTCATCGAGAAGGCCCGGGGCTACCTGGAGGTCAAAGAGACCTCGGCCGTTGTGCGCGCGGCGCTCGTCGCCTTCGTCCAACGCGAGGCGGCGCGACGATTGGCGGCCCTTGGCGGTACCATGCCGGACATCCAACGCGTTCGCCGCCGACGGTTCGATCCTGAGTGATCCTGGTCGATAGCTCCGTTTGGACCGATCATTTCCGCTCCACAGACGCGGTTTTGGTCGCTTTTCTGCAGCAGGAACAGGTGATCTGTCACCCCGCCGTCACGGGGGAACTGGCGCTTGGACAACAACGGCGGGAAGCTCTGGTCATCGAGGAAATGTCAAAACTGCCGCAAGCCGAAGTGGCGACACATGAGGAAGTCCTGCACTTCATCGACCGCCACGGCCTGGGTGGAAGCGGCATCGGTTATGCCGA
>CAYVHP010000042.1:0-11573 GCA_964451265.1 uncultured Caulobacteraceae bacterium | reverse complement strand
GACATGCCGGCTCCTAGGGTTCGATGACGATGGTCGGCGCGGGTTTGAGCCCTTCGCCGCGCTCGAGGGCCTCGGCGACCAGTCGCGCGACCTGCACCAAGGCCTTAGCGGTTGGGCTGGCGGGCGAACGCACGACCAGGGGCGCGCCCTCATCGCAGGATTCCCGCAGTTTGGGGTCGATGGGAATTTCACCCAGGAACGGCACGCCCAGAGCCAGAGCCGTCGACTTAGCCCCACCCCGGCCGAATATGGCGATGGGTTCGCCCGTCGACGGGTCAGGGAAATAGGCCATGTTCTCCACCACGCCAAGGATCGGCGCGCGGGTCTTCTCGAACATGGAAATGCCCCGCCGCACGTCGATCAAGGCCACGTCCTGGGGCGTGGACACCACCACAGCGCCCGACAAGGCGACACGCTGGGCCACAGTCAGCTGGATATCGCCGGTGCCGGGGGGCATGTCGATCACCAGGATATCCATCGGCGCCTCGGCGCTGGCCCAGGCGACGTCATTGAGCATCTGGTTGACCGCGCTGGACGCCATGGGTCCGCGCCAAATCATGGCGGAGTCCGCTTCGACCAGCAGACCGATGGACATGATCTTCAGGCCGAAGGCGCGCAGGGGCTGCAGCTTTCCATCCGCCCCTTGCTCGGGCTTGCCGCTCAGGCCGGTCATCATCGGCACGGACGGGCCGTAGACGTCTGCGTCCAGCAGGCCCACGCTCAAGCCCAGCCCCGCCAGGGCGCAGGCCAGATTGACCGCCACGGTGGACTTGCCCACCCCGCCCTTGCCGCTGGCCACCGCCAACACGTGGCGCACGTGGGCCGGCCGCATGGGCTGCGCGGCCGGGGCCGGCTCGCGCGGGCGCTCCACCGTGCGATGACGCGGATGGGCGTGATCGTGAGTATGCCCCTGGCCCGGCGCACGATCAGCGGTGAGCACCACCTGAACCTGCTCGACGCCCGGCAAGCCGGTGCGCAGGGCTGCTTCCGCCGCTTGGGCCACCGGGGCGTAGAGCGCCGCATCCGGCGCCTCGACTTCCATCATGAAGCCCACCCGGCCCGGCGCCACGACCAGGCCCTGCACCAGACCGGCCGCCGCTAAACCTCGACCGGTCTTGGGGTCCTTGACCGCGTCCAGCAGCGCCAGAACGGCGGAGCGTTCGCTTGGGTCGGCCATGGAAAAACGTCCTTTACGGCAGGAAGACAGGATCGGCTTGCGTCATACAGCCGTGCGCTTCATATCCGGGCCTGCGCGCCGGTTTACAAGTCCGGTCAGCGCGAGCCTGAACGCGCCACCGGAGAGTTCGCCATGAAGTTCGTCACTTTTGAACGGGACGAGGCCCCCAAGGCGGGCGTTTGGCTTCAGGGTGATCGGGTGCTTGATCTGGCCATGGCCGCCGACCAGGCCGGCGAGCACCTGGACGCCTCCAGCCTGCTGGCGGTGATCCGCAGCGGCGAGGCGGCCATGAACCGGGTCAAGCGCCTAGTGGCCAAGGCCGACTCCATGGGAGAAGCGGTTCTGCCCGCCGGACAGGTCAAGCTGCTAGCCCCGATTCCGCGCCCGGCCAAAAACGTGTTCTGCGTGGGCCGCAACTATCTGGAGCACGTCAAGGAAGGCGAAGCCCTTCGCGGCCTGGCTGGTAACGATCTTCCCACAGTGCCGAATTTCTTCACCAAGGCTTCCACGTCCGTGGTCGGCCCGGGCGAACCGGTGCGCTATCCCTCCATGCTGACACAGGCCTTCGACTACGAGGTCGAGCTGGCCCTGATCATCGGCATGGACGGACGCGACATCGCCCCGGAAAATGCCTTTGACCATGTATTCGGCTACACCATCATCAACGATGTCAGCGCCCGCGACCTGCAGGTCGCGCATTTGCAGTGGTTCAAGGGTAAATCGCTCGACACCACCTGCCCCATGGGCCCGTGGATCGTCGACAAGGCCGAAGTCGGCGACCCGCGCACCTTGGAGCTGACCTTCCACCTCAACGGCGAGGAGCGTCAGCGCGCCACGGTGGACATGATGATCTTTGATATCCCCGCCATCATCGCCTCGCTGTCGGCGGGCATGACCCTGGAAGCGGGCGACATCATCTCCACCGGTACGCCGTCCGGCGTCGGTTTTGCCATGAACCCGCCCGGCCTGCTCAAGGGCGGCGATGAAATGGTCTGCGAGATCAGCCGCATCGGACGGCTGGTCAACCCCGTCGTCGAGGTCTGACCTCCGGAGCGCTCCGGCATTCGCCGGTAGGGCTACCGCATGAGATTCTAGGGGCTTTTCAAAACCCTCGCCCCCGACTTTGTTGGGGGAGAGGGTAGGGTGAGGGGGGCTTTGCAGCGCAGGAGCGATGGCCTTCGCGCTAGGTCGGTCCTGCAAAACTCCCCATCGTGCTGCGGCGGACAGGCCCCTCACCCTACCCTCTCCCCACAAGAGTGGGGCTAGGGTTTGAGGCCGTGCAAGACCGTTCGTATTTGATCACTACCGCCTTCCCAGCCGGGTTGATCAGGCTGTCGGAGCGTCCGTCTTCGCCGGGGCGGGCGCTGGGCCGGAGGTCGGCTGCACGCCTCCGTTGGGAGCTGACTGCGGCTGGCTTTCCTTAGGCGCAGGAGCCGCCTTGGCCTCCGCGCGGGTCGACGCAGCCGCGCCGCCAACGACAGACGGGGGCAACAGGCTGGCCAAAACCGGCCCCGGCTGCGGGACAGGCGTGGACGCCGCCGCTTGGGCCGTCTGCAAGCCATCAGCCGGCAAATGCATCGCCGCCGGGCCGCCGCGTCCGAACCTGAAGAAGATGTGCATCCCCACCTGGGCCACGCGGATCATGTCGCCGTCCCATTGGGAGCCGTAGCCCACGGCGTGGAAGTGGGTGGATTTGCCCACGGAGGCCATCACGACGCCGCCGAGGGCGCGGGCGGCCACGGTCTCAGCGCGCCGCCAAGCGGCAGGCTCGCGCCGGTCGTGCATGGAGCCGTCGCAGGCGAAACTGAACTGGCAGCCATGACCGACGGCCGCGCCTTGGAAAACCACGGCGCAAACGGTCTTGGGGAAGGCGGGATGGTGGACGCGGTTGAGCACGACCTGGGCGACGGCCCGTTGGCCCTCGGCGCTTTCCCCGCGCGCTTCGTAATAGACCGCCTGAGTCAGGCACTCCAGATCGCGGGCGCTGTCCAGGGCGTCGGCCACGGACAGGTCAAAGCGGCTGGAGGCGTCGAACCGGCCCACGCCCAGCGACGGACGCAGCATCAGGCTGGCGACCGTCGGTCCTGTGGGCGCAAAATCGGCCCGCTGAAGGCGCGCGGCGAACTCCGCCGCCTGGCGGTCGCGCAGGACTGCATTAGCGACAAAGAAGGGGTCGTGCCGTTTGGCGATGACCTGGGCGCCCGGCGGCATTTGGGCGATATTTTGCTGCAATGCAGCATCCGAAAAGTTCCGGGCCGCGGCGCTCGCCAGGGCCTGTGAAGGGCTATGGATCAGGGTCGCAGGGGTGCTGGCGCCGGCCAGATAGGCCCCCGCCAGGCCCAGACCCACGGCCGAGCCAGCCGCAGCCGCGCCCAATAGGGCGCGCGCGCTGGCGCGCGGCAAAGTCTTAGTAAGCAAAGCTTTCGTGTCCCATTCCGCGAGGGCTTATGCCCCCCGACATCGCCTTCCAGGACCGACTCACTCAAAGCCCTTGACTGCGACCCCGACCGGCTCACGACGAGGCCAGGGTGTATATGTGGGGTCTTTGCCAGGATCGGTTCTGATTCGCAAGCACCGAGTGCGATGCAGCATGAAATAAATGGTTCGCCGTCATGTTCGGCAGACCATTGTCAGGCTGCCAACCGGCCTCAACTTGGCCCCGCAACCTGAGCTGTTCCAGTAACCGGGCCCGACCTAGTCATCTATTCTAAAAGGACATTTGCGTGACTTTGCGGCGCCTTGCGACATCCGGCCCGGCCCAACTCGCCTCGTTGCAGGCCTTGGACGCAGATCGTTCGCGCCGTGCGTGAAAAGCTGGACCCGGAAGCGCGCCTTACCTAAAGAAACGGCCATGGCTGCTACATCCGACACCGACGACCGACTCCTGGCCCTCAAGCCTGATCGCATGGTCTCCGCGCGTGAGGTATTCGGCGTGGACAGCGACATGCAAGTTCCCGCCTTCTCGTCGCGCGACGAACATGTGCCCGACCTCGACGAGGCCTATCGCTTCGACCCCATGACCACCCTGGCGATCCTGGCCGGCTTCGCCTTCGACCGGCGGGTAATGATCCAGGGCTATCACGGCACCGGCAAGTCGACCCACATCGAGCAGGTCGCCGCGCGGCTGAACTGGCCCTTGGTGCGGGTCAATCTGGACAGCCACGTTTCGCGTATCGATCTGGTGGGCAAGGACGCCATCGTCCTGCGCGAAGGCAAGCAGGTTACCGAGTTTCGCGAGGGCATGCTGCCCTGGGCCCTGCAACGGCCCATCGCCCTGGTGTTCGACGAATACGACGCGGGTAGGCCCGATGTGATGTTCGTCATCCAGCGAGTGCTGGAACAGGCCGGCAAGCTGACCCTGCTCGACCAGAACCGGGTAATTCGGCCCAATCCGCTGTTCCGCCTGTTCGCCACCACCAACACCATCGGCCTGGGCGACACCACGGGCCTTTATCACGGCACCCAGCAGATCAATCAGGGCCAGATGGACCGCTGGTCGATGGTGGCGACCCTGAACTACCTGTCGCACGACGTGGAGGCCGAGATCGTCCTGGCCAAGACGCCGACCCATGACACCCCCGACGGCAAGCGGATCATCGCCAATATGGTCCGCGTCGCCGACATGACCCGCAACGCCTTCATGAACGGCGACATCTCCACCGTCATGAGCCCGCGCACGGTGATCACCTGGGCCCAGAACGCCGAGATCTTCGCCGGAGACATCGCCCTGGCCTTCCGCATGACCTTCCTCAACAAGTGCGACGAGCTGGAGCGCGCCACCGTGGCGGAGTTCTACCAGCGCGCCTTTGGAGCGGATTTGCCGGAGAGCGCCACGCGGGTGAAGGTAGCCTAAAACGTCATGGCCACCCGAAAGCTGCTGACGTCGTAGCGCGGCGCGCTCAGCGCCAGCCCAACATGCAGGGCGGGGTGCAGAAACTGCGGTTTGTTATTCCA
Source organism: uncultured Caulobacteraceae bacterium (assembly GCA_964451265.1). Taxonomy (GTDB): domain Bacteria; phylum Pseudomonadota; class Alphaproteobacteria; order Caulobacterales; family Caulobacteraceae; genus BOG-938. The sequence goes on along the minus strand of CAYVHP010000042.1, from coordinate 6,442 downwards.
CGAGCCCCCGCGCATGAGGCGCTTTTTGCAGTCTCCGCCCAGATAGGGCGATCCGTCCACAGGCGGAGTGACGGCGGCGTCCGCCGGGCAATCCGCCAGCCACTCCCAGCCGTTGCCGGTGGTGTCGTAAAGACCGAAAGGATTGGGCGCGAAGCTGCCGGCCGGCGCGGGGTGGATATTGGCCAGGTCGCTGCCACAGCCGTCGCAATTGGCGTGATTGACGCCGATGTCGTCGCCCCACCAATAGATGGTCGAGGTCCCAGCGCGGTTGGCGTATTCGTATTCGGTGTCCGACAACAGCCGATAGGCGTGGCCGGTCTTCTTGGACAACCAGGCGACATAGGCCTGCACGTCGTCCCAGCTCATGCACACGGCCGGGGTGTCGCCGGTCTCCTCAAAGCCGAGCTTGTTCCAGGTGCGGCCCGGGCGAACCTTGTCGCCGTCCTTCTCATGGGTCCAGCAGCTGTCGCCGGCGTCGTAATGGGTGTCGGCGACGAAGCGGGCGTATTCGCCAACGGTGATGGCGGTCTTGCTCACGGCGAAGGCGTAGCCGATGCGCACACGGCGAAGCGGCGCCTCGAAAGGCAGCCGGTTCGGCTCGCTCAGCGGCGATCCCATGGTGTATTCGCCGGCGGGAACGACCACCATTTCCGGAAATTCCGCGCCGTCCCACAGCACCGCCGGCTTGGCCGAGGTCTTCCAGATCACCGGCGGCTGGCCCTGGGCGGCGGCGTCCATCGGCGTCGCCCTTGAGATCAGATCCGCTGTCTTGGCCTTGATCTTGGCGATCATCGCCGACGGCGAGGGATGCGCGGCCTTATAGGCGGCAAAGCGCGTCTGGCGCTGCTTGAGCCAACCCCGCGCGTCATAAGCCTGCGCGGTCAATGACGCGACGCTGAGAGCCGCGACGGCGGCCAAAGTGAAAATTCTGAGCCAGCCCGGTTTCATGCGCCGTCCTCCTGATTGATGGCCGCTCTGGGATTCTGAACAGGATAGGCGGCCTTGCCGGCACGCTAGCCGGTAACGGGAGCGCGGACAATTGCATCGCCAGATCGCGACATGTCGAGTTGTCCGAGAGCGCCGCTCGGGACGGCGCGAGGGCGGTTAAGCCGCGTCTTCCAAGGCCCGCCTCACCCCTTCCGGATCGCGCCGGATCAGTTCCAGATAGGCCAGAACCGCGCTGTCGGGCGTCGTTCGCCCCTGCTCTAGGTCGCGCAGACGGCCCAGAGTGAAGCGATAGATTTCCGCAAATCGCGGTTGGGACAAACCCGTGACGGACCGCGCCTGACGCACCAGCCGCACCGAGACCATCCGGTTCAGTTCGTCATCGGTCAGCGGCGGGTTGTCGGGATCGGATAGCGCGTTGGCCTCGATCTCTTCCTGCGTCATGGCGTCCAGACGAGCAAAATCCTCTGCCGACATGGTCGGCAGATTAGCCGGATCGAGTCTAAATCGCACCGTAGCCATAAACTCTTTCCTCCTTGGCATTGGGTTTGCGCGCGGAAATCAACCGACGCCGTTCGCCACGAACCGTATAAACGACCACGTAAAGACGGCCTTCGATAACCCCGAGCCTCTTGAGCCTCAGTTCGCTATCGCTTTCTCGCGAGGCATCGAGATCGAGGCCGGCGGGGTCAAGAAACGCTCGGGTGGCGTAGTCGAAAATCACTCGGTGTTTGGCGAAATTTGCAGCGGCTTTCACCTCGCTCCATTCGAAATCCATCTCACCTACGTCCCACTCCGGGGTATAGTCATACGGAAATTCCGTATATGTGTCGAGATTGGATTTTGCGTCCTCCCCGCGCTATCTCTACCCACCCATGCCCGACGCCCCGCAAAATCCGGCTGACGCCTTTAAGCGCGCCCTGGCCCACGCCACGCGGTCCCTGGCTGAAACGCCTGACCTGGAGGTGGTGTTCTCCAACGACGGGCCGCAGCTCTACGCCAATCGCGCGGTGCTGCCCCATCCGCCGCGCGAGATGAGTTCGCGCGACGCGTCGCGCATTCGCGGCCTGGCCGATCAGATGGCCCTACGCCTGGCCCACCACGACAAGGGCGCCCACGCCCGCTTCAAGCCGGTCTCGCCGGAGGCGGCGGCGGCGTTCGAGGCGCTGGAGCAGGCGCGGGTGGAGTCCATCGGCTCCAACGCCCTGGCCGGGGTGCGCAACAATCTGACCGCTGCGCTGGAGCACAACCTCGAACGCAAGGGCCTGCTGCGCCCCGCCGCCCAGGAGGAGCCGCCCATGGGCGAGATCCTCAGCCTGTTGGTGCGCGAGCGCTTGACCGGTCAGCCGCCGCCGCAAAACGTCCGCCCCCTGGTGGACCTGTTGCGGGCCGACATCGAGCGCCGCGCGGGGACGGGCCTGGATCAATTGACGGCGGCGGTGGACGACCAGCCCGCCTTCGCCCGCATCGCCCGCACCGTGCTGCGCGACCTGGACATGACCGACGCCGCCGATGAGGCCCAGTCCGAAGAGTTGGAGGAAGGTCAGGAAGAGGCGGAACAGCAAGGCCCCAGCGAAGGGGACGAGGACGACGGCGACAGCGGCGAGTCCGACGGCCAATCGGACAGCGCCCCCTCACGTGAAATGAGCGAGCGCGACGCGGACGGCGGCGACCACGCCATGGCCGAGTCCGATGACGCCAGTCCGGAGGGCGGCACAGAAGAGCCGGTGGAGATGGGCGAAGGCGACAAGCCGGCTCGGCCCAATCCGTCAGACGACGCCGCGCGGGAGCCGGCCTATAAGATGTTCACCACCGCCCACGACGAGGTGGTCACCCCAGAGGACCTGACCGACGGCGAAGAGCTGACCCGCCTGCGCGACTATCTGGACCAACAGCTGGCCAGCCTGTCCAGCGTGGTCTCGCGCCTGGCCAATAAGCTTCAGCGGCGCCTGCTGGCCCAACAGAACCGCGCCTGGACCTTCGATCTGGAGGAAGGGATGCTCGACGCCGCGCGCCTCACCCGCGTGATCGTCGATCCCACCGCTCCCCTGTCCTTCAAACAAGAGGAAGACACAGAGTTTCGCGACACGGTGGTCAGCCTGTTGATTGACAACTCCGGCTCCATGCGCGGGCGCCCGATCATGGTCGCCGCCGTCTGCGCTGACATCCTGGCGCGCACCTTGGAGCGCTGCGGGGTCAAGGTGGAGATACTCGGCTTCACCACCCGCGCCTGGAAAGGCGGCGCCTCACGCGAGGACTGGATCAAGGCCGGCAAACCGCCCCACCCCGGCCGCCTGAACGATCTGCGCCACATCGTCTACAAGGCCGCCGACGCGCCCTGGCGCCGGGCCCGGCGCAACCTGGGCCTGATGATGAAAGAAGGCCTGCTGAAGGAGAACATCGACGGCGAAGCCCTGATCTGGGCCCACTCGCGCCTGCTGGGCCGCTCCGAACAGCGGCGCATCCTGATGGTTATCTCTGACGGCGCGCCTGTGGACGACAGCACCTTGTCGGTCAACACCGGCCACTATCTGGAACGACACCTGCGCCAGGTGATCGACGAGATCGAGTCCCTCTCCCCGGTGGAGCTTATCGCCATCGGCATCGGCCACGACGTGACCCGCTACTACCGCAAGGCCCTCACCCTGGTGGACGCCGAACAGCTCGGCGGCGCCATGGTGGAACAACTGGCGTCGCTGTTTGAAGAGCGCCGGGGCGGGCGCGGCGAGCCCAGGTCGGTGGCGGCGCGAGGCGTGACCCGCGCGGGCCTACGAGCGCTGCAGGCGGGGGTTTCGGGCGGGGTGAGGGTTTAGCGCGGCGCGTTATTGCAGGCCTTGTGCCTGGGAGGCAGGGGACTCAGTGACGCAGCGCTAGTCTTGAGCCTGAACGCCCCGATGGAAAGCGGCGAAGCTTTCATCGCCGAAGCGCCCTGACTTGCATTTACGCAATTCCACTAAGATAGGCTAATAGCATAAACGGCGCGGGGTGGATGTCCCCTAGGCCAATCGAAGCTTAAACACAGGACAACCTCCTTGAAGGCTCGGACGGGCAATCAACCCAATCGACGGCTCTCGCAAGGTGCGCTCGAACTTGTTGGGCTGAAGGCGCTCGCAGACAAGTTGGTCTACGTTGGCAGCGCTCACCACAAGCGCCGGCCCGGCGACTACGGCTTTCGACCGCCTGTAAACCCACGACCGTCCAAATCGCTCTGCGACGGATCGCGTCCAGTGATGCTAGGTGAGGCGCGTGAGCTATTTCGACAGGCCATTTTGAAGGGAATGTTCAGCGACTTCCACGATGGTGATGCGCCGAAGTACGTTTGGTGCGTTGATAGTAACGGGGAGGCGTACGAGGCAAAAATCGGAAATGACGGCTATCATGGCTATCGTTTGGCCGACGAAGACAATATGCGCGACTTGGTTTTACGGGAATGGAAGCGGCGATGACCGGCGAGCTCGCCTTCACCACGGATTGGGAACGACTCGATGAAGGCCCTATTGAAGAGAGAGCCTGCTTTGCTGCGCTCGGCATCAAGTGGGGCGACACTTGGTTGACCGAAGGGCGCGATAGCTTTGTCGATGTCATCCGGAAAGCACCCTTCCTATCCTCGTATCATCTCGCGGAGTGGATCGCCTGGAATTGGTGGCGACTGCGTTGGGAGCCTCGGTCCGAAGCTCAAGATTGGCCTTTTGCCCATCGCTTGACGACAATCGGAGAAGGCTACGTTTGGCCAAATATCTCCATATTTTCTGATGGCGAGCGTATCGCCTTGATTGCCAGGCCCACCACGGGCCATCCAGATGCATCTTTCCGTTACATCAACGACATCGCGGCGGTAGTAACAGCGCGTTCCTTTGAAGCGGTCCTCGACGATTTCATTGAACGAGTCCGTGGCAAGCTGCGTGCGGAAGCCATTGATACGACCAATCTTGATTTGATTTGGGAAGACATAAAGGCCGAGCGCCAAAATCCCCAGACCGCTCAGCGCAGAAAGCTTGAAGCTCTTCTCGGCTTTGATCCAGACAAAGCAGATCCCGTGGTACTTGATCGGTTGGTTTCTGATTCACGATCCCTTGGTGAAACGGCTATTAATGAATTGGCCGCTGAGCGAACAAGGGGTGGCGATCTACTTTCGGAACAAATGCTGCGTGAAATTGCGGTTCGAAACGGCTTTGATTCCACTCCCAGGGACGCCGTTCGCTTGGCTGCCAAGACTAAGCTGTCGCGGCGTGCCGAGGTGCCGGCTTGGCGACTTGGGGCTGAAGCGGCGCAAGCCCTTCGCGAACAACAGGGGCTGAACGGACAACCCATTTCCAGCGCTCGCCTGATGCAAATGGCTGGAGTTCAAGCGGCAGCTCTTGCAGATAGAACTGTTGGCGGCCTTGCTTATGCGCTGGACGAGAATCAGGGAACGGGCAAAGTTGTGTTTCGATCCAAGTGGCTGGCGGGACGCCGCTTTGAACTCGCGCGAATTCTTGGAGACAGATTGGTAGGAAGTACCGGAAATGATAGATTATTTCCGGCCACCCGCACCTACACCTACCGCCAGAAGATGCAGCGATCCTTCGCTGCAGAGTTCCTCTGCCCTTTTGAAGCGGTGGATGACATGCTTGGAGGCGACTATTCGGAAGAAAACCAACAAGATGTTGCCGAGCATTTCGAAGTATCAGATCTCACAGTCCGTACGCTTTTAGCCAACCACGGGCGCATCGACCGAGAAAATCTTTTCGAAGATTTCGGACAGGCCGCAAACTAATTTGGATTACGTCCCAACTTAGGCCGTGAAGGTAGAGGACCTGCCCGAGGCGGAACTGGAGATGATCTATGCGGCCTTCCCCAAAAAGCCGCGCCGCCGTGGACCGAACAAGCGTCCGCGCAAGGTGCTGCTATCGCTGCGGCTCGATCCGGAGGTTCTGGAGCGCTACCGGGCCACGGGCGATGGTTGGCAGGCCCTTATAAACGCCGACCTGACTGAGGCGTCCAAGCGCCACGCGGGCGAAATGATCGTTTCGTAACCCGAACAATCTTCTTCGGGGCGCTGATTTCAGGCGATGCCCAGGAACACCGCCAAGGCGCGCGTAACCCCGATCATCGCCTCGGGCTCAAGGCTGCCGATGACGGCGCCGATGTTCTTGCGTTTCACGGACATGGCCTTGTCCACCATCACCTGCGACCGTTTCAGCAATCCGTTCATCGGCGTCGGCTCGATGGCGGCGCGGATGAGCGGCGCGTCCACAAGGGTCCCCGATATCAGCAATACCGTGACCGTTCCGGTCTGATTGAACTGGTCCGACTGGATGACGAGAGCCGGGCGCGGCTTTCCGAATTCGCCCTGGGGCGCGACCGTTACAAGATCGCCGCGCTTCACGCCTCGTCTTCGCGGATCAGATCGGCGAGGGCCGCGTCCATGAAGGCGTCCAGCTCATGGTCGGCCGCATCTGACGCCGCCACCACCAGGGACTGACGGCGGCATTCTTCGGCGAAGCCTGGGCGTCGG
>CAYVHP010000041.1:0-14238 GCA_964451265.1 uncultured Caulobacteraceae bacterium | reverse complement strand
GCGGGCTCGCGGGTCGAACGGACGCGCGCCAGCACCTTTTGGCGATCCGCGGCGGCGGCGGCGAGGGTCGGCTGATCGCCCAGCCAGTTGGCCTCCTTCAGCGTCAGGGCCGAGGTCAGCAGCGCCTCGCGGGGACCGACGATCACCTGGCGCCGGTCGGCGTCGATCTTCACCACGAACAGCGGCTCGCCCACCGCCACGGTCAGGCCGCGCCTCTGCCCTACGGTGTAGCGTGTCACGCCTTCGTGGCGGCCCAGCACCCGCCCGTCCAGATGCACGATCTCGCCGGGAAGGGCGCCGTGCGGACGCAGACGATCAATCACCGTGGTGTACTTGCCCTCGGGCACGAAGCAGTTGTCCTGGCTGTCGGGCTTGTCGGCCACCTTGAGGCCCAGGCGCGCTGCCTCGGCGCGCACCTGCGGCTTCTCCAGCCCGCCCAGAGGAAAGCGAAGGAAATCCAGCTGATCGCGAGTGGTGGCGAACAGAAAATAGCTTTGGTCGCGGGCCGGATCGATCGCCCGGTGCAGCTGCGGCCCCGCCGCGCCCACCAGGCGCTGAACATAGTGACCGGTCGCCAGGGCCTGAGCGCCCAGGTCGCGGGCCACGTCCATCAAGTCGCGGAACTTGACCGTTTGATTGCAACGCACGCAGGGGATCGGCGTCTCGCCCCGCAGATAGGCGTCGGCGAAGTCTTCGATCACCTCCTGGCGAAACCGGCTCTCATAGTCGAGCACATAGTGCGGCATGCCGATGGCGTCGGCCGCCATGCGGGCGTCCAGAATATCCTGACCCGCGCAGCAGGCGCCCTTCTTGGCCAGGGCGGCGCCGTGGTCGTAGAGCTGCAACGTCACGCCCACCACATCGTAGCCCGCCCCCTTGAGCAGGGCGGCGGTGACGGTGGAATCCACGCCCCCGGACATGGCCACGACCACCCTCGCCCCGGCCGGCAGGCCCACGGCCTGACCCGCACGGGCTTGGGCGTCAGTAATGTCGAGCAAGTCCGTCGTCATGACGGCGGTATTTAGTCGCTTAGGTCGGCCTTTGCGAGGGCGGCGCTGATTTCGCCCGGCTATTCAGGGGACGCCGCTGCTGGACAGGTAATTGAGCAGGGACATCCCCTTCAGGGTGTTGAACACCTGGGCGGACGCCTGGAAGGCGGTCTGGGCCTGGGTCAGGCTGGTGGCCGCCGCCGCCGCATCCGCGTTGGTCATGTCGCCCAGAACGCCGGTCAGGGTGGTCTGGCGATCGGTTTGGGTGTTCAAGGCGGCGGTCACCTGGTTTTGGACATTGCCCCCTTGAGCGGCGGTCTGGCCGGTGGAGTCGACAACCCCGCTGATTTGACTGATCGCGCTCTCGATGAAGGTCTCCTGGGCGGCTGACAAGGACCCGCCAAAATTGCCCGAAACGCCTTGTTGGAAGGCCTGAATGTTGCGGAAAACGGTCATCAGCGCGCTACCCACATTGGTGGCCAGAAAACCTGTCTGGACCGTGGCGGTGTCGTCGATGCGGCTGACCGGCGCCAGCGTCCCGTCCTGGAAAAAGTTGGACACGCTAGGCTGGGTGGTCAGGTCCGACAGGGCGGCGGCGGTGAAGGGCTGGGTCGCGGTCTGCCCGCCCGAAAATATATAGTTGCCGTTATATTGGGTGTTCAGAGCCTGGGCAGCCTGAGTGAAAAGGCTCTGCACCTGCCCCATCAGACCGGTGCCGGACCCTGCGCCCTGGGCGCTGATCAGCGCTTGCTGGAGCGATTGGGCGATGCTGTTGACCTGCTCCAGCGCGGTTTGCTGAAAGGTGAGCTGCACGCTGGTCTGTTTGAGCTGGCCGACCAGGCCGTCCACCCGCGCCTTGACCGATTGAGTAGCGATCAAGGCCTGGGTCTGGCTGCCGAAGCCCGACAGGTTGTCGGCAAGCATGCCGCTGGACACCTGCTTTTGGGCCGCAATTTCGCGGTTCTCTGAAGCCAGCAGGTTGGTCAGCACCGATTGGTAGGCGGTCGAGGTGGCGATGCGATCCATGGCGATTCCCTACCTTACGGGACCATCTGCAACAGGGAGTCATACATAGTCGTCGCCGCCTGGACCAAGCGGGCGGAGGCGCTGTAGGCCTGCTGGTAGGTGGTCAGGTTGACCAGCTCCTGATCGAGATTCACGCCGGTGACGGAGGAAAGCTGGCTGGTGGCCTGGGTGGCGGTGGCGGTGGCGACTTTTTGCGTGTTGTCGGCGTTGGCGGCCTTGGCCCCGATCAGACCCGCGATCTGGGACGCATAGTTGCTGACGGTGGTTGAGACGGCGGCCAAGCCGCCCGCCGCCGCAAAGGCCGTGGTGCGCGATCCGGACTGGGCCATGGCGAAGGCGCCGGTTCCATCCCCGCTCAGCAAGGCGGCGGCGCCGGCGGACGCTGACGGATTCAGCGTGGCGAACGGCAGCTTGGACGGGTTCTGGGCGATATCCGCCCGCACCGAATAGCTGGTCGCCAAAGCGGCCGTGGCGCTGTCGCCTATGCCGAACATCTGGCTGATGTTGGGACCGCCGGCGCTGTTGGCCGTACTGTCCGACATCACCGAGACCGTGGCCGCGCCATTGTTGTTGGCGGTGAACGCCAGCCGACCATCGGCGTCCAGGCTGAAGGATCCGTAGGCGCCCACGCCGGTGTTCAACGCGTTCAGCACGCCCGACACGGTTCCGCCCGTCGGCATGGCGACGCTGACCTGGCGCAGCGGAGCGCCGGCGGCGTCGGACAACTGCAGATCGATAGTCCCGCTAAACGTATTGGGCGAGGCGCCGGTCAGTCCGGTGGCCAGACGGGTGAAACTGGACGACGCCACCAGATTGTTCAGGCCGAAAAACTGGCTGAAGCCCTGGCCTGCGTTGGTCGCGGGGGTTGTGGGGTCGTCGGCTATGGCCACCCCATTGCCCGCTCCGGAGGCCGACAGGCTCAAGGCGCCGTTGGTAAAGGCGGCCGAGCCGTTCGGCGACAACAGTCCGTTTAGGGTGGCGAGGAAATTACTCGGCGTGAAGGCGGTAGACGTAGCGCCGACCGTCATGGTTCCGGCGCCGAAATCAATCGCAACCTGCTGCTGGATGACGCCGGCGCTATTGACCACCGCGATAGTGGTCTTGCCGGCGAACCCGCCGACGGCCGTGGACAGGGCCATGCCCATGGCCTGCCCAGTCAAGCTGGTTGGCGCAGGCACGGCGGTTGAGGCGTTACTGGCCTGGTTCAGCTGATTGACCGCCTGGCTGACATATTCCCCCAGCTGCGCGGATATTTGCGGCAACTCGACCTGACTGAGCTGAAACTGACCGCCGATGTCTCCGCCGCCCGGATCGATGGCCTGCGGACCGCCATGAGGCGGGGTGGCGGTCAACGCCCCGGCCGCCCCGGATTGGCTGAAGGCGAGGACGGCAGGTCCCATATCTCCCGCCAGATAGACCCCCTGGGCGGAACGCACCGTGACCCCGCCGGTCCCATTGGTGGTGACATTCACCCCGATGAGCCCGGACAACTGCGTCAGCAGCAGAGTCTGCTGATCCTGAGAGCCGGTGGCGTCGCCGCCGCTCAGGTTGGCCTGGGTGATGGCGCCGTTGAGCTTGCTGATCTGCTGTAGCAGTCCGTTGGCCGTGGTCACATCGGCGCCGATCTGCTGGCCGGCCTGGCTTTGGAGTTGGCCGATGCTGCCGGCGAGTCCCTTGGCGCTGTCCAGGAAGGTCGATACCGCATTGACAGCGCTTTGCCGCAACAAGCTCGACGAAGGCGTGTCGGAAGCGGTCGAGAAGGCGGCGTAGACCCCGTCCAAATTGGCGAAGAACGAATTGGGCGAGGTCGGGTCGCCGAACAGGGACTGCGCACGGTCCAGCATGCCGGACACGGCCTGGGCCTGACCGGACTGGGCGGTGGCCGTATAGCTGGCCTGTTGCAGATACTGATCGGCCGCGTTCTGTACGCCCTTGACGCTGACTCCCCCGCCCACGCCGCCCGCCACCAGCTGCTGCTGAATGACGGACTTGCGGGCGTAGCCGGCCGTGTTGACGTTGGAGACGTTGTTCGACGTCACCTGGACCTGGGTCTGGGCCGCCTGCAGGGCGGACTGAGCCATGGTCATGATGTTGCCGATGGTCATTGGCGAGCGTCCCCACCGATGAATGCACCGGGGCGGCGCCCGGCAAGGCATGGCTGTTGGCTCGGCGACTTTTGCCTAGCCACGCGACGGATAGGCGAGCGCCAAAAACGTAAGTCTTTGATTTCTATAGGTACGGCCGCCACGTCGAAACTCCTGTCGCCGACAGAGGCGCAAGACGGGCGCCAACTCGTCAGCGCACGGCAAACATCGGCGCCCTGACAATTACGGATCGGCAAAAAACGCCTCCGCACCGGCGCCCGCCCAGACCACTGACCAACAAATTCCTTTGTTTTCATAGTGTTGTTGCCTGTCTGAAAGTTGGCGCAGGCATTGCTACTGAGGGATCGAACCTTTGCGCAGGATGCGCCGATCTCCAATCCGACCGCCGACGGCGTCACACAGAACGGCCCCATGTTCATCGCGTCCTTGCCCACCGCCGCGCCAAGCTCGCCGCCCTTCCCGGCGACGGGCGGGCCGTCGACCGGCGTGACCGGCGATGTCGCGGCGGGGCCGGCCCTAGCGCCGCAACTGGACGCGAGCGACTTTGAAGCCCTGGTGCAGGGAACGCCGACGACCAAAATCGGCGCGACGAAAGTCGCGGTTGCAGACTCCAAAACGCAATTGCCCTCGTGGCCCGACGGGGCGCCGGGCTCCGACTTGGCGCAGGCCCTGGCTGCAAGCCTGAGCATCCAGGTTCCCCAGCCCCTCGCCCCCCAGACCGTGGCGCCGAGCGATGCGGGACCTGTCGGCGGCGGATCGCCGACGACCGCCGCCCTATCGTTGGCCGTGCCATTTGCGCCCCGCCTCGCGACAGCAAAGTCTGGTGTGATCGCAAGCCCAGAGCCGTCCGCACAGGCCGAGGCGCCGTCTCCGGCCGGGGACCAGTCCCCGACGACCGCCGCGCCGACCGTTGTCATCCCGTTTGCGCCAACCCTCGCCGCAGCAAAGTCCGGGTTGATCGCCGACCCAAAGCCGTCAGCGCAGACCGATAGGCCCGGTCCGGCCGGGAGCGAGTCCGCTACGACCGCCGCGCCGACCGGTGTCGTCCCGTTTGCGCCGACCCTCGCCACGGCAAAGCCCGAGTTGACTGCGGACCCAAACCCGTCAGCGCAGACCGATGGGCCGGCTCCGGCCGGGGGCGAGTCCTCAACGACCGCCGCGCCGACCGGTGTGGTCCCGTTTGCGCCAACCCTCGCCACGGCAAAGCCCGGCTTTCTCGCGGACACGGCGCCGTCTGCACAGACCGGCCCGCCTGGGTCGCCGTCGTCGCCCGCTATCGCGCGCCAACGTGCGCCCGCCGACCCAGCCGCTATTGGCGCGAGCGTCCTGTCGCCCAGGCCTGCATCGCGCGTGAAGGCAGCAGCGGCGTCCGCCGCCAGACCGATTGCAAATGCGCTTCAGGCCGCAGCGGCGACGCCCGCCGCGCCTGGAGCAGCCCCTGTCCCGAGCCGCTCCAGCGCGCCTGCGCCGACAGCCCCGACCGACCCGCTACCCCCCCCAGGATTGGATTTGGCGACAAACGAGGGCCTGAGTCCGATCCTGAAAGACCCCAGTCCGTCGCAAAAGCCCGAGATTCGAGCCGTCTCGGGCCAGACTCCCGCCTCTCGGCCTTCGACGCCGCAGACACCCGCCGTGGCTGCGGCGGACGGCGTCGTCCAGACCGCAGCGGCCCGTGCGGCCCCGGCAGTCGATCAGGCCCAGGCTCTTGCCCCACCCGCTCTGCTTGCCGCAACAGCGGCGCCGGACAACCCCCTGGGCTTGGTGCAAGCCCCGGCGCAACCTTTTGGCCAGCCCCAAGGCCAACTGCGGCAATTGGTGACGAGTGGGTCGAACCGCGCCCCAGCCGCCACCGCCAAGTCATCCCCGTCCAGCAGCGCTCAGCCCGCGACGCCTGCGATACAGAACACCGCGCCGGGTCAAGCCCTGGCCCTAGTCGGGACCGGTTCGCCGACTACCGCCAAGGACCAAGACGGCGATAAGGCCCCGGGCGGCCAAGCCCCGCCCGCCGACGACGCGCGGACAGTCCCGGCGGCCCCCGCACCCGATGGCTCGGCCGTCGCCGGCTCGATCCAGGCGCAAGCGGCCGCACCGCAGCCCGCACTCGCCAAAGTCGACGCCCGCACAGTGTCTCAATTGTCCGCCCAGATCGTACAGAGCGTGAAAGGCAATAAGTCGTCCTTCGACCTGACCCTGCACCCTGAGGGCCTGGGCGACGTCCAGGTGAAGGTCTCGGTGGACCGCACCGGGGCGGTCACCGCCAGTATGAGCTTCAACAATCCCCAGGCTGCCGCCGAACTGGGCGCGCGCGCGGGGGATTTGCGCGACGCCCTGACTCAAGCCGGGTTCACCGTGGCCGACAACGGGCTCAGCTTCAACCTGGGCGGCCAAGGCCAATCGGGCGCCAACCCGGGCGCCTGGGCGGAGGCTTCTCAGCTCAACGCGGGCCGAGCCTTTCTGGCCGCGCGCGACAATTCCGAAGACCTCCTGGCGGCCGTGAGCCAAGCCGCCGTTCGCCTCCAGCGGCCTTCGGCCGCCGGGCTCGACATTCTCATCTAGGACGCGCGCCCATGACCGTAACCGCAACCAACCCGACCACGCCGACGACCAACGCGACCTCTGCCGCATCCAGCAACGCCGCCAACCTGGCTTCGGGTCAGAGTCAGCTCAACACCACCTACACCTCGTTTCTGACCTTGCTGACCGCTCAGCTGAGGAACCAGGACCCGCTCTCACCCATGGATACCAACACCTTCACCCAGCAGTTGGTGGCGATGAACGGGGTGCAGCAGCAGCTGCTATCCAACAACCTGCTTCAGCAACTGGTGTCGCAGAGCACCGGCGCCGGCAGCATCGGCAGCGCCGTGAGCCTGATCGGCAAGTCTGTAACGTCCCAGTCCGCAGCGCAGGCCCTTCAAAACGGGACGGCCGCCTGGACCTATAACCTGGGAGCGGACGCTTCAAAGGCCACGCTAGAAGTGCTGGACGCCCAGGGCAACGTGGTTTGGAGCGGGGCGGCGCCCTCCCTGCATTCGGGCGACAACAGCTTCAGCTGGGATGGCAAGACCAGCTCCGGTCAGACGCTCACCAGCGGCAATTACACCCTCGCGGTTTCGGCGACCGACGCCAACAGCCAAGCCATCGCCTCCACCGTCTCCATCCATGGGACCGTCACCGGGGTGCAGACCACCGGCGGCGTCACCCAGGTCCAAGTGGGCGCCGTGCCCGTGAACTTCAACACCATCACTTCAGTGTCGAACCCCAGCTAACTTCAGACCAAGAGGACTATCACCATGAGCGGCATTAACAGCGCAATGCTTGCCGGCGTGACCGGCCTGGGCGCCAATTCGGCGGCCCTATCGGCGATCTCCGACGATATCGCCAACGTGAACACGATCGGTTTCAAATCGAACGACGTCCAATTCTCCGACCTGGTGACCAACTCCGCCGGCAGCGGCTACGCCTCGGGCGGGGTGCAGGCCATTTCCAGGCAGAACGTCAGCCAGCAAGGCGTGTTGCAGGCGGCCTCATCGCCGACCTCCCTGGCGATCTCGGGACAAGGATTCTTTGTCACCAGCCAGAACGCCGGCAGCCCGTCGGGCAGCAACACCCCGGTATTCACCCGGGCGGGGGCGTTCACGCCCAATAACCAGGGTTATCTGGTCAACGCGGCGGGTCTCTACCTGCAAGGCTGGCAGGCCGACACCAACGGCAACATCTCCACCGACCCGTCCAATCTGGCCCTGCTCCAGCCGATCAACGTCGCCAGCGTCAGCTCCGTGGCGGTGCCGACCACAATGGTCAGCATCAACGCCAATCTACAATCCAGCACCACCGTGTCTCAGGCCGCCCAGGACGCCGGCACCTCGGCGACCGACGCCTATGACAGCACCTCGGCCACGACCAGCATGGCGGCCTATTCATCCTCGGGCGGCACGACCGGCACCAAGCCGGACTTCACCATGCAGTTGCCCATCTCCAATACTCAGGGCGGCACCCAGACCGTGCAGGTGAACTTCCTGAAGAGCACGACGCCCAACCAATGGTATGCGGAAGTCGTCGGGGTTCCCGCCAGCAGCGTCACGAGCGGGTCGGGCCTGGTAACCGGGCAGATCGCCAAGGGCATCGTCGCCTTCACCGCAACCGGGGCGCTCGACACCGCCAACACCACCTTGCCCACCAGCCTGGCCTTCGGAGCCTCCAACGCCAGCGCCCCAGGGGCGAGCGCTGTAAACTGGGCCTCCAGCCTGGGCATCGGCGGCCAGACGGTAGCCTTGAACCTGTCGACCAGCGGGGCCGGAATGACTCAGAACGACGGCGCCTCCAATGTGACCTCCATCAACGCCAACGGCACCCCGTCCGGCAGCCTGACGGCGGTGCAGGTGGACCCGACGGGCAATGTGACCGCGGTGTTCAGCAATGGGGTGACCCGCAAGATCGCCCAGGTGGCCCTGGCCACCTTCGCCAACCCCAACGGGCTGACGGCAATCAGCGGCGACGCCTATCAGATCTCACTGGCCAGCGGGAACTTCAACCTGAAGTCCGCCGGGCTGGGCGGGGCGGGCACGATCTCGCCGTCCAACCTGGAGTCCTCCACCGTCGATCTGTCGGCGGAATTCACCAACATGATCACGACCCAACGCGCCTATTCCGCGTCATCGAAGATCATCACCACGGCGGATTCAATGCTTCAGGACCTGATTTCCATAGTTCGTTAAGCCAAATTCGCACTTCCAGAATGGCTTTTTCACAATGACGCGAACATTCAAAGTAGACACGTGATGAGAAAATTATGGTTAGCGAATCTTTACTATTCAGATTCACCGACTGTTATGTCGTTCGCGCTATTGTCCCTCTCGAAGATGGTGGGAAGGGCGTAAAGCCATGTTGCAACAGCAACGACTAAACAGCCGCGGCGAGAAGTACGTGATCGGTCCAACCGGCGCGCCGCTGACGGTCAACGATCTACCGCCCGGAGATACCGAGCGTTGGGTCATCCGTCGCAAGGCGGAGGTTGTGGCGGCGGTCCGTGGCGGACTGCTGACCCTGGACGAAGCGTGCGAGCGCTATCGGCTGACCAACGAGGAATTCCTCTGCTGGCAAAAGTCGATCGAACAACACGGCTTGGCCGGACTGCGCACGACGAGAATTCAACAATACAGGTAAGCTTCCTCCTCTTGAGCTTATCGCTTCGGCGGCCGCGCTCCCCAGCGCGGCCGTTTTCTTTTTGGTCTGCGTCCAATTGGCCGCTGCGGCCCCACTTAACACCGCGTTTACCAAGCACCCGGAAAATACTGCCTAGCGACGGGCCGCTTTGGGGGGCCGAGTAACTGGGGAAAAGGACGCCGGGTGGACTCCTTTATCAATGCCTTGCAGCGTTTCGGCATCGGCAGGCTTGCCGCCATTCTGGGCGTCGCCGCCGGCGTCGCCGCCGCTCTGTTTGCCCTGGTGTTGAACGCCGGCGCTGAACCTAACGGCCTGCTCTATTCCAACCTGGACCTGAAAGAAGCCGGAACCATCACCCAGGCGCTGGATCAGGCGGGCATCAAATACGACGTCAAGGGTGACGGTTCGACCATCATGGTCCCGCGCGACAAGGTCGCGTCCACCCGGATCATGCTGTCCACCAAGGGCCTGCCCACCTCCGGTTCGGTGGGATACGAGATTTTCGATCAGGCCTCCCCTCTGGGCCAAACCGACTTCGTGCAAAACCTCAATCGGCAACGGGCGCTGGAAGGCGAATTGGCCCGCACCATTCGCTCCCTGCAAGGGGTTTCCTCCGCCCGGGTCCACCTCGTATTGCCTAAGCGGCAGATGTTCGATGATGATGCAGAGTCTCCCTCCGCTTCTGTTGTGATCGGCATCGCGGGCCGCGAGCCGACGGCCGATCAGGTGCGCGCCTTGCGCAATCTGGTCGCCGGCGCCGTGCCTGATCTGAAGCCGGAAAAGGTCACGGTGATCGACGAACGCGGCAAGCTGCTGGCCGGGGCCGACGACGGCCAGGAAGCGGATCAGGCCGCCGACAATGCGCGCAGCCAAACCGAGGAGCGCATCCGCAAGACCGTCAAGGACCTGGTCGAAGGCGTGGTTGGGGTCGGCCGGGCGCGCGTCCAGGTCAGCGCCGATCTGGACCTGTCACGGGTGACCACACAGGAAGAGAAATTCGATCCGGATGGTCAGGTCGTCCGCTCGACCCAGACGGTCGATGAGAATTCAAAACAGAATGACTCCAAGACCGGCGACGCCGTCGGCGCCAGTCAGAACGTGCCGGCCGCAGGGGCCGCAGGCGCGAACGGCGATAACCCGAGTTCGGCCACCGGCCGCGCGGAGGAAACCACTAACTACGAAATATCCAAGACCACGCGGACAGAGACCCAGGAGCCGGGAACGGTCAAGCGTCTGTCGGTGGCCGTGGCGGTGGACGGTGCGACGACCTTCGACGCCAAGGGCAAGCCGACCTATACGCCGCGCACGGCCGAAGAGATGCAGCGCATAGAACAGCTGGTGCGCTCGGCCATCGGATTCACCACTACGCGCGGCGACCAGGTCTCGGTGGTCAATGTGCGGTTCGCCCGCGACGACCCTGGCTTAGGGTCAGCGGCCGGCGCGCCCCTGTTCAATTTCGACAAGAACGACTTGATGCGCGGCGCCGAACTGATCGTGTTGCTGGTCATGGCCGGCTTGGTGGTGTTCTTCGTGGTTCGCCCCCTGCTCAGCACCGCCGGCGGCGGCGCGCCCGCGCCCATGCTGCTGGCCTCCGGCGCCGGGGGCGGATCCATGGCCGCCGCGCCTGGCGACTCCCTGGCCTTGGCCGGACCCGGCGACGTCGAACAGCGCATCGACATCGCCCGTATCGAAGGTCAGGTGAAGGCCTCCTCGGTCAAGCGCGTGTCCGAGTTCGTCGAGAACCACCCTGACCAATCTGTGTCGATCCTGCGCACCTGGCTGCATGAAGGCGTATGAGCGTTAAATCCAAAAAGGGGGTTATCGACCCATCGCGATTGAACGGCGCGGAAAAGGCCGCCGTCATTCTCCTGGCCCTGGGCGAGGAGCACGTCTCTCTGTGGGAGCAGTTGGACGACGAAGAGATCAAGGAAATCTCCCAGGCCATGTCGACCCTGGGCACGGTATCGGCCTCTGTGGTCGAGGAGCTGATGATCGAATTCGTTTCCGGCATGTCCTCGGCCGGGGCGATTATGGGTTCCTACGAGCAGACCCAGCGACTGCTGGCCAACTTCATGCCGGCGGAAAAAGTCGACGGCCTGATGGAGGAAATCCGCGGTCCGGCCGGGCGCACCATGTGGGACAAGCTCGGCAATGTGAACGAGGCGGTGCTCGCCAACTACCTGAAGAACGAGTACCCGCAGACCGTCGCGGTCGTCCTGTCCAAGATCAAGTCCGACCACGCCGCCCGCGTGCTGGCGGCGCTGCCGGAAGACTTCGCCCTGGAATGCGTCCAGCGCATGCTGCGGATGGAGCCGGTCCAGCGCGAAATTCTCGACAAGATCGAACAGACCCTGCGCACCGAATTCATGTCCAACCTGGCGCGCACCTCCAAACGCGACAGCCACGAAATGATGGCGGACATCTTCAACAGCTTCGACCGCCAGACCGAGAGCCGCTTCATCGCGGCCCTGGAGGAACGCAACCGCGAATCCGCCGAGCGCATCCGCGCCCTGATGTTCGTGTTCGAAGACCTCAGCAAACTGGATCCCGGCGGGGTGCAGACCCTGTTGCGTTCGGTGGAAAAAGACCAAATGGGCCTGGCGCTAAAGGGCTCGTCGGACGGCCTTCGGGAGCTGTTCTTCTCCAACATGAGCGAGCGGGCGGCCAAGATCATGCGCGAGGACATGGACGCCATGGGTCCTGTGCGCCTGCGCGACGTCGACCAGGCGCAGATGTCTATGGTTCAGGTGGCCAAGGACCTGGCGGCCAAGGGCGAGATCATGCTCGCCGGCCAGGGCGGCGACGATGAGTTGATCTACTGATGCAGACCCAGGCCGAAGCCCCCCGCAAATTCACCTTCGAGACCGTGTTCGACGGAGACACGGTGATCGCCGCCGCGCCGCGGCCCAAGCGCAGCTACACCGCCGACGAGGTCGATGCGATCCGCAGTCAATGCTTCGCCGACGGAGAGCAGTCGGCGGTGGCCCATGCCCAGGCGCTCCAGGCCGAGGCCGCGCGCCATCTGTCCGAGGCGATGTCCGCCCTGACGGCCATAGCCCACGACCACCGCACGGGCGCCGCGCGCCTGGCCCTGGCTGCGGCCGGCAAGATCGCCGACGCCGCTCTGGCGTCCTTTCCCCAGGCGCCCCTGACCGCTGCGATCGAGGCTCTAGCGCGCGAAGTCGAGACCGTGCCGCGCTTGGTGGCGCGCATCGCCCCCGATCAGGCCGAGGCCGCCGAGGGCGCTCTGACCGCTGCGGCCGTCAATGCGGGCTATCCCGGCCAGGTGGCCGTGCGGCCCGATCCGTCCCTGGCCGGCGCCGCCTTCGTGCTGGAGTGGGGCGACGGCTCTGCGGCCTTCGCTCCGCAGCAGGCCGCCGGCCGCATAGCCGAAGCCTTGGAGGCCGCCTTGGCCGCCGAGGGCCTGCACGCCGAACCCCTTGCCGTTTCGCCCCTTTCATCCAGTGAGGCCTGATCATGGCTGAAGACACCATGCCCCTAGACGAGTTCGGCGATGGTCAGTTGGCCAGCGATATGCCGATGGAGGCGGAGGAAAAGGTCGCCTCCGATCTGGCGCCGGTTTTCGATGTTCCGGTCAATATCTCGGCCGTGCTGGGCCGCACCCATCTGTCGGTCGCCCAGCTGCTGCAACTGGGCCAGGGCTCGGTCCTAGAGCTGGACCGCAAGGTCGGCGAGGCCATCGACATCTATGTCAACAACCGCCTGGTGGCGCGCGGCGAGGTCGTCATCGTCGACGACCGGTTGGGCGTGACCATGACGGAAATCATCAAGGACGGCGACGCCAACGCCTGACGGCGAAGCGTTCTTTAACGGAGAAGTTCCATGCGGCTCCTGATTGTCGGAAGGCTCAACGGCCAGATCACGACAGCGGTGAAGATGGCCATGTCGGCCGGGGCGAAGGTTGCCCATGTGGAGACCTGCTCGGCCGCCACCCACGCCTTGAGAGCGGGCCAGGGGGCGGACCTGCTGATGGTCGACTATGACCTGGATATCGCCGGGCTGATCGCCGCCAACGAAGCTGAGCGTATCCGCGTGCCGGTGGTGGCCTGCGGCGTGGGCGCCGATCCGGATAAGGCCGCCGCCGCCATCCGCGCCGGCGCCAAGGAGTTCATCCCCCTGCCGCCGGACGCCGAACTGATCGCAGCGGTGCTGGCGGCGGTGTCGGACGACGAGCGGCCGCTAATCGCGCACGACGACGCCATGAAGGCGGTGATCGCCCTGGCCGATCAGGTGGCGCGCTCGGACGCCTCGATCCTGATCACCGGCGAAAGCGGCGTCGGCAAGGAAGTCATGGCCCGCTACATGCACCAGAAGTCGCGCCGAGCGGACAGACCGTTCATCAGCGTCAACTGCGCCGCAATTCCCGAGAACCTGCTGGAGAGCGAGCTGTTCGGCCATGAGAAGGGCGCCTTTACCGGGGCGCTCGCTCGCCGGATCGGCAAGTTCGAGGAGGCCAACGGCGGCACCCTGCTGCTGGACGAAATCTCCGAAATGGACACCCGTCTACAGGCCAAGCTGCTGAGGGCCATTCAAGAGCGGGAGATCGACCGGGTCGGCGGCTCCAAGCCTGTGCGGGTCGATATCCGCATCCTGGCCACCTCCAACCGCGACCTGGCCCAGTGTGTGAAGGCCGGGACCTTTCGCGAGGACCTGCTCTACCGGCTGAACGTGGTGAACCTGCGCCTGCCGCCGCTGCGCGAGCGGCCCGGCGATATCCTAATCCTGGCTGATCACTTCGTGCGTAAATACGCGGCGGCCAACGGCATGGATGTGCGCCCCTTGTCGCCCGAGGCGCGCCGCCGACTGGCCTCTCACCGCTGGCCGGGCAATGTGCGAGAGCTGGAAAACGCCATGCACCGCGCGGTGTTGCTGTCGTCAGGCTCGCAGATCGACGAAATCGCCATTCGCCTGCCCGATGGCCAGCCCCTGTCCCC
>CAYVHP010000040.1:0-8370 GCA_964451265.1 uncultured Caulobacteraceae bacterium | reverse complement strand
GGCGCCCGCCGCCTCCCCCCCGCGTGGGGGGTGTGGGGGGGTGTGGGGGAGCGACCCGCTGCGCACACCGGATACGAAGCACGAGGCGGCTCGCCACCTTCGCTTTACCCATTGACGGCGGCGCGAACACCCCCATCCCCGCCCCTTCCCCCCAAGAGGGGGAAGGGAGATGAATCCGGCTGAACTCACCGAATCCGAAGCCGCCGAAGAGCTGGAAAAGCTCGCCGACGAACTGGCGGGACACGACCTGCGCTATTATCAGGACGATGCGCCGACCATATCCGACGCGGACTACGACGCCCTCAAGCGCCGCAACGCGGACATCGAGGCGCGCTTCCCCCATCTCGTCCGAGAAAACTCGCCCAGTCTGCGCGTGGGCGCGGCCCGCGCCGCCGCCTTCTCGCCGGTGGAGCATGGCGTGCCCATGCTGTCGCTGGACAACGCCTTTAGCGACGAGGAGGTGCTGGAGTTCGAGGCGCGTGTGCGGCGGTTCCTGCGCCTGTCCGAAGACCCGGTCGCCTTCACCGCCGAGCCCAAGATCGACGGCCTGTCCGCCTCACTGCGCTATGAGAAGGGCGTGCGGGTCCAGGGCGCCACGCGCGGCGACGGGCGCGTGGGCGAGGACGTCACCGCCAATCTGCGCACCATCGCCACCATTCCCCACCGCCTGAAAGGCTCAGGCTTTCCCGGCGTGATCGAGATTCGGGGCGAGGTCTATCTCGGCCACGCCGAGTTCGAGGCGCTGAATGAGGCGGCCACGGCGGCGGGAGAGCGCACCTACGCCAACCCTAGGAACGCCGCCGCCGGGTCCCTGCGCCAGATCGACCCCGCGATCACCGCGACCCGGCCGCTGAAGTTCTTCGCCTATGCCTGGGGCCTGATCAGCGCGCCCTTTGCCGACACCCAGTGGGAAGCCCTGGGCAAACTGAAGGCCTGGGGATTCGCCGTCACGCCGGAGGCGAGCCAAGTCCACGGCGCCCAGGGCCTCCTGGAGGCCTACCGCGCCTTCGAGGCCCGCCGCCCGACCATGGGCTATGACATTGACGGGGTGGTCTACAAGATCGACCGGCTGGACTGGCAGGGGCGGCTGGGCTTTGTCTCTCGCTCGCCGCGCTGGGCCATCGCCCACAAGTTCCCCGCCCAACAGGCGCGCACCCTGCTTGAAGGCATCGACCTGCAGGTCGGCCGCACCGGGGCGATCACGCCGGTGGCCCGCCTTCAGCCCGTTACCGTGGGCGGGGTGGTGGTGCGTAACGCCACCTTGCACAACGCCGACGAGATCGCCCGCAAGGACATCCGCGTCGGCGACACGGTGATCGTTCAGCGTGCGGGGGATGTGATCCCCCAGGTCATCGGCCCCGCCCCGAATACCGAACGCGGCCCGGAGCCCTACGAATTTCCAGCCTATTGTCCCTGCCCGCTCCAAACCCCCCTGGCGCGAGAGACCACGGCGGGGGGGGCCGAGACGGTGGTGCGCCGCTGCACAGGGGAGCTGGCCTGCCCGTTCCAGCGCATCGAGCACCTGAAGCACTTCGTCTCGCGCCGGGCCTTCGACATCGAGGGCCTGGGCGAAAAGCAGCTACAGGCCTTCTTCGACGAGGGCCTGATCAAGGCCCCGGCCGACATTTTCAAGCTGGCCCGCAATGAGGCCGCCCTGGCCGCCCTGCGCGAACGCGAGGGCTATGGCGAGACCTCGGTGCGCAACCTCATGGCCGGCATCGAGGCCCGCCGCGCCATATCCCTGGACCGTTTCATCTACGGCCTGGGCGTGCGCCACATCGGCGAGACCACGGCGATCACCCTGGCCCGCGGCTATGGATCATTGGCCGCCTTTCTGGCCGCCATGGACCAGGTCGCCGCCCATGACGAGGCCGCCATCGCCGAACTGGACGCCCTGGACCAGATCGGCGAGGCGGTGATCGAGGCCGCCGCCGCCTTCTTCGCCGAGGATCACAACCGGCGCATGGTGCAGGACCTGGCCGAACAGCTGGACGTGCAGGACGCCGCCCAACCCCGCGCCGACACGGCCGTGGCCGGCAAGACGGTGGTGTTCACCGGCGCCCTGGCACGCCTGACCCGCGACGAAGCCAAGGCCCAAGCCGAGGCCCTTGGGGCCAAGGTGTCGTCATCCGTGTCCAAGAAAACCGATCTTGTGGTGGCCGGGCCAGGGGCGGGGTCGAAGCTGAAACAAGCGGCGGAGCTGGGTATTCAGGTGCTCAGCGAGGAAGAATGGCTGGCGCTAGTGGGGTGACCCTGCAGCGCGCTCACTTTGCTGGTCCTGCCGAGGCAGGGTGTCATAGCCTGGCTTGGACGGCGTTGGCTTGGGGGGATGGGTCATCGTGCCAGTAGCCGCCACCGGCGCGGCGCTGGCTAGGCAGCTTAAGCGAAAAGCCCTTGCCGCGTTGGGACTAAGCTTGCGCCGCTTGGCCTCGCGCGTGCAGGCCTGGGAACGCTGCGTGCGGTCCAGGCCGCTGGGCGCCGTCAGGATGCGCGCCTGGGCTGTTCCCTTGTCCTGGGTCGGGTGCGTAGGGGCGAGGGCGCCCTGGTCGCAGGTCTTGAGGAAGCTGGAACGCGCTTCGCCTTCAAGCCCGCGCTTGTGAGCCTCGTCAGCGCACGACCGCGAAGGGTCGTTCGTGGGTCCAGCATGGGCCGCACCGAAGCCGGCGGCGGCCAGAAAAGCGAAACTGCACGCAACAATCAAAGGCTTCACGGCATGCCTCCCTGCTGTTGAAGGGTTGTCTCAGCGCCCACGGGGAAAAGTCCGAGGCGGGGAAATTGTTCCCGGCGGGGTCCAAGCCCCCGAACCTTGGCGCCGGGGAAGCCAACGCGCCCGACCCCCTACGGGCGATCTCAAATGTCGGGCTTAGCTCGGCATCGCATTGCCACAAAGTCGAAATCCGCCCTAATTGTTCTTGTTTTGTTCTTTACGGGACCCGAGTCATATGCCAACCTAGGCAAAAAGATCATCGCTCACTTTGTGGACCGCTCACTCCATGACCGACGTATATCTCGACCCAACCGACAGCGGTCTTGACCCTGATGCTCCGCCTGGCGGGGTCAATACGCCGAACCTAAAGCCGTCGCTGAATCGCGTTGGGCTAAGCCTGGCCGGGGCGGGCGCGCTGGGCCAAAGACTGGGCCAGACGATGCGTTCCATCGTAGCAGACCCGAACGGCTTGAAGGATTTGGGGCCGGACGCCGATCCATGGATTCGTCAGTTGCGTGCACCGCGGCCGACCCCTTTTGGCCCAGGCTTGCTTGATAGCCCGGGGGCTGCACCCGCTACTCGTTCATCTGGGCAGACGTTGGGTCTTGGGCTTCAGCCGGCCATCCGGCCGGACACGCCATTCGGCGGCGCCGATGATCCGCGCCTTGATTTCAATCTCGCTTCCGATGGTGACGGCCAGTTCTACGATATAGGGGGGAAGCAGGTGCGCCAACGGCGACAATGGTCGCTGTGGAAAGGCATTCCCTGGCCTATCGACCCTGAGACGGGGCGAAACTTCGACATCGCTCACATTATCGCCAAGGCCGACGGGGGATCCGACGCGATCCACAACATTCAGCCACTCCATCCGTTGGAACATCGCCGTCAACACATGGAAAATGGCGATTTTTCCCGCTGGGGAAGACGCGGTTGGCACGGCAACGAGATGGGCGAAATGCGCCTACGGGGTCTGGGGCTCTTGCAGATCATCCCCGACATCACCGGTATCCTTTCCGGGCGTATCCGCACCGACAACTGGAATAACTTCATGAGCGACATGATCGGCGTTCCCAGCCAGCAAGACATGGACGAATGGTATCAAACACATCCTCCCGAAGCCTGAAATCCTAAGAGCCAATCGAGCAGCGCCGCCATGTCCCGCAACATTGTCAACACTGCCCCCTTTCAGCTTCATCCCGACCTTGACGGTGGGGACGAGGAGGAAACGGCCCGCCTCATGGGCATGGCGGATAACGCCTTGAACTATATCCGTCGCTTTAAGTGGGCCCCGCCGATCAAGCGCCTGTACCTGGCCTTCGCCATCGGCGACGTCATGGCCTTGTTTCTCGCCGAATTCGAGCATGCGATCCGCAGCGGGCCCGACGAAGAGCTTTGGATCGTGGTCGGCGATATGCCTCCGGCCTATTTCATCGTTGATGAAGCGCCCGACGCGGCGGAAGCCCTGACCAACTATTGCGGTCTGATGGAGGAATGGGCCGACAGCGTGCTTGTGGGGCGCGACCTGTCCGAATGCTATCCCATCGCTGCAGCGCCCACTGAACAGCACGCCCGGATGTTGAAGGACCGGATGGAGACAGTGCGCGAGGAGTTCATCCCGATGGCGCGAGCAGGCGAGATCGTCCCTTAGAGTCTAAGCTTTCTTCGGCGCTACTTCAGCCCAAACGCATAAACCTTACCCTCGTGCGTCTCCAAAAACACCTTGCCCAGGGCCACCACCGGCTCGCTGAAGTGGGTCCAGCCGGTGATCAGCTTGCCGCTGTTGTAGAGCGGTTTGCCGGTTTGGGCGTCCAGCGCCCACAGCACCATGGGGCCCACCGGCGTGGCGCGGAACAGGTCCGCTTCCGGACCCTTGGTCGAGTACTTCACCCCGTCCTTGGCCGGGCGTTGCAAAAGGGCCTGATCGCCGGTCTGCACGGCATAGACCACGCCATTGGCGATCACCGGCGGGTCGGGCACGATCATGTCGGGGGATGACCATTGGGCAGTCAGGGCCACCGCGCCGTTCGTATCGGTCACCTCGTAGGCCATGATCGAGCCGTTGGGGATGGGGCCGTTATTGAACTTGAAAGCCGGCGCTTCCTTGGAGGGCGGCCCGCGCATGGGGATGTAGACGAAGCGGCGGCCTTCGGGGGTCAGATAGGTGGAGGTGGCGCCCCACACGCCCTGGCCCGGCTCGGTGCCCGAAGCGGCGTCATTGCCCAGCAGGGGCGAGCGGTAGAGCGGCGTGGCATGGTCTGCGCCGCCGAGGTTGGCGACGTCCAGCACATAGAGCGCGCCCTCCTTGCCCGCCCCGGCCGCCACCGTGCGCTTGCCCAAAGGGAAGACCGTGGCGCTGCCCGAGCCCAGGTCCAGGTCATAGGTGTTCAGATGCTTGAAGTTGGCCGGGGTGTAGCTGTCCAGCAGGCGGGTGACGCGCGGCGCCAGCTTGACGAAGCTGAGACCATACAGGCCCGCCGCCGGATCGATCGGCCCGTCCGCCGTCTGGGCGATGATGCCCCGGTCGGCCTTGACCACGCCGCCGCGCCCCCAGGCGCCGTTGGGCCGCCCGCCGCTGGTGTAGAAGCGCGTCAGCGAGGGATGGGCCAGGTCGTGCACGTCCATGGCGGCGATGGAGGAGGGCTCCAGCAGCACGGCGGCGCCGCCGGGCTTGAACGGCTCGGACACCGCCGCCTTGGCCATGGAGGAGTTCGGATCCAGATTGCCGCAGCCCCGGCCGCTGGGGGTGTAGATCACATCGTCGATCAGATTGAGGCTCCAGGCCCGAGCGAAGGCCGCCAACATGGGGGTAGGCCGCATGGCTTCGGAGCCGTCGGACAGATGGGCGGCGCGCAGCTTGCCGTCCGAGGCGATGAAGAAGATCAGCCCCCTGGCCTTGTCGATCACCGGGGTGTCTTGGGCGGTGTTGGAGCAAGAGGTGTCGGCGGGGTGCTGGGGCTTGGCCGGGTTGGGAAAGGTCTTTTGCCAGACCGGCTTGCCGCTGTCGGCGTCCAGAGCGAACAGGCTGTCGTCGGCGCTGAGCAGGAACACCAGGTCCTTCTTGGCTCCGCCCACGTCGACGCCCTCGACCACGAGCGGCGCGGTGAGGGAGGACAGGGCCTCGTTGTTCGGCGTGATGGCCAGTTGGCTGGTCCACAGCAGCTTCAGCTTGGAAACGTTAGCCTTGCCCAAGGTCGTCTCGCCCTGGTTCCAGCCGGTGCGCTGCTGGTCATAGCCCCAGGTGGTCCAGTCGCGCGCAGGCGTCTGGGCGTGGGCGGATGAGGCCAGCAGGAGCAAAGCGAGAGGAAGACCGAGACGGCCGGATTTAGACATGCGCCACCCTATGAGCATTGGCGCGGATTTGCCCGTCGCCGATTGTGGCGTGCAGCTTAGCCTGAGGACGACCTCGACGTCCAAAGTTTGAACCACAAAGATCACGAAGATCACCTTACATCGTCATCCCACGGTCGGCTGAAAGCCGATCCGGGGGACCCAAGCCACGCCTGAAATTGCCAAACTCGCTTGGGTCCCCCGGTCCGCCTTGCAGGCGGCCGTGGGATGACGGACTTTATTTGTCTTGGTGTTCTTGGTGTGCTTGGTGGTTCAATAAATCGCGCTGCGCGCGGCCGCCTCAGATCGCCGCGCAAGCCCCCTCGAGCCACGCGCGCACATCGGGCCCCACCAGAGGACCGACCGTCCAGAGCACCCGCCCATGATAGGCGTTGAGTTGTTCCCGCTCTTCATCCGTCAGCAGTTCCCGGGCGATGGCGTGGCGGTCGATGGGGGCCAGGGTTAGGGTTTCGAAGCCCAGCATGTCGCGCTCGCCGCCGGCGATCTGGGCCGCAGGCTTGGTGACCTGCAGGTTCTCGATGCGAATGCCGTAGGCGCCGGTCTTGTAGTAGCCCGGCTCGTTGGACACGATCATGCCCGCCTGCAACGGCGCCCCGCCTGCGCGCTTGGATATGCCATGCGGCCCCTCATGCACGCCGAGATAGGAGCCGACCCCGTGGCCGGTGCCGTGATCATAGTCCAGCCCCGCCGACCACAGGGGTCCGCGCGCCAGGGCGTCCAGTTGCGAGCCGGGGGTTCCCGCCGGAAAGCGCGCCCGGGCCAGGGCGAGGTTGCCCTTGAGCACCAGGGTGAAGCGCTCTTTCATCTCCGGGGTGGGCGGCCCGATGGCGATGGTGCGTGTGACGTCCGTGGTGCCGTCCAGATATTGCGCGCCGGAATCCACCAGCAGGAACATGCCCGCCTCCAGCTGCCGGTTCAGACGCGTGACCGGGCGGTAATGGACAATGGCGCCGTTAGGACCGGCCCCGGCGATGGTGTCGAAAGACAGGTCCTTCAGAGCGCCGGTGGCTTCGCGGAAGCCCTCCAGGGCCGTCACCACCGCGATCTCGTCGGGCAGGCCGTTGAGGTCGCGCGTGGCCAGCCAATGCAGAAAATTGGCCAAGGCCGCTCCGTCGCGGATATGGGCCTGACGCGCGCCCTCCACTTCTGTCGGGTTCTTGCAGGCGCGTGGCAGGGCCGTAGGATCGGGGCCGCGAACAATCGTGGCGCCCGCCGCCGTCAGCGCCTCGAAATACCAGGCTGAGGAGACGGCCGGGTCGATCAGCACCGCCTCGCCCGACAGCTCGGCCAGGGCGTCCGGCAAGGCGCCCGGCGCCTCCAGCGACACCTCGGCGCTCAGCCAGTCGGCCAAGCCGGGTGTGACCTTGGCCGGATCGAGGAACAGCCGCGCGGTCCCGTCGGCGCGTGCAATGGCTTGGCCCAGCGGCAGGGGTGAGCGGATGACGTCGCCGCCTCGAATATTGAACAACCAGGCGATAGAGGCCGGGGCGGTGATGACGGCGGCCTGCGCGCCTGCCCTAGCGATGACCTCGCCGATGCGCGCGCGCTTGGCGGCGGACGCCTCGCCGGCATAGGCCAGGGGATGAGGAACCACCGGCGCGCGCGGCTGGGCCGGCCGTAGCCCGCCCCACGCCTGGTCCAGCGGGTTAGGGTCGGTCGGACGCAGCTCTGCGCCCGCCTTGGCGGCGGCGGTGCGCAGACGGTCCAAGGCGTCAGGGCTGTGCAGGCGAGGGTCGTAACCCAGCACCTGACCGGCGCCGACCGTCTCTTCCAGATAGGCGCTGACCCCGCCGTCGACCAGATCGCGCACCTCGAACAGGCCCAGGTCCACCTGATCGCGCACCTGTAAGCTATAGCGCCCGTCCACAAAGATCGCCGCCCGGTCCGCCAGGATCACCGCCGCCCCGGCCGAGCCGGTGAAGCCGGTGGCCCAGGCCAGCCGATCGTTGGCAGGCGGCAGATACTCGTTCTGATGCTCGTCCTCATGGGGCGCGATGAAGCCGTCCAGACCCTGCGCCGCCATGGCCTGGCGGATCAGGGGCAGGTGTTGGGACCCAAAGGACGGGTCCGCGTGATCCTCGAAGGTCTGGCGCATGGGTAGGATGTAAGCGTTGATGGGCGCGGGTGCAAAGGCCCCAGTGCTCCACCGCTTGCGGGGGAGCTGTCAGCGAAGCTGACTGAGCAACCATGTTAAATGGCGGCGGTCTTAGTCCATGGCTGACGTCTTGCGAGGACGAGGTTCGCGGCCTCAATGAGTTTCCTCATGACGGCGACGATGGCGACCTTGATGGGTTTGCCGTTGGCGATCAGGCGAT
>CAYVHP010000039.1:0-43987 GCA_964451265.1 uncultured Caulobacteraceae bacterium | reverse complement strand
CAGGGGCGTGGCTTCCATCACCGTATCGCCCAGCATGGGCGCAGCCCAGCGCGCCTGCAGCTGGTTCACATTACCCGCGTTAATCTGGCTCAGCTCGCTGAAGTGATGACCGGCGTAGTCGCCCCAGTAGCTGGCCCAGTCCCCTGCCGCCGGCTTGACGATGCGCTCATAGGGCAGCACAGGCGCGGGGACGACCTTGGCCGTCTGGGCCAGATCGCGCGCCTTATGGGCCGCCAGATAGGCTGTCAGGTCCTCGACATCCTCATGCGACAGCCGCTTGGCGATATCGCTTGGGACCGCACGGCCCTGGTCGGTCATGGAGGTCACATCGGCCAGGTCCAGCATGACATACCGGCCGTCAGCCAGCTGCACATGCACCGCCGTCACGTCCCGCGCCTTCAGCACGCCGTGAAGCTTGCGACCGTCGCGCAGGGCGATGTCGACGATACGGGTGTCGGGGCCACGGCTATGCTGCACGCCCACACGGATCAGGCCATCGGCCTTGACCCCCTCGGCCGACAAGTCCGACGCCGCCGTGCCCCCTCGCCCGTTGATCTCGTGACAGCTGGAACAGCCGCCCTTGTCTGAGAAGAACAGCGCCTCGCCGGCCTTGGCGTCGCCGGTGCTTGGCCCGCCGGACTGCGCTGAAAAGCTTTTGACGAAGATCACCAAGCGCCAGATGTCATCCGCCGGCAGTTTGGCGAAGGACGGCATCTGAGTGCCCGGGACGCCGCCGCGGATGGTCTGGAACAACTGATCGTCCCGGCCGCCGTGAGCGAAATTGCCGCTGTTGAGCGCCGGGGCTCGGTCGCTGCCTACACCGGTGATGCCGTGGCAGCTGATGCAGGCGGCGGTGTAGACCGAACGCCCAGCGTTCAGGGCCGTGGGGTCATTGGCGAAGGGATTGGTCAGGGCGTCAGGCTTCGGCTGCGCCGCCGCAATGGCTGCTGACAGGACCAAGGCTGACGCGACGGCAATGACGAATGAACGGCCGCCCATGCGCTGTTTCAAGGGTTCACCGGCCGGGCTGGAACAGTTTCGGCATCGCCAGTTCCAGCATGGCGCGCCCCGTCTTCCATTCATGTTGGCCCGGCGTGACGTGGAACTCGTGACGGACGCCCGCGTCGGTCAGCACCTTGTCCAGCTTCACTTCGGACGGGTAGCGGGTGTCCTTGTCCCCAACACTGAAGAACAGCAGCCTCATTTTCCGGTTCACCGCCGCAGCATTTTCCAGGAACCCGGGTATGAACTTGTGCATGTCGAAGGTCGGCGAAGAAATCGGCGCCCCGGCGCTGAAGGAGACGAGCCAGGCGAACTTGTCCATGTTGCGAAGGCCGAGGGTCACCGCCTGGGTGGCGCCGTTGGCTCGGCCGCCGATGGCGCGATGCTCGCGGTCCGCCTTGACGCGATAGGTCTTCTCCACCAGCGGCACGATGTCGTTGAAGAACTCGTCGGTGAAGTGCTGCACCGCCTCCGGCCGCGTGGCGTCGCCATCATCGTCGCTGAACGCGGTCACCACGATCATGGGAACCGCCTTATGCTCGGCCAGCAGGTTCTCTTCGATCTCCGGGACGCGGCCGAGGCGAATCCAGCCATCCTCCGCGTCGCCGCCGCCGTCGAACAGATAAAGGACCGGGAATTTCTTGTTCGGGAAGCGATCATAGTCGGGCGGGGTGTAGATCTGCAGGGTGTGGACCTTGTGCATCCCCGTCACATCGTAGGCGCGCAGCTGCACCGCGCCGTGGGGCACATTGCGCCGGGCGTGAAGAGCCGGCGGATCGCCCGGCACCTCGTAGTAGCTCCAGGGCTGGCTGCCGCCGGAGCTGATCGAGGGATTGTTCAGGTCTAGGACACGGACCCCGTCCAGCACGAAATTATAGCGATAGACGTCCGGAGCGAGGGGGCCGACCGTGAGCGACCAGATCCCGTCCGCGCCCTTCTGCATGGGCATGAGCCAATTGCCGGGGTTGGCCGTCGATGCCGTCGAACCAGGGGGTGGGTTAGGCCCCGGCGGGCCGTTGAGCTGAACCTCCGCCGCCTTGGGCGCGGCTATGCGGTAGGTGACCCTGTGGTCAGGGCTGATCTCGGGAGACAGGTAGCCCGCGCGCTGCTGCGCCGGCGCCATCGGGACGCCAAGGGCCAGCGCTAACAGGATCGCCGAAAACCAAGCCGCTCGTTTCATCCCTGACCTCATTTGCGATGTCAAAGCGCCGTGGACAATATCCGGGGGCAGCTTCGCAACGTCTGTTGACCGCACAAAGACATCAGCATCGGGCCTGGGTCAATGCGGGGCCTGGCTTGGACGCTCCAATCGAAACAAGGCCGCCCTTTGGCAAGAGCGGCCTTGAATTCAACAATCAGGCGGCTTTGCGCTTAGCTATGCTGGCGGCCGACCAGGACGCCCTTGCCAAGCACGTGGCCGTCCATGGCGGCCATGACCTGGGCGCGGGTCGCGTCCGGTCCGAGGTTCAGCTTGATATCGAGGGCGTAGAGCTCGAAAACATAGTGGTGGTAAAGCGGCGGCGGGGCTTCAGGGCCCATGTAGGAGGCCAAGCCGCGCACGTTCTTGGCTTGGATCGCGCCATCGGGTTGTTGAGCGCCAGCCTTCACCCCCTCGGGCAGCGAGGTCGCGGTCCCCGGAATATTGAACATCAGCCAATGGGTGATGTCGGCGACGCCCATCTTCGGCGCCGGCTCCAGGTCGTGCAGCAGGATGGTGAAGCTTTGGGTGCCCGCCGGGACATTGGTCCACGACAGCGGCGGCGAAATGCCCGCCTCGACGCCATCGAACTTCGGCGGAATGATTGCGCTGTCTTCAAACGCCGTGCTGGTCAGGGTCAAAAACTTGCGCGGCCCCTTGACCGGGCCGGCAGGGGCGGCGGTCTGTGCAAAGGCCAGGCCGCCGGCGGACAGAGCCACCGCAGCGAACATCGCCAGCTTGCGAACATCAAACATTGAAATACTTCCTCCGGTGAATTTCCCGCGCCATTTGCGGCGTCGTGGACAGAACTAGGGCGTAGCTCCAAGACCGATTGCTATCTTGTCCGCAAGCGCCGTCAAGCTTCAGGGCGACCGCTACTTGGTTTTCGCCTCGGCCGCAGCCACGGAAGCGGGGTCGTTATAGTTGGACGCCGCCCAGCCCGGGTTGAAATCAGTTTGGCGGCCGGCCGCCTTTTGCTCGGCCAGATAGGCGAACAGATTGTTCGGGTCGATCTCACAGGCATATTCCTGCAGCTCGTTGGCTTCCTGACCCTCGGCGCGCCTGTAGCGATTGGTGATGTGGTAGGGCTGGGTGTAGATGTTGGGATCGTCCAGGACCATCTCGTCGACGAGTTCTCCGGACTTCTTGTCCAAATAGATCTTCTCGGTGATGTGCATCTTCTCGGAGATGTTCTGATTGCGTCCGTTGAAGCCGACGGTGTCCACCAGCAGGGTGTCGCCCTCCCAATGGCCGATGGAATGGCCGTTCCAGCCGGGCACGATGCCGTCCGGCTGGGTCTTCTCATCCAGATAGATGGTCCGCGGGATGGCGTTCAGCTCGCTGAGGATCGTCACCCTGCCCTTGGTTTGCAGGAATTCGATGCCGAAGGGCGTGGTCATCATCGTCGGCATGCCGGTGGGCAGGCAAAAGGTGCGGTTTTCGCTGATGATGCGGTGGTTGGCGGCGTTGAGCTTAGCCGTCGCCGCCTGGGCCGCCTTGGCGGCGGCGGTGAACGGCGCCGGCGCGCGAGCCAGAGGCTGCCCATCGGGCCCGCTGGTGATCGGCGAATAGACCCCCGTGATATTGGGCTCGGCTTGGGCGGCCCCAAACATCAATAGGCCCGCAAGGGCGGTCGAAACCAACAACACCGGAGAACGCATAGACGTGTTTCCTCAAAAACTCGGCCGAGCGTCTCAGCCACCTTGGAGCAGGCCGGCCCGCTCGCTTGACGTCATAAAAGAATGTTCGCATGGGCTCAAGCGATAGCGCCGAGGCGCCGACGCCAGGCTACGAGCATTCAGCGCGCGTTCACACGCTCGGGACCACTACCTTCCTGTCAAGCCATCCTCTATAGAGCGGTGGATGAACCATGTGCAGCGTCGCCTCGAAGCGACGCAATTTGGAGAGTTGTAGGGAATGAAACGAATTCTGGTTCCGCCCGCCCTTCTGGCGGCCGTCTGCGCCCTGTCGGGTCCGGCCCAGGCCCACCACACGGCGGCGATGTTCGACACCACCAAGGACGTGACCATCAGCGGCGCGGTCAAGACCATCAAGTGGCAGAACCCGCACGTCTACCTCGAGGTCGTCTCCGCAGACGGGGGAAAGGTGTGGAGCATTGAGTGCTCGCCGCCCAGCATCCTGGTGCGTCGCGGATGGAGCGTCCATTCCATTGCAGCCGGCGACAAGGTCTCGGTTCTGGGCCATCCTCTGCGTGACGGCGGCCCGGCCGCCTATATGATGAATGTCACCACCAAGACCGGCGCGGTGCTGAAGGATCACGACTACTGATCGTCAGGCGCTGAAGAGTCAAAAAGGCGGCCCCTGTTGAACAAGGGCCGCCTTTTTTATGTCTGAGGACCGCCTCAGCGGACGGTGAAGCCGATCCAGCGACCGAACACGATGATGCCGGTCCAGAACAGCAGGGACAGGGCCGCTGCGATCTTGGCGGCGCGCGGGGTGTCCACGCCTTGGTCCCAACTCGCCACGCCGCGCGCGGCGGTGAAATGGAAGACCACCATGTTCAGGCCCGCGCAGGCCAACAGCAACATCTTCATGCGGAATGGAAAGTCGTCGACATATTCCGTGGCCTTGGACATGAACAGCAGACCGCCGGTGAGCGCCGCCAGGGCGAAGGCGCACCAGGTAAAGGGCAGCACCTCACTGGTGATCTGACTGACCGAACGCCGAGTCGAGGTCAGATTCAGCAGCCGCAGATCGACCACAGTGATGGTGCCCACCACCGTGGTTATGAAAATCACGTGGAAGGTCTCGATCCAGGGAAAGCCCACGGCGGAGGTCGCGATCCACTGGGCGAGGGCTGTGTCCTGCAGCCACTGTGCGACGGTTTGGAGCATTTAGGCGGGGTTCCCTCAGGACCAAAAAACACGAGCGATTGTGGGCGGCGAACCCGGGCCGGCAGACCCGGACGATCAGCCGTGTTCGACGTAGGCGATCCAACGGCCGCACATGATGATGCCGACCCAAAGCGCCAGCGAGATGATCGCCACCGCCCGAGCCGACCATTGATTGGAAGGCTGGTCGCCCCAGGCCTCAGCGTTGCGGCTGACGATGATTTGGAACCCGCCCGTCAGGGCGCAGGCCGCGAGAACCAACAGCATCTTCAGTCGGAACACATTGTTGATCAGTTCACGGCGAGGCTCCGCCACGGTCAGCACCGAGCCGGTGAGCAGCAGCACCACCACCGCCACCCACACCCAGGGCAGGAAGCGACGCGTGGCGCCGGAAATGGGCATATCGCGGCCAACCACCCCCAGCAGCTTCATATCGACCATCAAGACCGCGCCGACGATGAGGGTGACGGCGATGATGTGAATGGATTGGATCACGGGAATGATCCAGAGCACGCTCTGGATGGTCAGACTGATCGGCGTGGCCGAAAGCCAGTCGCAGAATGCGGCGATTGCCTGTTCCATGCTCGTCCGTCTCCAACCCTTCGCCGCTCTGAATGCGCGGCCCCTCGGCCCACACCCGCGTTTCACCCACGCCTGATAGGCGCCGCACGTCCTATACGCAAGCGATGTCGCCCACCCCTCGCCTCACAGCGGCGCCTTGCCGCGTATCGCGCCGGGTCAGGATGATTGGCAGGCCGGAATGTCGGCGCGGGGCGGCAGCAGAGGCTTTTGCCCGGGACGCAGCTGTCCATCGAAAGCGTTCAGCTCGGTTCCTGTGGCCTGATACAGCACCATGAACTCCACCAGATCCACCGTGCCGCGACGGCCGAACAGGCGCAGGGCCTGGGCGAAGGTTTCGGACGAGACCTTCTTCCTCGGCCCCAGCAGCTCGCGCCCGAAAGTGATGATCAGCGTTTCCTTCGGCCCCAACCCGACCACCGGCTTGCAGTATTTGATCATGTCGATGATAGCCGGCTCGACCAAGGATTTTTGCCCAGGCAGAAGACCGTGCTCCTCCCACTGGGTCCATTCGAACTGGTCGTCCACCTCGCGCGCCGTCACCAGCGAGGCGGTCTGCACCAGACGGCTGTCCATGGCGGTCTTGAACTTTACATAGTTGTGGGCGTCGTCCAGCGCCTTGCCGACAATGGGGCTGAACAGTCGCGTGGCCGGCCCGCGCTTGACCTCCTCATCGAAGATCGCGCGCTCCTCGTCATTGGCCATATCGGCGCGCGTCGGCAGGGGCAGGCGGTTTCGCGAGACCGGGTCGATATCCGGCGGCAGAGCGGCTTCCTGGGCCTTGAGCGACCCGCAGCACAGGGTAGCGAGGATTAGGCCCAGGCCAATCAAACCGGCGCTTTTGGATAGCGACATCGCCCTTCCTCCCTGTTTTAGGTCCCATCGACATTCAGGTCGGGGGCTGCCTTTATCCACGCAGATTACGAAGATCAAAAAGCTCCGTCATCCTCGGAAAATGCGCAGCATTTGTCCGAGGACCCAGCCGCTCCAGGCTTAAAGCCGGGCTCCAAATCGCGCGTTGAGGTCTTCGCTGCTGGGTCCTCGGGCTCGCCCTTCAGGCGCCCCGAGGATGACGCGGCTAGATGTTCGTCGCGACCTTCCTCCCAATCTCAAGCCAAGCTGGGCTGCTTATCCGTGCGCTTCTTCCACTTGTAAATCTTGGCGGAGTTTTTCCAGAAGTACTTCTCGGCCGCCTCACGGGACTTGGTGGCGAAGAACCGCTTCATCAGCCCGACTTCCTCGGGAATGGTCGCCACCCCATAGCTGTTGGGATAGTCGGTGCCGAACATCACCCGGTCCTCGCCGAAGGCGCCGTACAGATATTCCAACCGCGCCCGCAGGGGCTCGTAGTCCTTGACAATCAAGCCGTTGTCGTCGCGCGGGTGATAGACCTCGGTCAGCTTGACGAAGATGTTCGGTCGGTCGGCCAGCCGCTTGATCAGGTCCTCATAGGCGGGCATGACCTCCGGCGTGGGATCGAACGACGGCACGTGGTCAGCCACGATCCGCAATTCCGGAATCGCCTGGCTGAGCAGAAGGTTGGCCTTCAGCAGGTCCATGGTCGGGTTGGCGTTGTCCAAGGTCAGATCCGCCTCGGCCAGCAGGCGCAGCCGGGCGGTCATGTCCGGGTCTAGGGCGACATCGGCGCCCTTGCCCGTATAGAAGCGGCTGAAGCGAATGCCGCGATAAAGGGGGTTCTTGCGGAACCGGCCGAGATACTCGGCGAACTCCGGCTTGCTGGGATTGAGATTGCCCACCACGCCCAGGATGATCGGATTAGCCTGGGCCACCTCCAGCAGCCACAGATTGTCCTCCACCCAGGAACTGGCCTCCACCACCACCGCGCCGACGATCCCTGTGGGCTTGGCCAGGGGTGCATAGCCCGCGGGCAAGGAGATGTGGGACTGGGCCCTATAGGCCTTGGAGCCCAGATAGGGCGCGCCCTGGGGCCGCGACCCGTCGAACAGGTGGATGTGCGAGTCCACCACCGGCAGGGGGTCATGAGCTTGCGTGCGAGCGCCCGCCGACCCTGCCGCCGCCAGCGCCGAAGCCGCGGCCGCGCCGACCAAGAGTTCGCGCCGTCCAAGATGCTGATCCTGAGACACCCTGTCCCCTCCCCTGCTGAACCGTCCGGGATTTTTCCCTGCGCGTAACCGTGAGCGCCTGAACGTCGGGTTGTCTAGACCCAAGCGACGCTCTAGCCTGATTTTAGGGTCCGCCATGTCGCGCCGACATGGAACAGAAGACCCGGCAAGGGAGGATGTCGTGCGACAGGGCTGGCTCAAATTCGCGGTGCTTGCGGCGGTGGCGACATTCGGTTCGGCCGCCCTCGCCGGCGCCGACAATGATGCGGCCTGGCTGAAGGATCGCCAGACCCGCTTTGCCGCCTATAAGGCCGCCCACCCTCGCCCGGACGCGGAAATCGCTGCGATCAAGGCCAAGACCGCTGCGCTGGTGGCCGCCGCCGCACCCTTATCGCAATCGAGCTTGGATCAAGCGCCGGTGTCTTGGCGCGCCTCCGACAAGCCGCTGGAACTGTGGGACGGCGCAGACCTGCCGGAAATGATCGTGGTTCCGGCCGGCGAATATACCCAAGGCTCGCCGGAAACCGCGCCCAAGCGCGACGCCAATGAAGGCCCGCGCCACCGGGTGCGCATCGGCTACGCGCTGGCGGTCGGCCGGTCAGACATCACGGTCGGCGAGTATGCGCGCTTTGTCGCCGACACCGGCTACGCCACGGGCAACGTCTGCTACACCTATGAAGACGGCCAGTTCGCCGACCGCAGCCCGCGCTCATGGCGCCCCATCGGCCGCGAAGACGTGGGCAATAATCTGCCCGCCACCTGCATCAACTGGGCCGAGGCCCAGGCCTATGTGACGTGGCTGGCCAAAAAGACGGGGCGGCCCTATCGGCTGATGACGGAGGGCGAATTCGAATACGCCAACCGCGCCGGCACGACGACCACCTACTGGTGGGGCGATGAGGTCGGCAAGAACCACGCCGTGTGCAACGGCTGCGGCAGCATCTGGGACAAGAAGATGAGCGCGCCGGTGGCCAGCTTCGCGCCCAACGCTTTCGGCCTGTACGACACCGCCGGCAACGCCTGGTCGTGGATGGCCGACTGCTGGAACAAAAACTACGACGGCGCCCCGACGGACGGCTCGGTGCGGCTGACCGGCGACTGCGGCACCCGCACGGTGCGCGGCGCCGGCTGGGGCACCCACGAGGTCATCCTCCGCGCCGCCAGACGCGTGGGCGACGCGGCTCCCGGCCGGCATGGCAGTGTGGGCTTTCGGGTGGCGCTGACGTTGTAGGTGACCTCAGCGCCCGCCAGGACCAAGATTATTGAACCACGAAGGACACGAAGGACACGAAGAACACCAAAACGTCGTCATCCTCGGGGCGCCTGAAAGGCGAGCCCGAGGACCCAGCAGCGAAGACCTAAACGCGCATTTTGCCGCCCGGCTTTAAGCCTGGAGCGGCTGGATCCTCGGACAAATGCTCCGCATTTTCCGAGGATGACGTGGTTTTCTATTCTTGGTGTTCTTCGTGATCTTCGTGGTTCAATTATTTAATTCGCCGCGCCGTGGAAAGGCGGCGACTACTTCTTCCCCTTCACGGGCGGCGCGGCCAGGCCTTTGAGGCTAGGCTGGGACGCATTCTGTTTAGCAGGTTGGGCCTTCTTGGCCTTGCCCTTGGATTCCTTCATCGATGGTTCTCCGAACGATCAGCCTGATGGGTAGGGCCAGACGGCAATGGCTTAACGACCAGCCAGGGCCTTGACCAGCGACTTCGATGCGGCGTTTGGTTTAATGCGGGGAACGGTAGTTTCTGCTGATCGGCCTGCCGGGAGGCGGACGTTCCGAAGGACGGCTCCGGGGGGTTAGCGGACCTCCCGGTCCCAGCGATTAGCTGACGGTGTCCCAGGCAATTCAAACGGATGAGCACGCCTGAAAAGCCATGCACGTAAGCTAGCAATCCCGAAGGAGCAACCGGATACGAACACAAGCAAACTGGAAAGGAGGCTGAAATCGTGGAAGATGCGCGGGTGGGAAAGCCCGTAGAGAAATAGGCCGATTTCCACCGAAGCGCCGATGAGCGCGAATGTTAGCCAGGGTTGAGCCGCTGCCCAGACTTCTCCTTGATGTCGGCGATAAGCCTCTAGCGTTGCACGGTTGCGCATAAGCTTGAGGGGATCGATCTGGGCCATTCCTCGCCTCCAGGAGCGCGCGGAAAAGTGCCACAACCACCCGTCATTGACAATCTCACGGTTGCAATTCCGCTATGACGGCTATCAGCAACCCCAAAAAGCAGACCTCACGAGAATCTGAGATGGGTCGATGCTCACCGCTGGCCTTCGACCCGGAAACGGCCCCTCCCCCCAAACCAACGCGCCAGCCTCCCCCTACTGCGGCGCCAGCTTCAGCAGCCTCGTGTCATCCGTCAGCACATAAACCGCGCCCTCCGGCCCGATGCGCACGTCGCGGATGCGCGTGTTCAGTTCGACCAGCAGGGGCTCTTCGTCCACCACCTTGTCTCCCTTCAGGGTCACCCGGTCGAGCATCTTGCCGCGCAGGGCGCCGATCAGGACGCTGTCCTTCCAGGCGGGGAACAGCGAGCCGGTGTAGAAGGCCAGGCCGGAGGGCGCGATCACCGGGTCCCAGTAGTAGCGCGGCTGCACCATGCCGGGTTTTTCGGTCAGGCCGTCGTTGATCAGTTCGCCGGGATAGTCGATGCCGTGGGTGATGATCGGCCAGCCGTAGTTCTTGCCGGGCTCGATCAGGTTCAGTTCATCCCCGCCGCGCGGGCCGTCCTCGACTTCCCACAGGCGGCCTTTGGGATCGAAGGAGAGGCCCTGCTC
Organism: uncultured Caulobacteraceae bacterium; assembly: GCA_964451265.1. Taxonomy (GTDB): domain Bacteria; phylum Pseudomonadota; class Alphaproteobacteria; order Caulobacterales; family Caulobacteraceae; genus BOG-938. The sequence goes on along the minus strand of CAYVHP010000039.1, from coordinate 33,494 downwards.
GCTGCGATGGCCGATGCTCCAGATTTCCGGACGGGCGTCGGGCTGGCCGATGTAGGGATTGCCGGGCGCCGGCGCGCCGTCAGCGGTGATGTGGATCATCTTGCCCAGATCGGTGTCCAGGCGCTGCGCCACCGTCCAAGGGGGCGAGCCGGACCGGTCGCCGATGATGGCAAACAAGGTGCCGTCTTTCGCGACAGCCAGACGGCCGCCCTGGTTGGCGGCGATGGTCTTGGGCATGGCCGGGAAGGCGCGGAAGATGACCTTCACGTCTTTCAGCGCCAGGGCGCCTTCATCCAGCGTGGCGCTGGCAATGGCGATGTTGGACTTATCGTCCTCCACCGGCTCGCTGTAGGAGAAGAAGATGCGCTTGTTGGCGGCGAAATGCCGGTCGAGCGCCACATCGAGCAGCCCGACCTGTCCGCGATAATAGACGGCGGGCACGCCGGTGATCGGCGCCGATACGGTCCCGTCGGCGGTGATGATGACCAAAGCGCCCGGCTTTTGCGTCACCAGCATCTTGCCGTCCGGCAGGAAGGCCAGGCTCCAGGGCTGCTTCAGCTTGTCGGTGATCACCGTCAACTTATAGGGCGTGGTCGGCTTGTAGGGCGCGCGGGTCTGGCCGGGGAAGGCTGGCTTGTCGGTCTTCAGTTCCGGCAGGCGACTCTCGATCGGTTGGCCGGGCGTGGTGTTGGGCGCGGGAAAGCCCACTGAGCTCGGTCCGATCGGCGCAGGGGTCTGGGCGCCCGGCGGCTTGCCTGTCAATGGGAACGGCTGGGCCAGCCCTGCGGCAGGCGCAGCGGACACGGCGGCTAGCATCGTCAATATCAAAGCGTGTTTCACGGGGCGTTCCTCCAGGCACTCTTTGAGTGCGATTGAACCTCAACCCAAACGCCGGAGCCAGTGCGAAGTTCGGCTATCTTCCGCCGCAGCGACCCGCTAGCCTCAGACCAACGGTCGCATCAGCCGCTGGGCGCGGCCAAAGCCAAGCTAGGAGTTTGTTATGTCGAAGGAAAAGAATCGCGGCGGCAAGGAAGTCCGCAAACCCAAAAAGGAAAAGCCCAAGACCAACGCCTCAGCGCCCAGCCAAAAGGGCACGCCGCCTAGGACCTAGGTCGGAGGGACGCACGCCAATAAAAATTTGAACCACGAAGGACACGAAGACCACAAAGATCCGAAAACTAAGTCATCCTCGGGATGGGCGAAGCCCAGGCCCGGGGACCCAGCCGCTCCAAGCTCTAAGCCGGGCGGCAAAATGCGCTTTGAGGTCTTCGCTGCTGGGTCCACGGGCTCGCCTTTCAGGCGCCCCGAGGATGACGAATGTTTTGGTGTCAGGCCTAGTGGCGCGCCTTGCGGGCGGCGTAGCGGGCGTCGCGCTTGGCCTTGGCTTCCGCCTTGGACAGAGCCTTGCGCTCCTTGCGTTCGCCGCGCTTGGCGTCCATCGCTTCCGCTTCCAGGGCCTCTTGGGCGAGGCGGGCGGCTTCGGCCGCTTCCAGGGCCGCTTGCTGCTTGGCGGCCTTGGCTTCGGCGCGCGCTTGACGCACACGCTCCAGCTCTTGCGCCTTGCGGTCGGCTCTTAAGGTAAATTCGGGGTCGGGCGCAGCGGGCTTGGGCGTGAACTTGGCCAGCAAGGCCTTCTTGGCCTCTGCGGCGGTCTTCAGCCGCTCAGCGAAGTCGGCCTGTTTAGTCGCTTTCATGAATTCTCGGTCGTTGGCGGGGTGTTGGTGGTCGGCGCGATATTGAACGCAGCCGCGCAGATCGCATCCAGGTGGCCGCGGATGGAGCGACCGGCGAGTAAGGTGTCAATGGCGCGGCAGCCTTCAGCGTCCAGGCGAACCCGCAATTGGGCAAAGTCCTGAAACTGACCCGATCGGGCCAAGGCGTAAGCGCGCTCTACAGTGGATTGAGCCATTTCAAATTGAAACGCCGGGAGAGGCCGCTGTAAAGCCCCCTCGCCCGGCGTCCTTAAATCCTAGGCCGATTGCAGTTGGCTCGCGGACATCTTGCCGCTGCGCTGATCGCGCTCAAGTTCGTAACCAACCTTTTGGCCCTCATGCAGAGAGCCGAGGGTCGAACGTTCGACCGCCGAAATGTGCACGAACACGTCCGCGCCGCCTTCGTCGGGTTGAATGAAGCCGAAGCCTTTGGTGGCGTTAAACCACTTCACAGTACCAGTCGCCATGAGAGTCACCTTTCGGGTGGATAAGTCCATTCGCCCCGATCGGTGCGCATGATCAGAATGTCGGAGAGGGTCTTGGAAGGCTCGGGCTGGATCCGAAGAACAAGCGTGGGGAGCAACCGGGCCGAAAACGATATTCGATGGCGCGCATTATGTCAGATTGCGGCTCAAAAGCCAGCACAATCGCGTCTTCGCCTTGTGGCTGGACCCAATGGGTTCCAAGATCGCTAAGGAAAGCGCCCAAACTCGCACCGTCATCCTCGGGGCGCCTGAAAGGCGAGCCCGAGGACCCAGCCGCGAAGACCTCAACGCTGCGGCGGTTGATCCGAACGCAGCCGATAGCCTGGAGCGGCTGGGTCCTCGGACAAGCGCTCTGCGCTTTCCGAGGATGACGCGGCTTTGGGCTTGGTGGTTGGATGTCCAAATCACTAATCCAGGGGACTGGCCACGCCATGCAGCCGGCACGCGGCCTGGACGGTATTGCGCAACAGGCAGGCGATGGTCATGGGCCCCACCCCGCCCGGCACCGGGGTGATCCAACCGGCGACGGCCTTGACCTGATCGAAGTCGACATCGCCGACTACGCGCGTCTTGCCGGCAGCGGCGGCCTCCGGATCGCGCGAGGGCGCGCGGTTGATGCCGACATCGATCACCGCTGCGCCGGGCTTGACCCAATCGGCCTTGATCATCTGCGGGCGGCCCACGGCGGCCACCAATATGTCGGCCTCGCGGCAAACGGCGGGCAGGTCCACAGTGCGTGAATGGGCGATGGTGACGGTGCAATCGGCCTGCAGCAAAAGCTGCGCCATCGGCTTGCCCATCAGATTGGAGCGCCCGACGATCACCGCGCGCTTGCCGCGAAGATCGCCCAGCGCGTTGCGCAGCAGGATCAGGCAGCCGTTCGGCGTACAGGGAAACAGACCCGGCAGGCCCGAGGCTAAGCGCCCCGCGTTGACGACCGTCAGCCCGTCCACATCCTTGTCCGGGCTTATCTTGGCGAGGATCTTGGCCTGGCTGATGTGCGCGGGCACGGGAAACTGCACCAGAATGCCGTGGATCGCCGGATCATCATTCAGTCGACCGACCAGATCGAGCACTTCGGCTTCGGACGCGTCCGCCGCGAGCCTTTCGGTCACCGAGTGCATGCCGGCCGCCAGGGTCTGTTCGCCCTTGCTGCGCACATAGATGGCGCTGGCCGCATCCTCGCCCACCAGCACCACGGCCAGTCCGGGAACGAGGCCGTGCTCGGCCTTGAGCTGGGCCACGGCGGCGGCCACCTTGCCCCGCAACCGTTCGGCCTCGACCTTGCCGTCGATGATCACCGCGCCCATGCCGCCCGCTCCTGCTCGCCGCTATCCTATTCCCGAAAGACCACGGTCTTGGAGCCGTTTATCAGCACCCTGCCTTCTAGGTGGAAGGACAGTGCGCGCGACAGCACCCGCCGCTCAATATCGCGGCCCTTGCGGACCAAGTCTTCCGGCGAGCTCTGATGGCCGATGCGTTCGGCGTCCTGCTCAATGATCGGCCCTTCGTCCAAATGGGCGGTGACGTAGTGGGCTGTGGCGCCGATCAGTTTGACGCCTCGGGCGTGGGCTTGATGGTAGGGCTTGGCGCCCTTGAAACTGGGCAGGAAGGAATGGTGAATATTGATGCAGCGGCCCGACAGCTTGGCGGCGAGGTCGTCGGACAGAATCTGCATGTAGCGCGCCAGCACCACAACCTCGGTGCGGGTGGCCTGCACGATGCGCCAGATCTCCGCCTCCTGGGCGGCCTTGGTTTGGGGCGTCACCGGCAGATGGTGGAAGTCCAGGCCGGTAAAATCCAGCCCGGCGTAGATTGCGCGGGGATGGTTCGACACCACGCCCGTGATGATCATGGGCAGATCGCCGTTGCGCCAATTATAGAGAATGTCGGCCAGGCAATGATCATAGCGCGAGACCAGGATCAGCACCCGCTGCAGATCCTTGGAGTCGCGCAAGGTCCAGTCCATGGCGAACCACTCAGCCACCGGCGCGAACCCGGCCCGCAAGGATTCGATCAGGCCGTCGTCGCTGACAAGGTTGAACTCCACACGCATGAAGAAGCGGCCGGTTTCGGTGTCGTCGTACTGGTGCGCTTCAAGGATGTTGCAACCGACCTCAAATAGATGGGTCGACACCGCCGCGACAATGCCGGGGCGATTGGGGCAGATCAGCGTCAGGATGTAGGGCTTGTTCGACATGGGGGACAGTCCGCAGCGGGGACTGTTCCTTGATCGAACGCGGCTTCGAATCAAGCGGGGATTTGGGAAACTGCGCCCGAGAGGTTCACAGAAAATGCTTTCAACCGCGGTGACGGCGTTACCCCGTAACGGCGGGTAACGCCGCCGGTAGGCTCAGGTGATGTGCTTGGGGCTCAGCGGATCGCTGGCCGGGAAGCTTTCCTCGATGCCTTCGTCGATCAAGGCTTCCTGCCGGTCTTCGGCGGTCTCAAGATGAGGCGCCAGTTGGTCCGGCTTGCCGGGTTTGCTCTTGATGCGCCGGGAGTGCGGACCCTCCGTTTCGGGGGCGGGCCTAGGGTGATGCTTAAGATCGATGCCTAGCATTATGGTCTCCTGCGATGTGTGGCGGCGGCGCGGCCCGAGCCGCTTTTCTTGCCGCCGCCGTCCTGTTTGTTGACGGTGGCCCAGGCCCGCCGTTCGGCTTCCTTTTCACCCACGCCGCGCGCCTCGTAGCTGTGCGCGATGTGGTCCGCCTTGCGGTCCTGCTTATCGGTGTAGCTGGACTTGTCGCCGCGGGGCATGAGCGGTCCTCCGATGATCAGTTGGGTGAGCGACCGCTCAGCTGCGCCGTCAATTCCTGCTTGCGCTGCTTCAGGCGTTCGCCCATCGCATCCAGGTCCTCGTCGCCGCGCTTGGCCTGAGCGAACAGGCCGCCGGGCTGCTCTTCTTCCTTGACGTGGTGGGTGATGTACTCGCCCAGCACCTTGACCTTGGCGTCGTAGAACTGGTCGGCGGGTTGCATCGCCTCGATCTCGGCAATCAGCTTTTTAGCGCCGTCGTGCTCGACATAGGCCTCGTCCAGCACGTCGTCCTCCACCTCGCCGCGCTCGGCGGGGTAGAGAATTTCTTCCTCGATCTGGGTGTGCACCTTCAGCGCCAGGGCGATCTTCTGAAACAGCTTCAGTTTCTCGGCGGGCGCGTCCAACTGCTCATAGGCGTCGAACATGCCCGCGACGTCCTTGTGGTCCTGCTTCAGCAGGCTAATCGCCAGGGGATCTCTGGTCCCGGTGCGCCGCGTGCGGGCGGGCGTTTTGGCGGACGAACGGGAGGGGGTCGATTGGCCGGTCATGGGTTTTGATCCTGTTGTTTGAGGCGGAGCGCCGTCGCGCGCCATCGAGACGAACCCAGCTACAACGGCGCCCCGAAACGCCGGTTCCACCGGCGCGATCACGCTTTCGGGTGAAGCTTTCAGGGAACGCTGATCAAGGCCGCTGCGTTAAGCGTCCAAGCCGTTTGGGCGGTCACTTGAGGAGATATTGCCATGCTGGGTTGGGCCCTGACCTTTTTGATCCTGGCGCTTGTCGCCGGCTTCTTTGGTTTCTTTTCACTGGCGGGTCTGGCTGCGTCCATCGCCCAGCTGCTGTTTATGATTTTCCTGGTGTTGCTGGTCGTGTCCTTCGTGATGCGCGCCCTGCGCGGCAGCTCGGTCACCTGATAGGCGCCTTGGGCGCTTAGGCTAAAGCCGGTCGGGCCAATTCCAGCCCGGCCCCGATTATTCGATTTCGAGCCTTTCCGGTTCAGATGGTTCAATCTGAGCCGGGAAGGCTTTATTCTATTATATTATTGATATAATTGCCTTTTTTATCCGACGGCGGGAACGTTCGGCCTGATTTAGCCGTTCATGTGGGGTTATCAACGTTCTTTTAGGAGACACCTCCATGAGCACCAATCGTATTGAAGGCGCCGGCCGCAAGGCTGCAGGCGCGATCAAGCAGGCGGTCGGCAAGGCCACCGGCAACGACCGTCTTCAAGTGGAAGGCGCCGCAGAAAAAGCTGCCGGTTCGGCCCAAAACGCGGTGGGTAAGGCCCAGGACAAAATCGGCGCCCAAATCCGCCGCTAAAGGCGTCGAGGCCCGCCCCGATCATACATCGATCGGAGCGGGCCCGGCTCGCGAACGCTTCGCCACCGCAAGACATGTCCACTGGGGAGCCGCCGCGTTCGGCGACGTCTATCGTGGAGGCAAAAATGCTCGAAAACGTCGTTGACAAGCTTGTTGACCAATTGGTCGGATGGAGGGTTGGCGCCCCCGCCGCAGCGCATGCGTCCGACCCCGCCGCTGCTGACGCCTTCAAAGCCCCCGACTCGGGCGCGAGACTGCACGGTGGGTCCCCCACGTCAGGCGGGACGTTTGGAGCGCTTTTCAAGACGAAATCCAAAGCCTAGGCTCAGGAACGCGGCGGCGGGTCACCACGTTGATGGATGGCCAATCAGGAACCGCCGATGTCTACATCCTCGTCTCAATCGCCGCCCGCGCGCGAACTCGCGGCCCCATCGCCCCTTGGCGTCATGCGCGCTCGCTTTATTCGGCACGGCCGCGCGCCCCTGGCCCTATTCGGGCCTTTCGCCGGATTGGTCCTGTTGTGTGGGGCTGGGCCTTCGTCAATGGACGCCGCGTTCAACGGAACCATCGTCTCCACCTATCCCGACGGCCGCACCGCAGAGCTCTACCTTCAGCGCAACGGCGCCTATACCGCCAGGGGCCGGCGCGGCGATCCGTCGAACGGTCACTGGAAGCTCAGCGACGGCAAGCTATGCCTGACCCAGTCCCGCCCCCTTCCCGTACCCTTCGCCGTTTGCACCGCGGTTCCCGCCGATGGTCTGCAAGTCGGCTGGTCCGCCAAGGCCGTCACCGGCGAGGCCATCAAGGTGAGGTTGGTGAAGGGTCATTTCGTGGGCAAGGCTGCGCCTCCTGCTGATGACACTGCGGAAAAACCACAAAACGTGTCGCGCAAAAATTGATGGCCCATGCGCCCGCCGACCCTACCGCCACGGCGACGGTCGGGTTCGCGATCACCGGCCAATGGCTGGAGATCATCGTGACGAAAATCCAGTAGTTGCAGATATTGCCTATGCCGTTGCACACCATGTAGCGCGCCCATTGGCCAACCAGGAGCCGACGGTCCAGTTGGCGAAAGACCCTCAGCCCGTTGATGACGAAGGTCACGTGCATGGCGCACGCCAAGGACACCACGCGCGCCCACGCGGGCTCCAGTCCAACCCACAGCATTATGTGCAAGACGGCGACGTCCACCCCGAAGCCGATCACGCTCACGCCGCAATGGTTGGCTGCGAATCTTAGCTCGCGCAAAACCGCCTCGTTCGGCATCGTCACCTCAGTCCCACTCCAATTTCTACCCAACGTCTAAGCAGGGCTCGCCGTTGCGTTGGCGGGGTGGGCCGGGCTCAGCAACCTTGGCCTTGCCCGCGCGTTTGTGGGCGATGGACACAATCAAGCGCGTACTGACGTCATCGACGCCCATCCGGCGGGTCGAGGCGGTGGTCAACCCAGCGTCCGGCGGCGTGGGTCCGGGCTCGGCCGATGCGCTGCAATTGATCCTCGATCAGTTCGGCTTGGACAGCCGCGTGGCGTCCGCCGCGCCGGATCAGATTGAACAGGCGCTGGCCTATGCGCTCGCCGCCAAGCCGGACCTGCTCATCGTCCTGGCCGGCGACGGCACCGCAGGCCGAGCGGCCGACCTGTGCGGCGTGGACGGTCCCCTGTTGGCGCCCCTGCCCGGGGGCACGATGAACATGTTGCCGAACGCCCTCTATGGACCCGTCGCCTGGCGCGACGCCTTGATCGCCTGCCTTGAGCGCGGCGGCGAACGGCCGGTCTCCTGCGGCGAGGTCGGCGGATTGCGATTCTACTGCGCCGCCATCCTCGGCGCGCCGGCCTTCTGGGCGCCGGCCCGCGAAGCCGCGCGCAAAGGCGATCTACGGCAAGCCTGGCGCAAGGCGGTGTTCGCCTTCAGCCGGGCCTTCCTGACCCGCTTGAGATTCCGCGCCGGCGAGGGGCGGGCGCACTCCACCGTGGCGCTGAGCCTGATTTGCCCCTTGGTGTCCAAGGCCCTACACGACGAAAGGGCTTTGGAAGCGGCAAGGTTGGATCTGCACGATATGGTGGAGGTGTTCAGGCTTGCCCTGCACAATATGCTCGGCGACTGGCGGGCCGATCCCGCCGTCGCCACCGAGCCCTGCGTGCAGGGCCGAGCTTGGGCGCGGCGGCGGATTCCCTGCTTGATCGACGGCGAAATGCATTGGCTCACCCGATCGGCGGACATCCGCTTCGTTGAAAAAGCCTTCCGCGCCCTCGCTCCGCCAGAGCCGGGCGCTTGACCGTCCGCCTGGCCCACCTCAGCGATATCCATTTTGGCGCCGAGAACCGCCCGGCGACTGACGCTGCCATTGAGGTTGTGGCGGCCTTTGCTCCGCATCTCACCGTGGTCACGGGCGACCTGACCCTGGACGGTCGGCCCAAGGAGTTCGTCGCGGCGCGCGCCTGGCTGGACAGGCTGCCTCGGCCCCTGCTGGTCACGCCCGGCAATCACGACACGCCCTATCTCAACCTGCTCCTTCGCGCCCTGACCCCCTTTGACCGTTACCGCCGCTATATCGGCGAGCCGGGACAGGCGGCGTTCGACGGACCCGACCTCAGCGCCCGCGCCATCAACAGCGCCCGAGGCGCCCAGCCCCGGCCGGACTGGTCCAAGGGCGCCCTAGACTTGGAAAGCTTGGGCCGCGCGGCCAACGAAATGGCGGCCCGGCCCGATGTGCTGAAGGTGTTCGCCTGCCACCACCCCCTGATCGATCTGGAGGGCATGCCGGTAACCGGCGGGGTGCACCGGGGAGCCGCCGCCGCCGCCCTGCTGGCCCAAGCCAACATCGACCTGATCCTGACCGGCCACGTGCACAATCCCTTCGCCCTGGCCTTGGAGTCCGGCCCTCGCGCCGCCTACGCCATCGGCGCCGGGACCTTGTCCTTGCGCACCCGGGGCGCGCCGGCTGGCTTCGCCCTGATCGAAGCGGATGACGACACGGTGACTGTCACCGCTCTGGGCTGGAACGGCGCGACGTTCGAGACCTACCGCGTCTGGCCTCTGCCGCGCGGATAGGTCTTTGAGCAGGCAACGCCCGCCGCGCCAGGGCGTTGTGCTCCCATGAGCAGCAACGATCCGATTTCCATCCCTGGACAAGATCCGGTGCAGATTCCCGGTCAAGACCCGGTCGTCATCCCCGGCCAGGACCAGCCCAACCCGCAAGCGCCCAGCGAAGAGCCGCAGCCGGACTATAGGCCTGAAATTGCGCCCCAGCCCGGCCCCGCCGGCGACCCGACCGCTTAAGCGCGCCGCTTGGCCGCTCGGCGCGCCGGTTTGGCCTTGGGACCGGACTCGCCGCGCCGAGGAGCCGCAGACGCGCCCGCCTTGCCCTGCAGGCTGGCGCGAAGGGCCGCCATCAGGTCGGACGGCGCGGTATCCTCAGGCTCTTGCACCGACACCGGATCGGCGCCCTCGCTCTTGCGGGCGATCAGGGCCTTGAGCGCTTCCTCATAGCGATCCGTGAACTGGCGGGGGTCGAACGCGCCTTCCTGCTGTTCGATGATCTTGCGGGCGATGGCGATCATATCGGCGTCGGGCTTGGCCTCGGCCACATCAGCGAAGGCCTCGTCAGCGCTGCGGACCTCATCGTGCGTATGCAGGGAGTAGGCGACAATGCCCTTGCCGCGCGGCTCCAGCGCCAGCAGGCGCTCGCGCGTGGACAGCACCACGCGGCCCAGGGCGATCTGGCCCGCCTCGCTCATCGCTTCACGGATCACGCCATAGGCTTCCACGGCCAACTTGCCGTCCGGCACGACGAAATAGGGGGTGTCCCAATAGAGCCGGTCGATGTCGGCGGCCGGCACGAAGCGTTCGATGCTGATCGCCTTGGTGCTTTCCAGCCGCACCGACCGGATTTCCTCGTCGGTAACGAGAACGTAGCGGCCCTTCTCGATCTCATAACCCTTGGCCAAATCGGCGCGGGCGACCGGGCCGGTGTCCGGGTCGGTGGTGACCATCTTGATGCGGTTGTTGGTCTTGGGATTGATCAGGTTGAAATGCACGTCCCCGCCAGGATCGATGGCCGAGTAAAGCGCCACCGGGCAGGTGACCAACGACAGCTTCAGATGGCCTTGCCAGGTAGGCCGATGGGCTATGCTCACCCTCAGCCCCCTGCGTAGCCGCCGATGATCGGCAGGATCTCGCCGGTGATAAAACTGGAGGTCTGCGGCGAGGCCAAAAACACATAGGCCGGCGCGATTTCTTCCGGCTGGGCGGGGCGTCCCATTGGCGTGTCCTGGCCGAATTTGGCGACGTCCGGCGCGGTCTTGTCAGCCGGATTCAGAGGGGTCCAAACCGGGCCGGGCGCCACCGCGTTCACCCGTATGCCCTTGTCGACCAGGTGCGTGGCCAATGAGCGGGTAAAGGCGTGAATGCCGCCCTTGGTCATGGCGTAGTCGAGCAGGTCCTTGTTGCCTAAGAGCCCCGTGACCGAGCCGGTCATGACAATGGCCGAACCCGGCTTCATGTGCGCAACAGCGGCCTTGGCCATGTGGAAATAGCCATACAAATTGGTCTTCAGGGTTCGGTCAAAGTGAGCCTCGGTGAAATCTTCGAAATCCTCCACGTGCTCCTGGAAGGCGGCGTTGTTGACCAACACATCCAGTCCGCCCAGCCGGCTGACCGTCTCTTGCACCGCATAGTCGGCGAAGGCGGCTTGGGCCACATCGCCCGACAACAGAATGCAGCGACGCCCCTCCGCCTCCACCGCTTTGCGGGTGATGTCGGCGTCTTCCTTTTCGTCCAGATAGGCCACCGCCACGTCCGCGCCCTCGCGGGCAAACAGCACGGCCACCGCCCGGCCTATGCCGGAATCAGCGCCCGTGATCAGGGCCACCTTGTCCTGCAGCTTGCCCGAACCTTTGTAATACGGGGCGTCGTACATGGGTGCAGGATCGAGGTCGGATTCGCGACCCGGCTTTAGGTGGTGCTGCTTTGGAAACGGGGGTGCGGGATAGGCGCGCGCCCCAGCCTGCATGGCTTTGCGCGTCTTGCCGGGGGCGAAACTGCGCGGCTCGGCGCCGTCGACGCCTGCCTGGATCGCACGTTCATCCTTGGCCGCCCGTTTGGCCTGTTGCTGAAAGTTCGGGTTGGCGGTTGGGCTCATGAGGCTCACTCCTGGCAGTGTCGTGACCTCAACGAACGAGGCGATGCCCCGTTCCGACATTAGGCCCTGCGGAACGGAGGTTCGGGTCTATCGTTGACACGTCATGGCCACCGGCAAACTCGCGCCTTACCGCCGCAAGCGGAACTTCCAGATCACCGCCGAGCCCAGCGGCGAAACGACCGCGCCCCCTTCCCAGCGCCTGCGCTACGTCATCCAAAAACACGCCGCGACGCGCCTGCACTACGATCTGCGGCTGGAGGTAGGCGGCGTATTCCGCTCCTGGGCGGTGACGCGCGGTCCTTCACTCGATCCAAAGGATCGGCGGCTGGCGGTTGAGGTGGAGGATCACCCGATCGCCTACGGCGATTTTGAGGGGACCATCCCGAAGGGCCAATATGGCGGCGGCACGGTGCAACTGTGGGACCGCGGCTATTGGGCGCCGGAAGAGGGCTACGACCCGGTCAAGGCGCTCAGGGATGGCCACCTGAAGTTCGTGATGGACGGGGAGCGCCTGCACGGCGGCTGGGCCCTGGTGCGGATGACCGACGACAAGCCGGACGCCAAGCGCCACAACTGGCTGCTGATCAAACACAAGGACGACGCGGCTCTATCCGCCAAGGATGCCGGCGCCCTGATGGATGAGGATCGTTCGGTCGCGTCAGGCCGTTCCATGGAGCAAATCGCGCAAGGCCACGGCGCCAAGCCCAAGCCTTTCATCATGACCAAGGGCGGCAAGGCCGACGCTGTGTGGAATAGTCGGCCGGCCGGCGCCGGACCCGCTGCGACGCCCCCGGTAAGATCGTCGAAGATTCCCCCCTTCATTGAGCCGCAGCTGTGCAAATCCCTGGAGCGACCGCCCTCTGGCCCCGGCTGGGCGCACGAGATCAAGTTCGACGGCTATCGGGTGCAGTTGCGGGTTGAGGCGGGCAAGGCCGCCATTCGTACGCGCAAGGGCCTGGACTGGACCGCCAAGTTCCCCGCCATCGCGCATGACGGTTCGGTCTTGCCGGACGTGATGCTCGATGGGGAGATCTGCGCCCTGGACAAGGCGGGTCAGCCGGATTTCGCAGGTCTGCAAGCGGCGCTGTCGGACGAGAAGACCGACGATCTAATCCTATTCGCCTTCGACCTACTCTTTGAGGGCGGCGAGGACCTGCGTCCCCTGCCCTTGTCGCAACGCAAAGCTCGACAGCAATCGCTGCTGTCAACCATCAAGGGTCAGCGCGTCCGGTACGTCGAGCATTTCGAAACGGCCGGTCAGGCGGTGCTGGAGTCCGCCTGCCGTCTGGATCTGGAAGGGATCGTTTCCAAAAGGCTCGATGCGCCCTACCGCTCGGGGCGCGGCGACAGCTGGACCAAGTCCAAATGCCGCGCCGGGCATGAAGTGGTCCTCGGCGCTTGGACCACCAACGGCGGCAAATTTCGCTCGCTGATCGCGGGGGTCTATCGGGGCGGCGAATTGGTGCACGTGGGGCGTATCGGCACGGGCTTCGGACAGGGTAGGCTTGAGCGTCTGCTTCCCGTGCTGAAAGCCCATGAAACCAAGACCTCGCCCTTCAAGGACCCGCTGCCACGCGGCGGCGGAGACCAAACGCACTGGCTCAAGCCGGTTCTGGTGGCCGAGATCCAATATGCGGGGTTCACAGGCGACGGCGCGATTCGCCAGGCCAGTTTCAAGGGCCTGCGCCAGGACAAGCCGGCCGCCGAGGTGCAGGCCGAGACCCCAGCGCCCGCCGGGCAGACGGCCTTGAGCGAACCGGCGCCGGCTTCACCTTCAGGCGGAGGAGGCCGCGCTTTGGTCTTGGGCGTGTCCGTCTCCCATCCCGACAAGCCCCTTTGGCCGGACGGCGGCGACGGCCAGCCGGTGACCAAGCTGGACCTTGCCCGCTATTTCGAAGCGGTGGGCGATTGGCTGTTGCCGCACATCCAGGGCCGGCCCTGTTCGATGGTCCGCATTCCCGACGGCGTCGCGGGCGAGCACTTCTTCCAACGCCACGCTATGCGCGGCGCCTCCAACCTGATCAACCAGGTGACGGTGTCAGGCGACCGCAAGCCCTATCTGCAGATCGACCGCGTCGAGGGCCTCGCCGCCGCCGCCCAGATCGCGGGCGCTGAACTGCATCCTTGGAACTGCCGCCCCAACGCCCCCGATACGCCCGGCCGGCTGGTGTTCGACTTTGATCCGGCGCCGGGCGTGGATTTCGCCGCCGTGATCGATGCCGCCAAGGAGATCAGGGACCGATTAGAGGACCTGGGGCTGACGGCCTTTTGCAAGACCACCGGCGGCAAGGGCCTGCACGTTGTGACCCCTTTGATGGCTGAAGACCTGGACTGGACTACCGCCAAGGCGTTCGCCCGGGAGGTTTGCGCGCGCATGGCCGCCGACAGTCCCAAGCTTTACCTGCTGAACATGGCCAAGACCCAGCGCGTGGGCCGCATCTTTCTGGACTATCTGCGCAACGACCGCATGGCGACGGCGGTCGCCCCCCTCTCCCCGCGCGCCCGAGACGGCGCGCCGGTGTCCATGCCCCTGACCTGGAGCCAGGTGAAAAGCGGGCTGGACCCCATGCGCTTTAACATCCGCACCGCCCCCGCCCTGTTGGCCAAGAGCGAGGCCTGGCGTGACTATGCCGACGGCGAGCGGTCGTTCACCGAGGCGGCCGCCCGGTTGCAGCGCCCCCGCTGAGACCCCGCAGAACCGGCGCGCGCCAAGCGCTTAGGACTTGCGCGCGCGGGGACCGTCGGCCTCTATCAGGCGGGACACCTAGAGGGCGGGGCGGCATGTTGGGTCTGATCAATGCGCAGAGCCTGATCGGGCTCGCGGCGACCATGGGCCTGTGTTGGGTCCTGTCGGAGGACCGTCGGCAATTTCCTTGGAGGCTGGCCCTGGGGGCTATCGCCATTCAAGTCGCCCTTGTCCTGCTCCTGTTCGGTTTCCCGCCGGCGCGCACGGCCCTGCAAGGCGTGGGCGGCGCGGTGGACGGGCTGGCGGCCTCGGCCCAGGCCGGCACCGCCTTTGTTTTCGGCTTCCTGGCGGGAGGACCGGACCAGCCCTACGCCATGGCCAAACCGGCGCTGCTCTACATCTTCGCCTTCCGGGTCCTGCCGGTGATCCTGCTCATTTGCGCCCTGTCGGCGCTGCTGTGGCATTGGCGCGTTCTGCGCTGGCTGACGCGGGCCTTCGGCTTCCTGTTCCAGAAGACTCTGGGCCTGCGCGGCCCGCCAGCCCTGGCGGTGGCTGCCACCGTATTCATGGGCCAGGTGGAGGGGCCGATGTTCATCCGCGCCTATCTGGACCGGCTGACCCGCTCGGAACTGTTCTTGCTGCTGAGCGTGGGCATGTCCTGCGTGTCAGGCTCGACCATGGTGGCCTACGCCCTGATCCTGAAGGACGCCCTGCCCAACGCCGCCGCCCATGTGCTGACCGCCTCGCTGATCTCGGCGCCGGCCGGGGTGTTGCTGGCGCGGATCATCGTGCCTCGAAGCGCCGATGAAACCGTAGAGGACTTCGACCACGCACAGCTGAAGTCCTACTCCAGCTCCATCGATGCTGTGATTTCCGGAACGGGCGACGGCTTGACCATTGTGCTCAATGTCGCCGCCACCTTGATCGTCGTGGTGGCCCTGCTGTTTCTAGCTGATCAACTCCTCGCCCTGCTGCCTCCGGTGGCCGGCGCCCCGATCAGCATTGAGCGAGGGCTCGGTCTGCTGTTCACGCCCCTGGCGTTCTGCCTGGGCATAGGCGCCAAGGAGGCCGGGGCCGCAGGGCAACTGCTGGGCGTCAAGCTGGTGCTGACGGAGTTCAGCGCCTTCATCAAACTGAGCCAGCTTCCGGCTGATGTGCTCTCGCCGCGCAGCCGGATGATCCTCACATACGCCCTTTGCGGCTTCGCCAATCTGGCCTCGGTCGGCATCAACGTGGCGGGCTACAGCGTCTTGGCGCCCGGCCGGCGCAATGAAGTCATGGGCCTGGTCTGGAAAGCCCTGGCGGCAGGATTCCTGGCCACCTGCATGACGGCCTCAGTCATCGGCGCCATGCCGGCGGGACTGTTCGGAAGGTAAGACAGGCGAAATAGAATTCTTCGCTGGCCGACATAAATAAAATCAATTTGATCTATGGCCTCGCGCACCCGCCTATCCTATGCCCGAGCTTAGCCGATCCCGTCGGCGGACCAGACCATGGAGACCAAGATGAGCCTCGCCTCAAGCAAGACCCTGCAGAACCTGAAAGACGCCTTCGCCGGGGAAAGCCAGGCCAACCGCCGCTATCTGTATTTCGCGCAGAAAGCCGACGTGGAAGGCTACAACGACGTGGCGGCGGTGTTCCGCTCCACCGCTGAAGGCGAAACCGGCCACGCCCACGGCCATTTGGAATTCATGGAAGAGGTCGGCGATCCGGCCACCGGCCTGCCCATCGGCGGCACCGAGAAGAACCTCAAGGCCTCCATCGCGGGCGAGACCCACGAATACACCGACATGTATCCGGGCATGGCCAAGACGGCGCGCGACGAAGGCTTTGACGAAATCGCCGACTGGTTCGAGACCCTGGCCAAGGCCGAGCGGTCCCACGCCGGGCGTTTCCAAAAGGCGCTCGACACCCTCGCCTAAGACCACTTCGACGGGCGGCTCAGGCCGCCCGTTTGCGCTTCTCAGCGATTGCATCCCGGAGGTCCGTCGTGGCCGATAATCCGACGTCCGCTTCGCGCGAAGGCAGCCTTGATGCGCCTTTTCGCCATCCCATCGATTGGCAAAACGAGGCCTATTACGACCTGGCCGCCGTCGAGCAGGAGATGGAGCGGCAGTTCGACGTCTGTCACACCTGCCGCCGCTGCTTTAATCTGTGCGACAGCTTCCCGCGCCTGTTCGACCTGATCGACGACAGCAAGACCGGCGAGCTGGATAGCGTGTCCAAGGCCGACTACGCCAAGGTCGATGAAGCCTGCACCCTGTGCGACATGTGCTTCTTGACCAAGTGCCCCTATGTGCCGCCGCACGAGTTCAACATCGACATCCCGCACCTGATCCTGCGCTACCGCGCCGCCAAGCGGCGGGCGGGGCAAAGGGACTTCGTGCGCGAGCAGCTGGGCGAAACCGACCGCAACGGCAAGCTAGCCAAGCCTGTGGCGGGCCTGGCCAACTGGGCCACGGCGCGCAAGAACACCCCTCTGCGCAAGCTGCTGGAAGCCATCGCTGAGATCGACGCCGAGGCGGAGCTGCCGCAGTACCATTCGCACACGGCGACCGACCGGCTGAAAAGCCCGGTCGCGCCTGCCCCCTCAGGCCCCGCCTTCGGCCAGCGGAAGGTCGCGCTCTACGCCACCTGCTTTGTCGACTACAACGCCCCCGACACCGCCGTGGCCGCCGCCCGGGTCCTGGCCAAGCAGGGCGTGGACGCCAAGCTGGTCTATCCGGAATGCTGCGGCATGCCTCAGCTGGAATCCGGCGATCTGAAGGACGTGGCGGGCCGCGCGGCTCGGGTGGCCAAGGCCTTCGCGCCGCTGATCGCCGAAGGTTACGAAGTAGCCGCCCTGACCGCCAGCTGCGGCCTGATGATGAAGTTCGAATGGCCCCTGCTCTTGCCGGACAATCCCGAAGTCCTGGCCCTGTCGCGCGCCACCAAAGACATCTGCGAATATGTGGTGGACCTGTCCAAGAGCTTTGGCCTGGCGCCCGGGCTTGAGGCTGTACCGGGCGGTGTGGCCGTGCACCACGCCTGCCATGCCCGCGCGCAGAACATGGGCGCCAAGTCCGCCGAAATGCTGCGCCTGATCCCCGACACCAAGGTCGATGTGATCGAGCGCTGCTCAGGCCACGGCGGCACCTTCGGCGTGATGAAAGACACCCGCCCGCTGGCGGTCAAGGTCGGCAAGCCGACCGCCAAGGCCGTCGCCAAGGCGCAAGACGCCGAACTGTGCTCGGACTGCCCCTTGGCCTGCAAACACCTTGGCCAGTTGCTCATCGCTGAGACGGCCGGCCAGACCCAACCGCGCCAATCCCACCCCATTGAAATCCTTGCCCGCGCCTACGGCCTGGTCTGACGTCGGAGCCGACCCATGCCCGCAACCCTTCGCCGCATCACCCCCGAAGACCTGATCCCCGACGCCGACTACGCCAAGGCGCGCAAGGAGCGGCGCGCGGCGCTGCTGCCGATCAAGCGCCTGCGCCGGGTGCATCTGGGACCCTACTGCACCTTCTATTTCGAGTGCTTCGACACCATGCTGTTCCAGGTGCAGGAAATGCTGCTGACCGAAAAGGGCGGCGCGGCGCAGGTTCCCGATGAGCTGGGCGCCTACAATCCCCTGATCCCCCAGGGCTCCGAGCTGGTCGCCACCATCATGTTCGAGATCGAAGACCCGATCCGCCGGTCAGAGGCCCTTGGGCGGCTGGGCGGGGCGGAGGACCGCTTCTACGTCCAGGTCGGCCAGGACAAGGTCTTTGGTCTGTCCGAGGACGATGTGGAACGCACGCGCGAGGACGGCAAAACCTCCTCGGTCCACTTTCTCCACTTCCCGCTGAAGCGCGAGCAGATCGCCGTGTTCAGGGACCCGTCGGTGGCCGTGCTGATCGGCTGCGACCACGAACACTACGCCCACATGGCGGTGCTCAGCCCCGCAACCCGCGCCGAGTTGGCCAGGGACTTCGGCTGAAAAGAATCGACCTGGGCCGTGTCAGTCGCATTGCGCCCGGCAAATTCCGACCTCAAAAGACCGCGTCATCCTCGGAAAACGCGCAGCTTTTATCCGGGGACCCGGCCGCTCCAGGCTTTCCGCTGCGCCCGGATCAACCGCCGCAGCGTCAATGTCATCGCTGCTGGGTCCCCGGGGCTTTATGATCTTTGTGTCCTTGGCGAGCTTGGTGGTTCAATAGCTCGCGACACCACGACCAATGTAGCGGCGATCCTAATGGCCCATGGGCATGGGCATGCTCATGTCCATGCCGCCGCCGGCCGGGCCCAGGGTGACGGTCGGGGCCGGATGCGACAAGTGCGCGGTCTGACCGGGCGTGGGAACCTCGGTCCAGCGCGCCTCACCCTGCTGGCAGGTCTGCACCACGGGAAACGCCACTACGCCTGTACGCTTGGGCAGCCGGGCGGACAGGCCGAACTCATCCCACTGGGTGTCATCGAGCGGACCGCCGGACCAGGTGATGGCGATGACCCGCCCTTGCTCGTCGCCGTCGCTCGGGCCGCCGGCGCGCTCGACCTTCAAGCTCCAGCCGGGCTTGGGCTGAGGTTTGGCGTCAAGGACATCGGCGGGCAGGTCGATCCGCAGGGAGGTGGTCCCCCAACCGGCGCAGCCATGCGTCACCCGGAAAAAGGCGATGAAGCTCGACCCGGAAGGGGCGGTGGTCTGGGACAGGGTCACATGGGCTTGGGCCTGCGAAACCACAGTAAGGCCAAGCACGCCCGCGATGGCGAAAATGGATCGTTTCATCGGATAGTCTTTCCCTAATGTCGCCATGGCGCTTGCAGGTCAGCGATCACTTTTTTCATACTCGGCGGCGAACCCGATGGAACAGGAATTAGAGCTGGTTGGCGAGTCATGCACGCCATTGCGTTTCGCAAGCTAGCCCATCCACATTAAGCGGCGCGCAGTCCGAGCCATTCGCTCGCAATCGGAATGCGCCTTAGAAGCAGCCGCTCCACCAACAAGACGATCACCAGCGACAAGCCGAACAAAGGGAGCAATACCCCGAGCATGATTACAATCGCCAGCAGTCCGGCGGAAAGTCTTGGCTTGCCCTCCGGAACGGGCGCTCCCAGCACGCCGGACGCTCGGCGCCGCCACCACAGGACCACAGCACTCGTGCTTACTGTCAGTAGGCTGACGGCGATGAAGACGCCAAGGAGCTGATTTGCCCAACCGAAGAGCTGACCCTCGTGCGCTGCGACCCCGACGCTGACGATCCGGTCGATCAGACTGT
Source organism: uncultured Caulobacteraceae bacterium (assembly GCA_964451265.1). Classification (GTDB taxonomy): domain Bacteria; phylum Pseudomonadota; class Alphaproteobacteria; order Caulobacterales; family Caulobacteraceae; genus BOG-938. The sequence goes on along the minus strand of CAYVHP010000039.1, from coordinate 14,153 downwards.
GTTGGGCGAAATCGGTGCGGCTGACTACAGCGCCGGTCGCAGGGTCAAGCTTCACGTCCACGCGCAAGGGGCGGTTCTGTGCGTCCGAGTGGCCCGACCATAGGCCGTCAGGCCGGGAGGGTGGAGAGATCAGTACCGGCCAGGCGAGATTTAGGGCCTTCACCACAGGCGCTGCACGATCCAGCGCTGTAAGGCTTTCCGCCGATAGATACACGCCTGCGCGCCGCCAACGGCTGCCTTGCTCGGCATGGCCGGCGCGTGCGGCATGTGCGTGGCCCATGTCGTCCATGCCCGGCATCGCGGCCATACCAGCCGCGTCCATGGCCTTGTTTTGAGCGATTTCCGATGTCCGGCCAGTCGTCCAATCCTGGCGCGCCGAGGCGGTCCCGGTCAGTTGACGAACCTCTCTCAAATAGCCGCCCCAGTTCTTGGACCAAGGCAAGCCGCTCATGATCATGACGACTGCGAAGAGCGAAACCCACACCGCAGTCACCGCGTGCAGATCTCGCCAGAACAGACGTTTGCCGGCGCCTAATCTCGGATAGACCACTCCCGCCAAGCCAAGGGTCTGTCGCGGCCACCAGAGATACAGGCCGGTGATGATCATGACGATGGTCCATGACGCCGCCAACTCGACGGCTATCGACCCTCGGTCGCCAGCCAAAAGCTGTCCGTGAAGGTGGAAAATCACCCGCATGAAGCGGCTCTCCTCGGATACGTCCTTGAGCACTTTCAAGGTCCCGCGGTCGATGTATAAGCGGCGCTCTTCACCGTTACGCCCGATAAGCACCTGAGCAGCCGAATGATCGGTCTGCGGCAGTTGATAGTCATGCAGGGTCCAGCCCGGATGGCCCAGCAGGGCAGCCTGAACGACCTGCGACGGCGCAAATGTTTGCGCCGCCGCCAGATGATCAAAGGCCCGATCCTGCCAAGCCTCCACCTGAGGCTTAAACAGATAGATCGCGCCGGTGATCGACAGCCAGCAGACAAAGGGAATGCAGAAAAGACCCGCGTAGAAATGCCAGCGCCAGACAGCGCGATAGTCGGGCCAGGGATTGGATTTTGAGACTGCGAGGGAGGTCATGGGTGCGCGGCCAGAAAAAGGGGCGGCTTCGCGTCCAGGTTCGACGCTAAGCCGCAGTGCGTTGAAACAAGACCCCGCTCGGCAAGCGGGGGTTGGTCGGTCGGTTGAAACGGCGCACCAGCCCGAAGTCTTCCGACCGAGCCTTTTGGTGAAGGCTCGGTCGGATATCGGTTCAGGCCCATGCCTCGGGGGTTGTGTTCCGGTTAGGGCGGTTGCCTTGAAGGCGAATATCGCCCTCCGGCGTCTACATCTTCCAATTGACTTGCGCGAAGAACGAGCGCTGAGGGAACGGATGGAAGAGGAAATATTTATCGTTATTGAGATTATCCACGCCAACTGAAAGGTCAAAATGGTCATTGACCTTCCAAACAGCCCGGGCGTCTACAACGAGATACTGATAAAATCCCTGGTAGGTATTGCCCACCGTGTCGTCGTTCGCGAGGTTTGCGAAATTGCGGCTCGTGAAACGCGCTGCTGTAGACAGGGTCAGGAAGTCTGTCGGCCGCCAACTGACAGTCATGGATCCTTTCCAGTGCGGCACACTGGGCAGAAGCTTGCCGACCGCAGCCGGGTTAGCCGTGTCCTTTGCGGTTATGGCGTTGACATAGGTAAGGCTTCCCGAGACGTCGATCTTGGGTAACAAGTTCTGACGACTCGCCGCCAATTCGACGCCTTCGGCGCGAGTTTGGTCCACATTCTGAATGTAGGTCGTGTTTGTCGCGATATTCAGCTGAGAGATCAGCGCGTTGCGAATCGACTCACTGAAAATGGAAATCCGCAGGTCGGCGATGTCCGAGCTCTTTTCGAGGGCCAGCTCGTATGACGCAGCCTGTTCCGCCTGCAAACCGGGGTTCGGGTTGGTAAGGAGGGTTCCGACCGAGGTGGTCTGATACAGCTCGCCGACGGTGGGCGTGCGATAAGCTTGGCCCGCCGAAAGGCGCAGACTCAGGCCGTCCTGAATCCGCCACTCCAAGGACGCCTTGGGACTGAAGTAATGGGCGTTGCGGTTGGGCTGGACGATGGTGGAATTGACGGTTGTCGACAGGGTCGTGTTGTAACCCTGCGATGCCGTCCACCCTTCGTAGCGTCCCCCAACGGTCAGGCTCAGCGCCGGCGTGAGCTTTATCTGGTCCTGAGCCCAGACCGCCCAAGTCTGAGTCGCTCCATGGGAAGCGGACCGAAGCTGACCCAGGGCCGAGCCACTATCGCGCCAGTTGGCGATCGTGAACGTCCGGGCGTTCAGGGTTTCCTGGTCGAGGTGAAGTCCCCCGCTCACCGTGTGTTGGGCGTCCGGGCCGAGCCGAAGGTCCGCCTTGGCGTCCAGGGTGCGCCAGCCCGTGCCGTCCTGTTTCTGGATCGTGCCGACGCCGCCCGCGAATGCGCCGGGCAGATCATTGCGAACCCCGACAAATCCAGTGGCCGCCGTCGTGCCGCTCGCCGTATCCGGCGACGGATTATTCTGCCAGTCGTGGCTGTAATCGTAGAGCGTGCCGATGACCTGCCAATCAAACGTGGGCCCGTCTCCCTGCAGATCGAGCACATGGCTGTAATGCAGGGCGTTGCGCGAATAGACGGCGGAATTGAACCCCGTCGTGACGCCGCTCGACGCCGTCAGATAGGTGGTCGCCCCCGAAGCGTTGGTCAGGTAGCTCTGCACTGCGCCGCCGGTGTTATCGGTCCAGACGCCCAGGATGTAGCGTCCGTGAATGTTCGGCGTCAGATCCCATCCCATCTTGAGCTTGCCGGTGTCTTGGATGTGATGTTCGATGCCGCCGGCGCCCAGAACGCGGATGGCCTGCCCCGATTTGTTGACGTCGGCGTAGCCGCCGGTCGCGCCCGTCGGATTCGTCGTTCCGGTGGTCGTCGTGAAGCTGATCGGCTGCGAATGGGCGTCCGTGCGGGTGAAACTCGCCAGGATCGCGAGGGTCCCAAACTTGTCTCCCGCCGAGGCCGAAAACTGGTTCGCCCCGAGCGATTGGTTCGTGCCGTAAAGCGAGAAATCCTCGTGGTTGGTCAGGATCGTCGCGCGAGCCTCGAGCTTGGTGGGCATGCGGGTCTTGATGTTGACCGTCGTGCCGATCGAATTGCCTGAATAGGCTGCGGAAAACGGCCCGTAGAGCACGTCGATCCGTTCGATCTCTTCAGGCGTCACAAGGGTCCAGCGCGGGCTCCCGTTACCGTTATTGTTGCCGATCAGAGCCGACAGCAGGGCGCCGTCGGCATAGATGAGGCTGCGGGCGGAGGACCCAAGCCCTGAGGTTCGCGTTGCGATCGGAGCGAAGTTGTCGCCGATGTTCCGTTTACGCACCACGAGGCTGGGCAGGTATTTCAGCGTATCCTCGACGCTGACCGCATTGACCGTTTTGGCGATAGCCTCTTCGGTCACGGTCGCGACCGTGGAGGGCGGATTTTCAATCGAATTGTCCACCCGCTTGCCGTTGATCGTAATAGTGTCGGGGCTGTTCGTCGCGGTGGCGGTTTCGGCCTGCGCTGTGAGGGCGGTGAGGGCGCTGGCTAGGACCGCCAAGCTTGCCCCGGTAAATTTGAACTTCATGACTCATACTCCTGATCGCCGGTCCGCTCAGGCGTGACCGGCGTGATTTTTCGATGCGCCGTGGGCGCGGTCGGCTTTCGGATCAGGAGAAGGCAGGCGGGTCGCGGGCCTTGGGTCTGGGCGCTGGACTTTGCAGGACCATCGCCGGCGGCGCCGACGCCAAGGCGATGGTGACGAATACGAAGGGCGCCGACGGGGCGGGCGCCTCGGCCAGGGTCGCGACATTCGACGCGGCGGCGCAGGCCAGGCAGGCGGCGTGGCAATGGCCCTCACCTTGGGACGGACCCTGATTGTTTGGACCATTCGACCCGCAGACCGGCAGGTTCGCCCAGGGGTCCAGACGCGCGGCCGCCATCTTCGCAGCCTGCCCGGGCGCAAGCCCCTGCAGCAGCAGCGAGAGCAGAATAAGCGCGAGCGGCAACGGCCCTATGCGCCCTTTGTTGGTCACGCGCCGACCAAGGCCTTCAGACTGGCCAGCGCCATCTTAGAATCCTCGTCATAGCCGATCGGCTCGACGAAATGGCCCTGGGCATCCATCAGATAAAGGGTCGTGGAATGGTCGACCGTATAGCCGCCGTCATCCAGAGGGACCTTGTTGTAAAAAACATTGAACTGATGGGCTGCCGCTGCGACCGCCTCGGGTGAACCCGTCAGGCCGCGAAGACGCGGATCAAAGGCCGACAGATAGGCCTTCAACTTTTTGGGCGTGTCCCGTTCGGGATCGATGGAGATGAACACGAGGTTGAGACGGTCGGCGTCAGGTCCAAGAGCCTTCATCCAGGCCGTCAGATGGGCTAGCGTGGTGGGGCAGACTTCGGGGCAGTAGGTGAAACCGAAATAGTACACCGTCGGCTTGCCCAAGAAGGCGCGCTCAGTCACCGGCTTTCCATCCTGATCGATCAAGGCGAATGGGCCGCCAAGCTGGTGGCCGCCGGCCGATGCGGGGGGACTGGTCGCGGGTTTGGGCTGCACGAAATAAAACGCGGCGCCGACGCCGACCACCAGCGCAAGGCCGACAGCGACGCCGGCAAGCCTGCGCATCAATGCATATCCATATGGCCGGCCGGCATCGCCATGCCGGCCATGCCGCCGCCCGACTCGGCGGGCTGTTCCACTTCAAGGTTCAGCTTCACCTTTCCGGCGCGCTGAAAGGTCAAGGTGACCGGAACGTGGTCGCCTGCCTTGAACGGCCGCTTAGGTCCGATCAGCATCAGGTGATAACCGTTGGGCGACAGATCGACTGTTCCGCCGGCCGGGATCACGACCCCCCCGGCTACAGGACGCATGGTCATCACGCCGCCGGCCATGGACATCAGATGGACGTCCACCGACTTTGCCGCCGGACTTGATCCGCCGAGTAGGCGGTCGGGCCGGCTGGCCTTGTTGACGATGGTCAGATAGCCCACCGCCGACAGGGCCGAGGGCGGCGTCGGGCGGCTCCAGGGATGGGTGATCCTGATTTGCCCGAAGACGTAGTCGCGCGCCTGGACGGCTAATGGCAGGCCCGACACGATGAGCGCGCAGGCGGCCAAGCGGCCTGCAAAGCGAAGATTGAGCATGGTTGCGTTCCAATGATCTTTACGCCGCGAAAGGGGGCGTTCATCCGCGCGAAAACGCGGACGGCGAACATACGATCAAATCAGAACGGTCGGCGGTCCACGGGATGGGGGAGGCGGAGCCGCCAGCGACGGGACGGCGACAGAGGCGCTTACCGGCCCAGGCACAAAGCTCCAGCTAACCGCCAAACTCGCCAGGACTGGGGCCGCCGCGAGCGGCGGCGGCGCGCCGTGACCGGTGAAGGCGCAGGGGCCGCCGGCATTGGACTTGGAGTCATGCGACCCGGAGCCCTTGATGAGGCCGTCGAGGTCCGAGGCGATCATGACCGGTCCGTGGCCCGTGCACAGCACGAGGCCATGCGCGCCTTGGCCGCCGGCCATGAAACCGGGGGGGACCAGAACGTTCAAGACAAGCGCCATGACGGCGCCGAAGATCGCCGCGCCCCTGCTCAGACCTGCCCAAGTCTCGCCCCTCATAGGCCCGCTATAGACCTAGGCGACGGGGGTCTCAAGGGCATGTTTCGCAACTGCGGTAGATTGCGAATGGCGCCTAGAGCGTCCGCGCGACGCGCAATCCGACGGTCAGATTGCGTAGGCTGAACCAGTGGTGGCTGCGCCGGGCCGAACGCACCCCGTCGGGCGTATTGTGCATGGCGCCGCCGCGCAGGATGTGCAGGTCGCACTCACCGGTCTTGAACGGCGAGCCATCGACAGGCGCGCCCACATAGTTCGGGTTTCCGCAGTCCGACACCCAGGAGAAGTTGTTGCCGGAGGTGTCGTAGAGGCCAAAGGGGTTGGCCGGAAAACTGCCCACCGGCGCGGTCTGTTTGTTATCGAAGATGCTGCCGCAGCCCATGCAGTTGGTGTGGTTCACACCGACCGCATCGCCCCACCAGTAGGCGGTCGTGGTCCCCGCCCGGTTTACGTATTCATATTCGGACTCGCTGAGCATCCGGTAGGCGTGGCCGGTCTTCTTGGACAGCCAAGCGATATAGGCCTCTGCGTCGTTGTAGCTGACGCACACCAGGGGACTATCGCCGGTTTCCGCAAAGCCGGTCTTGGCGAAGTTGCGGTCGCCGCGCAGCTTATAGAGCCCCCCCTCCAGGGTGTAGCAGACCTCGCCAGGATCATAGTGGGTGTCGGCGATGAACTGGGCGTATTCGCCCACCGTGACCGGATAGGTCCCCACCGCGAACGCGTGATCGATCCGCACCCGGTGTCGCGGGCCCTCGGTCACCTCGCGCTTGGGCTCGGAGTCCGGCGAGCCCATGGTGTATTCCCCGGCCGGGACCACGGTCATTTGCGGAAAGCCCGGGCCATCCCATAGGGTCAGCGGCGCCTTGGCGGCGGACCAGATCACCGGGGGCTGCCCGATACCGCCCATCGGCGGAGCGGCGGCGACTAAGGCGGCGGTCTTGGCCTTGGTCTGAGCGATCTCGGCATCCGGATTGGGATGGGCGGCTTGATAGGCGGCAAAGCGCGCCTGTCGAACCTTCAGCCATCCGCCAAATTCGTCAGCGGGCGCAGCTAAGGCAGCGAGGCTCACCGTGGAAATGACTGCGACAACGGCGGTCCTGATCCAGCCCAAACCCATCCGACCCTCCCTGGTTTTCCGCGACGCTATCGTCTGGGCGCGGCGGCCACAAGGCGCGGCTTCAGCCTGCGCCGCCGCCCAGCGCCCGGTACAGAGTCACACGGCTGGAGACATTGGCCAGCTTGATCTTCACCAGGCTTTCCTGCGCCGCAAACAGGGTGCGCTGGGCCACCAGCAGGTTGAGGTAGGTGTCCGCACCCCTGTCGTAACGCGCCGACGCCAGTTTAACCGTCTGCCCAGCGGCCGCGACCAGGGCCTCCTGCGCCGAAAGTTGTTCAACGGTCCCGCCGGCCGAAGCCAGGGCGTCCGCCACGTCTCGGAACGCGGACTGGACGGCGTTTTCATAGGCGGCCACGGCGGCGTCGCGCTGGGCCTGGGAGGTGCGCAGATTGCCGAGGTTCTTGCCGCCGGCGAACAGGGGCAAGGTCACAGCGGGATTAAAGCTCCAGCTGCGGTTGGCGCCCTGGAACAGATTGGACAGGCTGACGCTCTCAAACCCGTCCTGACCGGTCAGGCTGATGCGAGGGAAGAAGGCGGCCCGCGCGGCGCCGATCTCGGCGTTAGCGGCCTGCAACAGGTGTTCGGCTTGCAACACGTCGGGTCGGGACAACAGCACCTGTGAACTCAGGCCGACGGGGGTCGCAGCGATGGTCGGCGCGACTTCGTCGAGGCTGACGGGCAGGTCGGCAACCTCGACCGTTTGGCCAACCAACAAATCCAGGGCGTCCTTGGCCTGGGCGGCCGCCACAGCAAAGCCGGCGGCGTCAGCGCGCGCCTGTTGCACCACCGTCTCAGCCTGACTGACATCCAGGTCCGAAGCGATGCCGGCGTCAAAGCGGCTTTGGATCAGGGACAGGGCCTGGCCGGCGGTCTGCTCGGTCTGGCGCGACACGCTCACCAACTGCTGGTCGGCGGCCAGAGTCAGGTAGGCTGAGGCGATTTCCGCCACTAGGCTGATCTGGGCGGCGCGTCGTCCCTCGTCGCTCGCTAGATACTGCTGAAACGCCGCCTCCGACTGACTGCGCAAACGACCGAACAGGTCCAGCTCATAGGCGCTCACGGCGAGGTTGGCCGTGTAGAGGCGGCCCGGCTGAAGGTTGCCGCCAAGCGCAGCCGGGGCGTGCTGTTGAAGCTCCGACCCGTTGGCGCTCAGGGACGGCAGGAGTTGGCTGCGCTGAACCTCAAACTGGCCATGCGCCGCCAGAACATTAGCCACGGTTTGGCGCAGGGAGCGGTTCTGAGTCAGGCCCGTCTGGATCAGCCGCTGCAGGCGCGGATCACTGAAGGCGGTCTTCCAGTCTTGGAGCGGCGCGGCCGAAGCGACGGCCGCCTGATAAGGCCCGCCCTGGGGGAAGGCGGACGGCGTCGGGGGCGCGGGCCGTTCATAGCGCGGCGCCAAGGTGCAACCGGCCAGCAGCATGGTCAGGCCGAGGGACAAAACCCGCCTCATGCCTTGTCCTCGGGCGCTGAAGCTTGCCCCGGATCGACGATCGGCGCAGGGAAGACCTTGCGCACCAGCACATAGCTGAGCGGCACAAAAAAGATCGCCAGCACCGTGGCGGAGAGCATGCCGCCGACCACGCCCGTGCCGATATCGTTTTCACTGCCCGCCCCCGCGCCGTTGGTCAGGGCAAGGGGCAGCACCCCCGCCATGAAGGCCAGCGAGGTCATCAGGATCGGGCGAAGTCGTTGACGTGCGGCGCCGATGGCCGCCTCAACCGCCCCCAGCCCCTGTTTCTGACCTTCCACTGCGAACTCGACGATGAGGATCGCGTTCTTAGCCGCCAGCCCCATGGTCGTCAGCAGTCCGACCTGGAAATAGATGTCGTTGTGGAAGCCGCGCAAGGTCGCCGCCAGAAGGGCGCCGACGATGCCGAGGGGCAGGACGAACATAACCGCCGTGGGGATCGACCAGCTCTCATAGAGCGCGGCCAGACAGAGGAACACCACGATGACGGTCAGCCCGTAAAGCAAGGGGGCCTGTGCGCCGGACGCCACTTCTTGGTAGGAAATGCCCGTCCATTCGAAGCCCAGACCCGCAGGAAGCTTAGCGATCAGCTGGCTGATCTCGTCCATGGCCGCGCCGGAACTGACCCCCGGTCCAGGCTGGCCCTGAATTTCATAGGACTGGACGCCGTTGAAGCGGTTCAGCTGGGCCGGTCCGAACGCCCAATCGGTTTTGGCGAAGGCGGAGAAGGGCGTCATCGAGCCGGCGCTGTTCCGTATCTGCCAGTCCCCCAGATCCTCAGGCTTGCTGCGGTATTGCGCATCGCCCTGGATATAGACGCGCTTGATCCGCCCGCGATCGAGGAAGTCGTCGACGAAGACCCCGCCCCAGGCGGAGCTGAGGGTGTTGTTGATGTCGGCCTGGTTGACGCCCAGGGCGCTCGCCTTGGCGCTATCCACGTCCACGTGCAACTGCGGCTGGTCCTCCAAGCCCGTCGGCCGCAACTGGGCCAGCTTGGGGTTTTGCGCGCCCATGGCCAGCAGTTGGTTGCGCGCCGCCAGGAAGGCCTCGTGGCTGAGCCCCCCGCGGTTCTCAAGCTGCACATCAAAGCCGGAAGCCGGCCCCAGCTCGGTCACGGCGGGCGGAACCAGGGCGAAGATCTGTCCGTCGCGCACCTGCCGGGACAAGGCGCCTGTAATGCGGCGCGCGATGGCGGGCGCCTTGCTCTGGGCCTTTTTGCGCTCGTCCCAAGGCTTGAGGTGAATGAAGGCCATGCCGGTGTTCTGGCCGGTCGCCCCAAGGCTGAAGCCGGCGACGGTGAACAGGTCCGCGATATTGTCCTTTTCGGTGGTCTGCAGCACATGCTCCACCGTCTTGAGAGCCGTCACTGTGCGCGACTGGACCGCGCCGACCGGCAGGGTCACCTGGGCCATGATCAGGCCCTGGTCCTCCTCGGGCAGGAAGCCGGTGGGTAGCAAGGCGAACAGGCCGATCATAGCCAGGACGATCAGGCCATAGCCGAACAGCATGGGTTTGGGCTTGCGGATGATCTTGTGCAGACTGCCTTCGTAGCGGTGCACCGACTTTTCAAAATTACGATTGAACCAGCCGAACGGACTTTTGCCCGCAGGCTTGCGCGAGGGCTTGAGCAAGGTCGCGCACAGCGCCGGCGACAGGGTCAGGGCGGTGAACACCGACAGCAGGATGGCCGACACCATGGTGACGGAGAACTGGCGGTAGATCACCCCGGTCGATCCGCCAAAGAAGGCCATCGGCACCAGCACGGCCGACAACACCAGGGCGATGCCGATCAGGGCGCCGGTAATCTCGTCCATGGACTTACGCGTCGCTTCCTTGGGCGACAGCCCCTCCTCCTCCATGATCCGTTCGACGTTCTCGACCACGACGATGGCGTCATCCACCAGCAGCCCGATCACCAGCACCATAGCGAACAGGGTCAGGGTGTTGATCGAGTAGTTGAAGGCCGCAAGCACGCCCATGGTGCCCAGCAGCACCACCGGCACGGCGATGGCGGGAATCAGGGTCGCGCGCCAATTTTGCAGGAACACGAACATGACGATGACCACCAGGATCATCGCCTCGAACAGGGTCTTGATCACCTCATGGATCGAGATCTTGATGAACTCGGTGTTGTCCACCGGGAAGCTGAGCTGAATGCCCGGCGGCAGGCTCGGCGCCAGTTGGCGCGCGCGCGCCTTGACCGCTTCGGCCGTGCTCAGGGCGTTTGCGCCGGGGGCGAGCTGAATGATCATGGCGCTCGCGGGGTGCTGATTGAGCTTCACCGCCCAGTCGTAGCTTTCCGCGCCCAGTTCGACGCGCGCGACATCGCCGACGGTCACCGCCCCGCCGTCGGGCGTGCTTTTCAGGACGATCTTGCGAAATTGCTCGGGCGTTTGCAGCTGAGACTGCGCGGTCACCGTGACATTCAGCTGCTGGTCCGGCAGGCTCGGCGTGCGCCCCAATTGGCCGGCCGCAACCTGGGCGTTCTGCGCCAGCAAGGCCGCGCGGACATCGCTGGGATTCAGCTTGAAGTTGGCCAGCTTGAACGGGTCCAGCCAGATGCGCATGGCGTGCTGGGAGCCGAACACGATGACGGAGCCTACGCCGTTCACCCGCGCCAGGGGATCTTGCATGGTGGAGACCAGAACGTCGGCCAGATCCTGCGTCGAATAGTGGTTCGTGACGTCGGAGAGGACCACGATGATCAGGATCGACCCGCGGGTCTTGGCCACCGTCACGCCCTGCTGCTGCACTTCCTGCGGCAGCAAGGGCAAGGCCGCCTGGACCTTGTTCTGCACCTGGACCTGGGCGATGTCGGGGTTGGTGCCCGGCTCGAAGGTTGCGGTGATCTGCACCGAGCCGGTTGCCGTACTGCTGGCGGAGAAATACTGAAGGCCGTCCAGCCCGTTGAGCTGCTGCTCAATGAGCTGGGTCACCGAATTCTGCACCGTCTCGGCCGAGGCGCCAGGATAGGTCGTGCCGATCTGGACCGCCGGCGGCGCGATGGTCGGATACTGCGCAATGGGCAGGCTCTTCATAGCGATCAAGCCAACCAGCATGATCACTATGGCGATGACCCAGGCAAAGATCGGCCTGTCGATGAAAAAACGCGACATGAACCGAAACTCAGCCTTTCGCCGGGCCGCCGGCGGGCGGCGAGCCGGCCGGAACGGCGCGCACCGGCACGCCGTCACGCACCTTTTGCAGCCCTTCGACGATCAGTCTGTCGCCTGGCTTGAGCCCGTCTGTCACCAGCCATTTGTCACCAATGGTGGGGCCCGTCTTGAGGGTCCGCTGCTCGGCCTTGCCCTGGGCGTTGACCACATAGGCGATCGGCAGGCCACGCGCATCACGCGCCACCGCCGCCTGGGGCGCCAGGATCGCATCGGCCTGGACCGCCTCGGTGACTACCGCGCGCACATACATGCCCGGCAGCAGGACGCCGCGCGGGTTGGGCATGATGGCGCGCAGAGTCACTGTGCCGGTGGCCGGATCGACCGTCACGTCGGTGAACTGCAGCACGCCGGGCGTGGGATAGTCCGAACCGTCTTCCAGCTTCAGATGCACGGCCAGATCGCCCTTGCGCGTGTGGCCGGAGTCCATGGCCTGGCGCAGAGCCAGCAGTTGGGTCGATGACTGAGTGATGTCCACATAGACCCGATCCATCTGCTGGATCGTGGTCAAGGCCGCCGCCTGATTGGCGGTGACCAGCGCCCCGGGCGTGACCGTGGAGCGGCCCACATGCCCGGAAATCGGGGCGCTGACCTTGGTATAATTCAGGTTGATCTTGGCCGTCTGAACGGCGGCCTCGGCCTGCTGAACATTGGCGGCCGCCTGCCCGGCGGTCGCGCGGGCGTCGTCGGCGTCCTGCCGGCTGACGGCGTTGATCTTGACCAGATCGTCATAGCGCTGGGCCTTGAGCTTGGCCGTGCGGTCCACCGCCTGGGCGTTGGCGAGCTGGGCCTGGGCCGAGGCGTAAGCGGCCTGATAAGGAGCGGGGTCGATCTGATACAGCAGTTGGCCCCGGCTGACCTGCGAGCCCTCAACGAAGGCGCGCGACAGGATGATGCCGCTGACCTGCGGGCGCACATCGGCGGTTTCAACGGCGCTGGTGCGGCCGGGCAATTCGGTCTGAATGTCCGCGCTTTGCGCCTGAAGGGTGGTCACACCCACTTCCGGCGTTGGCGGCGCAGGGGGATGAGGCCGCGCACAGGCGCACAGCACCCATGCCAAGCCGATAGCCGCCAATGGAACACGCCGATAACAAGCCACTCTTCCCACGCAGTCCGTCCCCGTTATTTGTTCGGCGATTTGGCAACTTTAGCCTCCTATAAGGCCTGCGGGGCTGCGACGCCTATAGCCATTTACGAGAACGGTGTTTTGCCGCCTGAGCGTGGGTCCGACCGCGCGGCGCTTGCCTGTCGCCACGCTCTCGGCCAATAGCCGAAGGGTTGTCATGCCGCTGAAGGAGACTGCTCAGTGAAAAGCCTTTGGTCCAAGGCCGACGCCGACGCGATGATCGCGCACTACGCCCAGCGGGGCGTGGCCGAGGACCTGGCCCTGCGCGTCTATTCCAGCCGCCTTCTGGGGGCCGACCCAGCCCTCGTGCAGCACGGCGGCGGCAACACCTCGCTCAAAACCGTCGAAGCGGACATGCTGGGCGAGCCTGTGGAGGTTTTGCGGGTCAAAGGTTCGGGCTGGGATCTGGGCGACATCGAACCGCAGGGCCTGCCCGCCGTGCGTATGGCCCCGCTGCTGGCCCTGCGCCGTCTGAACAGCCTGTCCGACGAGGGCATGGTCGCCGCCCAGCGCACCGCCATGCTCGATCCGTCCGGCCCCAACCCCTCGGTGGAGACCCTGCTGCACGCCTGGGTCCCCCAGGCGGTGGTGGATCACAGCCACGCCAATGCCGTCCTGGCCCTGACCGACCAGCCGGACGGCGAGGCTATTTGCCGGGACCTGTACGGCGACCGGTTGGCCATAGCGCCCTACTGCATGCCCGGCTTTGCTCTCGCCCAGCTTGCCGCCGCGACCTATGAGGCGCACCCGCATAGCGAGGGCATGGTCCTGCTCAAGCACGGCATCTTCTCCTGGGGTCCGGACGCCAAGACCTCGTACGAGCGGATGATCGAATTCGTCGACATGGCCGAGCAGCGGATCGCGCGCGCCCCGAGCCGGACCCGCGCGCGCGCCGCCCTCCCCTCCGCCTCCGCGACAGCTTCCGATGTCGGGCCCATCATTCGCGGCGCGCTCAGTCGCGGCTTCGCACCCATGGTGCTGGACCACCGGGCGGGACCGGAGGTGCTGGAGTTCGTCGGCGGGGAGGATTTGGCCCGCTATAGCCAAGGCGGCGTCGCCACGCCGGACCATGTGATCCGCATCAAGCCCTGGCCGCTGGTTCTGCCATCTGCCGCGGCCCAAGACCTGGACGGCTTCGCCCAGGCGACCCAGGCGGCGGTTGACGCCTACGCCGCGCGCTACCGCGCCTATTTCGAGCGCCACAACGCCACGGCCGATCCCAAGAAGGCCATGCTCGATCCCATGCCGCGCGTTGTGATGGTTCCCGGCCTGGGCCTGTTCGGGGCGGGCCGCTCGCGCAAGGACGCCGTCATCGCCGCCGACATCGCCGAGACCACCGTGCGGGTCACCAGCGCGGCTGAGACCATGAGCGCCTTCGAAAGCATCAGCCAGGCCGACACCTTCGAGATGGAATACTGGTCGCTGGAGCAGGCCAAGCTGGGCAAGGACAAGCCTAAGGCTTTTGCGGGCCGGGTGGTCGCCGTGACCGGCGGCGGCGGGACCATCGGTGCAGCCATCGCCAAGGCCTTCGCCGCCCAGGGCGCGGAGGTCGCCGTGCTGGACCTCAACGAAGCCGACGCCAAGGCCGGCGCCGCCAA